>NZ_CP121682.1:906477-1208636 GCF_029760955.1 Streptomyces cathayae
GTCGTCGCGGAACGGCATCACGGTGAGCTGGGTTCCTTCGACGACACCTGTCGGCATGGTCAGGCGCATGGTGACTCCCCCGGGGTTTCGGACAGGCGTGGGACGCGAGAGATCACGCAGGAAGCACGGACCGTGCGGCCGGGCTGCACGGCAGCACTCCCTGCGGAAGCGTCACCAGAGAAGCAGAGCCGGGAAAGCATTGTCAAACACCACACCTGACTTGACGGGTGCTGTAGGTTGTTGACGTCCGCTACGAGAGGTCCAGGTCTTCCGTCATGCCCCAGCAGCCGTCCGCGCAGGTGACCGCCGCCGAGATCTCCCGCATCGCCGGGGTCACGCGCGCCACCGTCAGCAACTGGCGTCGCCGGTACGACGACTTCCCCGACCCGTCCGGCGGCACGGAGAGCAGCCCCCTGTACGACCTGGAGACGGTCAGGGCCTGGCTCGCCTCGCGCGGCCACGCCTCGGCGGCCAGCCCGGCCGAGGAGCTGCGCACGACCCTCCGCCTCAATCCCCCGAGCACGGACGGCGACGACGGCGGCACGGCGGACCTGCTGCTCCTCGTCCTGGCGGCGGCCCGCCGCACCCCGGAGCAGCTCACGGCTGCGGCACGGCTCCCGGACGAGGAACTCGCCCTCCGCGCGGAGCGCGACGCGGCAAGCGTCGCCGACGCCGTACCGAGCGCGGGCGCCGTGCGCTTCGCCGGCACCGACGCGGCTGTGCTCCGCGCGCTGTACGCGTGCGTACGGGACGAGGGCGGCCCGGCCACGCTGGGCGTGCTCGCGGAGCGGGAGCTGGAGGAGAGCGCGGCGAGCGGCGCGTACGGCACGCCGGACCCGCTCGCCGACCTCCTCGCGCGCCTCGTCCCCGGCGCCCCCGTCCGCGTCCTCGACCCGGCCTGCGGCAGCGGCACCCTGCTGGAGGCCGCCGCCCGCCGGGGCGCGACCGAGCTGTACGGCCAGGACGTGCTCCCCGTGCAGGCGCGGCGCAGCGCGGTGGGCCTGATGCTCGCGGCGCCGGAGGCCACGGTCACCGTGCGCGCCGCCGACAGCCTGCGCGCGGACGCCTTCCCCGGCCTGGACGCCGACGCGGTGCTGTGCACCCCGCCGTTCGGCGTCCGGGACTGGGGGCACGACGAGCTGGCGTACGACCCGCGCTGGGCGTACGGCGTGCCGGCCCGCGCCGAGTCGGAACTGGCCTGGGTGCAGCACGCCCTCGCCCACCTGACCCCCGGCGGTCACGCGGTCCTGGTCATGCCGCCCGCGTCGGCCGGCCGCGCCTCGGGCCGCCGGGTACGGGCCGAACTGGTCCGCAGCGGCGCCCTGCGCGCGGTGGTGGCGCTGCCGGTCGGCGCGTCGGTGCCGTTCCACGTGGGCCTGCAGATCTGGGTCCTGCGACGGCCCGAACCGGGCGGCGCGGCGGGCAAGTCGGTGCTGTTCGTCGACACGGCCGAGACGACGGCCGGCGCGAAGACGGCCGGTGCGAAAGCGGACGCCCGGACGGGCCCGCGCACCCGCGGCGGCAGCCGGTCCGCCTCGCTGGACTGGGAGCGGATCACCGCACAGGCGCTGGACGCCTGGCACGCCTTCACCCGGGACCCGGACGCCTTCGAGGGCGAGCCCGGCGTCGCCCGCGCGGTCGATGTCGTCGACCTGCTGGACGAGACCGTGGACCTGACGCCGACCCGTCTCGTCCGCGCCTCACGCGCCGACGTGGACCCGGCGAAGCTGGCGGCGGAGGCCGACGCCACGCGCCGGAACCTGGTCGAGGCCGCCGAGTCCCTGGTCCGGGCCGCCGGTTACGACGACTGGGACCCGGCGGGCGACTCGGCCCGGCAGTGGCGTACGGCGACGGTGTCCGACCTGGCGCGCGGCGGTGCGCTGACGGTGCTGCGGACGGTGCCGGACACCGTACGCACCCGGGCGCAGGCCGCGAGCAGCGGGACCGGCGGGGACGAACGGCCCGAGACGCGGGCGGCACTCACCGGCTCGGACATCGCGTCCGGGTCGGGCCCTTCAGGAAATCCGACGGGGCCGTACGACGACACGGCGCCCGTGATCACCGTCGGGGACGTCCTCGTGCGGGCGGTCGCGAGCGGGGACGGCCCGATGGCCCGGGTCGCGGACGAGGAGGACGCCGGCGCACTGCTC
Source organism: Streptomyces cathayae (assembly GCF_029760955.1). Classification (GTDB taxonomy): domain Bacteria; phylum Actinomycetota; class Actinomycetes; order Streptomycetales; family Streptomycetaceae; genus Streptomyces; species Streptomyces cathayae. Next base: position 908,628 of record NZ_CP121682.1, read on the forward strand.
GGCCACGTCCACCTGTTCCGACCCGACCCGGCCCGCCTGGACCCCTGGTTCCTGGCCGGCTTCCTGGGCGCCGAGGACAACATCGCGGGCGCGTCCACCGGCAGCACGGTGCTGAACGTCAGCCCCGGTCGGCTGCGCGTACCGCTGCTACCCCTGGAGGAGCAGCGCCGGTACGGGGAGGCGTTCCGCCGCGTCCACGAGCTGCGGGCGGAGGCGCAGCGGGCGACCCGGCTGGCGGAGGAGACGGCACGGCTGCTGGCGGGCGGGCTCACGGGCGGGCAGCTGCTGCCCTCGGGGGAGGCGCCGGACGCACGCGGCCAGGGCGACGATTCACCCCATTAGCCACACAGCGCTTCATCCATGGACCACACTTGTCGGACCGCCCCGGCCTGCCGGTCGACCAGGCTCGGCTCGGGCGGTGGGGTCGGGACATTTCGGAAGGAACCCGGGGATCCACTTGAACAGCAGCAAGCACACGGAGTTGGCGAACCACGCGTGGTCCGTCGCCGACCTCCTGCGGGGGGACTACAAGCAGTCCGACTACGGCAAGGTCATCCTGCCGTTCACGGTGCTGCGGCGACTGGAGTGCGTGCTCGATCCGACGCGTGAGAAGGTCGCGGAGATCGCGGAGCAGCACAAGGAGAGCGGGATCGACCCGGACCGCTTCCTGCGGCGGGCGTCGGGGCACTCCTTCTACAACCGGTCGAGCCTGACCCTGAAGAAGATCGCCGCGGACCCGCAGAACGCGGCGCAGAACCTCCAGGTGTATGTCGGAGCCTTCTCCGACAACGCGCGGGGAGTGCTGGACCGGTTCGAGTTCGCGCAGCAGATCAAGCGGCTGGACAGTGCCGGACTGCTCTACCAGGTCATCGGCAAGTTCACGGACTTGGACCTGCGCCCCGAGACCGTGCCCAACCACAACATGGGCTACATCTTCGAGGAGCTGATCCGCCGCTTCGCGGAGCAGTCCAACGAGACGGCCGGTGAGCACTTCACGCCCCGCGAGGTCATCCAGCTCATGGTGCGGCTCCTGGTCGCCCCGGACGGCGACGGCCTCCAACTCCCGGGCGTCGTCCGTACGGTCATGGACCCGGCCTGCGGCACAGGCGGCATGCTCTCGGCGACGGACGACCTGATCAAGGAACTCAACCCCGACGCCACGGTGGAGGTGTACGGGCAGGAGCTCAACCCCGAGTCCTGGGCGATCTGCCGGTCCGACCTCATGATCAAGGGCCAGGACCCGGAGAACATCGCCTTCGGCAACTCCTTCTCCGACGACGGCCACGCCCGCCAGACCTTCGACTACCTGCTGGCCAACCCGCCGTTCGGCGTGGAGTGGAAGAAGGTGAAAGCGGAAGTGGAGCGGGAGCACGAGACACTCGGCGACACCGGCCGGTTCGGTGCGGGGCTGCCGCGTATCAACGACGGCTCCCTGCTGTTCCTCCAGCACATGATCTCCAAGATGAAGCCGGTGGACGTCAACGGCGGGGGTGGCTCGCGCATCGCGATCGTCTTCAACGGCTCCCCGCTCTTCTCGGGTGGGGCGGGCTCGGGCGAGTCGGAGATCCGCCGCTGGATCCTGGAGAACGACTGGCTCGAGGGCATCGTCGCCCTGCCGGACCAGCTCTTCTACAACACCGGCATCTCGACGTACTTCTGGATCCTGACCAACCGCAAGAGCCCCGACCACAAGGGCAAGGTCGTCCTGCTGGACGCACGCGACCAGTGGAGCAAGATGCCGAAGTCCCTGGGTGACAAACGCAAGCGACTGGGCGACGGAACAAACGGCACGCCTAACCACATCGCGACCGTGGTCAAGCTGTACGGCGAGGCACTAGAGGCGGCTACAGACGCGGAGCACCCGCTCCACGGCAAGGTGAAGGTCTTCGACAACACGGCGTTCGGGTACCAGCGCATCACCGTCGAGCGTCCACTGAAGCTGCGGTTCGAGCTGACGGAGGAGACGCTGGCGGCCCTGGAGGCGTCTAAGAGTTCGCGCGGATAGGTCACGGGCGGCGGGCGGTCCGTGTGTCCCATCGGTAGGCCGTCCATGCTTTGCGGATCAGGCGCCGGATCACGATGACCGCGCTGGCGAGCGCTACCCACGCGGCCTGCACCACCGCACGCCGGTCCGTGACGATCGCCAGCGACTTGAAGCCCCGTGTGTGCCAGGAGTTCGTCCGTTCGACAACCCACCGGCGGGTGTGGTTGATCGGCAGGAACGCGCCCTTTGGGATGATCTGCCATCCGCAGCCCAGCTCGGTCAGCAGGTTGCGGGTCACGCGTGAGTCGTAGCCCGAGTCCAGGTGCACCGTGATCCGGTCGGGCAGATGGAAGCCGAAGCGCCCAAGGGTCTCCAGGGTGGGGCGTAACAGCGGCGAGTCGTGCCGGTGGGCGCCGGCAAGCGCGCACCCGATCGGGAGCCCGCCGCCTTCGACCAGCAGCGACCGTTTGGTCCCCGATTTCCCGCGGTCCACAGGCGAGGGGCCGGTGTTCTCTCCGCCGCCGGGGGCTTTCACGATGCACCCGTCCACGGCGAGGTTATCCAGGTCCAGGCCGATGGCCTGGTCATAGGCCTCCAGCGCGGCCTGGTGCAGGGCTTCGAAGACTCCTGCGGCGATCCACTCGTCCCGCCGGGACCGCAGCGTGGTCGCGGAGACCTGATGGTCGGCGTGCTGCTGGTAGGTGCCGCCCAGCACGAGCCGGGCCAGGAGCTTGTCGAACACGACCCTGTCCGGGACGCGGGGCCGATGACAGCCCAGCGGATGAACGACCTGGCGGCGCGGGATCAGCGCGTGGAACTGCTCCCACAGAGGGGCGGTGATGGAGGAAGGCAGGACGGGCACGTGACCTTCTGCTTGACCGGTAGTGATCGTGGACCTGTTGTTTCCAGGGCTGCGCCCAGCCGGCGGCCCGGCCGGGCGCAGCCCTGCCCAAGATCACCCGAGCGTTTCCTCCGTCACCGTGGCGGGCAGGGAGATCCGCCAGGTGACGCACCCGGCCGCGGCGAGCCCGGCGACGGCCAGGAGGCTGCTGGCGAGGAACGGGTCGGTGCCGTCCAGGGCGGGAGCGAACCCGATGCCGACGTAGAGCGTGATCCCGGTGGAACCGCCCAGTTGGTCGGCGGCTCGCTGGACGCCGGAGGCGATGCCGGCGTCGTCCTCGGTCACGCCGGTCACCGCGACGTACTGCAGTCCGACGATCCCGAACCCCATCCCGGCCGCGATGAGCGTCATGGCCGGAATCATCGCCGGGCCGGTGGCCCCGAGGGAGGAGACCAGAGCGATGGCGGCCATCGCCAGCACGGTGAAGCCGATCCCGGCCAGGACACAGGCCCGGGCGCCCCACCGTCCGAGCAGCCGGGGAACCAGCACCGAGGCCGCGATCAGGGACACCGCCAGGGGCAGCATCGTCAGACCGGCCTGGAGCGGGCCGGCGCCCGACCGGTCCTGCAGGTAGTAGGTGAACAGCAGGAACGAGGTGGACAGTGCCGCGCTCAGCAGAGCGGTGGCGAGGTTGGCCAGGACGCGCGGCCGGTTGCGGAAGAACCGCAGCGGCACGAGCGGGTTCCGTGAACGGCGCTCGACCCCGACGAACAGGGCTCCGGCTGCCACCGCGCCGGCCAGCGCCGCCGGCGGCAGCCAGGGCAACGTGCCGTCCGCCTGTCCCGCCTCGACGACCCCGAGGGTGAACAGCAGCGGGGCCGCGACCAGCAGGAGCGAACCGGGAAGGTCCAGCGGTGCGGGCTCGGCGGGCCGTTCGCTCGGCACGAGAATGGCCGCAGCAGCAAGCACGACCAGGATGAACGGCACGGACACCAGGAAGATCCACCGCCAGCCGAGCAGCTCGGTGATGATCCCGGAGACCACGAACCCGAGGACGAGGCCACAGCTCGCGACGGCCGCCCACACGCCCAGCGCCCGCGACCTGCGCGGCCCCTCGGGGAACATGAGCACGATCACCGCCATCGCCGCCGGAAGCGCGATCGCTTCCCCGGCACCCTGCAGCAGCCGGGCCGTCACCAGCACGGCGAAGGACGGCGCGAGCCCGGCCAGCAAGGACGCGGCACCGAAGAGCGTGGTGCCGAGCAGGAGGATGCGGCGCCTGCCGAGCACGTCGCCCAGTCGGCCGCCGAGCATCAGCAGCCCGCCGCCGGTGATCGTGTACCCGACCACGACCCAGACCAGGGCGTGCCCGTCGACCCCGAAGTCGGCGCCGATCGAGGGCAGGGCGACGTTGACCACGGTCACGTCCACCGCAATGAAGAACTGCAGCATGGCCATGCAGCACAGCACCAGCCACGCACGCACCGGGGACGATCCGTCCCGGCGCGAAGAGAGAATGCCTGAAAACACCGAGTGCTCCGTTGCCCAGAAGAAGTTCCGAGCAGCACGAACGCGCCGCTCCGGTTCAACCACGAAGCAGCAGAACGTTCAACAGAAGTGAGACGAACGCCCCGCCGCTAGCGGAGCGTCCTCGTCACCGCGGCACAAGCCGCGCACGAAGCACCAGACATGCCGCCGATGCTACCGGAGCCGACGGCAAGTGATCCTTTGACGTCACTCCGCCGCAGACCTACCAGCCACCCCCGCACCACACCCAGTCCCTGTCCCCCGTCACGCCCGGCCAAGCCAGCGCCGTCGGACAGAACTCCCGCCTATCCGCGCGACCTCTAAGGCCTTCCAGAAGGCTCCGCAGGCTTCGCCGATACTGGAAGCCTTCCAGGAGCTGAAGGGCAGCAGCTGGGCCAAGAAGGCGGACGCCTGGCTGGCCCTGAAGGATGCGGTGATCCAGGCCGGCTTCACGTGGCCGTCGGGCGCACCGTTCCTGAAGGCGCTGCGCGACGCGGTGGGGGTGCGGGACCCGGAGGGCGAGGTCCAACTCGTGAAGGGCAAGCCAGAGCCTGATTCGGAACTGCGGGACTACGAGAACGTGCCGCTGGGCGAGGACGTCGAGGAGTACCTGGAGCGGGAGGTCCAACCGCATGTACCGGACGCATGGATCGACCATAGCAAAACGAGAGTCGGATACGAGATTCCGTTCACGCAACACTTTTATGTGTACGTGCCACCGCGGCCGCTGACGGAGATCGATGCAGAACTAAAGGCGCTGGAGGATGAGATTCAGGGATTGCTGAGGGAGGTAACGGAATGACTATCCCACTCAAGTACGTAGCTCATATCTCCGCTGGGCAGTCCCCGCCGTCAAGTGAGGTCACTACCATTGCCCGTGGGCTCCCGTTCCTGCAAGGAAACGCCGAATTTAAAGATTTCAGCCCTGAGCCACGCCTGGAATGTGACACAGCATCAAAACGGGCACAAAAAGGAGACGCCCTTCTTTCTGTGAGAGCCCCTGTGGGCGCCCTCAATATCGCCAACCAAGACTACGGAATCGGCCGGGGACTCTGCGCAATCAGGGCCCAGCAATGTGACTCAAGGTTTCTATGGTGGTGGCTCCACACCCAACGACCACGACTCGATGCAGTATCCACAGGAACTACATATAAAGCCGTAACAGCTGAAGACGTAGGGCACCTTCCATTTCCGTCCCTGAGTATCGATTCGCAGCGCCACATCGCCGACTTCCTCGACACCGAGACCGCCAGCATCGACCAGCTCATGATGCTGCGTAGCCGCCAACTATATCTAGTAGACAAAAGGCGCGCTTCATCACTGGATGCAGCTTTCAGCCAGGATGGCTACGAATCGACCCGCCTGAAATACCTGCTGGCTTCAAGGCCTCGCTATGGCGTCTTGGTTCCTCAATTCATCGATGGCGATGGCGTGCGTTTCATCCGAGTGAATGACCTCCTCGACCTCTCTGGACGCGCCGCGTCGTTGCGACAGATTCCTCACGACCTCTCAGCCCAGTACTCACGCACAGTCACTCGAACCGGCGATGTGCTTCTAAGTGTTGTGGGGACCATGGGCCGCTCTGCCATCGTGCCACCAGAACTGGAAGGAGCGAATATCGCTCGCGCTGTGGCGTCGCTCCGCCCACGCAGCGATGTTTCAGCAGAGCTCATCGCCGCATGGCTAACCACCCCGAAATTCACGTACCAGGCCACAAAAGCCACAAGTTCCGACACAGCTCAGCCAACTCTTGGAATGGAAGATCTTTCCAACTTCAAGTTGACTTGGCCTGCATCGTTGACAGCTCAGGACATTCTGCTGCGTGAGGTCCGAGTCATTCAACAGCGGTTCGCCAACCTGAACAGAGCCTTTTTGGCACAGTCGCGTCTGCTGGCTGAACGCCGCCAAGCCCTCATTGCCGCCGCCGTAACCGGCCAATTCGACGTATCCACCGCCAGCGGGCGCAACGTGACCGAAGGAGTTGCCGTATGAGCCCCGTGCACGACGAGTCGTCCTTCGGGGCTGCCATTGTTGCGGCGCTCTGCGAGCGAGGGTGGCGGGAGACGAGCCCGAACGACTACCAGGCCGATCTCGCGCTCGACACCAACGAGTTGTTCACCTTCATCGGAGCGACCCAGCCCGATGAGTGGGATGACCTTCTCACCGTCTACGGCGGCAACCCCAACGAGGCACAACGCGGGTTCGCCCAGCGCCTCGACCGGGCCATCGCCGATGACGGGCTCCTCCACGTCCTCCGCAACGGCGTCAAGGACCGCGGAGTTCGCCTCCGCGTCGCCTACTTCAAGCCCAACCTCATCTCCGCCCCCTCCGTCCTCAACGGCTACCGGGCCAACCGCCTCACCGTCGTCCGGGAACTCCCCTACGCCACCAAGCAGGCCGACTGGGGGCACCGCCTCGACCTGACCCTGTTCCTCAACGGCATCCCGGTCGCCACGGCCGAGTTGAAGAACCCGCTCACCGGGCAGGGCGTCGATCAGGCCAAGGAGCAGTACCGGATCGACCGCGACCCGACCGAGCTGATCTTCACCCGTCGGGTCATCGCGAACTTCGCCGTGGACCCGGATCTGGTCTTCGTCACCACGCAACTGCGCGGTAAGAGCACCCAGTTCCTGCCCTTCAACACCGGCTCCAACGGACCCGGTCAGCCCGGCGGCGCCGGCAACCCCGCGCCCACAGCCCACGGCACATACGCCACGTCGTACCTCTGGGAACACGTCTGGCAGCGGGACAACTGGCTCGACCTCCTCCAGCGTTTCGTGCACCAGCAGAAGCGCAAGACGCCCGGTGGCGGTACCACCAAGTCGACGATCTTCCCGCGCTTCCACCAGTGGGACGTGGTCAAGAAGCTGACCGCGCACGCGGCCACACACGGCGCCGGGCAGAACTACCTCGTCATGGCCTCCGCCGGCTCCGGCAAGTCGAATACCATCGGCTGGCTGACCCACCGCCTGAGCGACCTGCACGCCGATACGGACCCACGCGTCCTGGACACCGAGGCGCTCGCGGACGGCCGCATCACGCCCGGCGAACCGGTCTTCGACAAGGTCATCGTCATCACCGACCGCCGCAACCTGGACGCCCAACTCCGGGAAACAGTAGGCAACTTCTCGCAGACCGAAGGCCTGGTCGTGAAGGTCGACGAGAAGCACGGCGCGAAGAGCGAACAGCTCGCCCGCGCCCTCTCCCGGGACACTGGCAAGATCGTCACCGTCACGTTGCACTCATTCCCCGCCCTGCTCGACTACGTCAAGCGCAACCCGACCGAGATCAAGGGCAGTCGCTTCGCGATCGTCGTCGACGAGGCGCACTCCTCACAGTCCGGCGACGCCGCCACCGCCGTGAAGTCCGCCCTGCGGGACCTCGGTCTGGACGCCGACACGGACGACGAGGGCGCGACCACGCTCACCGTGGACGCCAAGCTGAAGGCGAAGGCGGTGGAGCGCTCGCAGGCCGCAAACCTCTCCTACTTCGCCTTCACCGCCACCCCGAAGGCGAAGACCCTCGAACTCTTCGGCACGGAGGGCACGGAGAACGGCGAGTCCGTCTACCGCCCCTTCCACACGTACTCCATGCGCCAGGCCATCGAGGAAGGCTTCATCCTCGACCCGTTGCGCAACTACGTCACGTACAACACCTACTGGAAGCTCGCGAACCTGAACCGCGACGAGAAGGAGGTCGACCCCTCCAAGGCGAACAGCCTGCTCGCCCGGTTCGCGCTCATGCACGAGCACACGGTCTCGCAGCACGCGCAGGTGATCGTGGAGCACTTCGTCGCCCACACCCGCGGCCGGCTCGGCGGACGGGCCAAGTCGATGGTGGTCACCGCCTCCCGGCACTCCGCCGTGCAGATGGCCCGCGCCATCTGGAGTTACATCAAGGACCGCGAGTACGACACCAAGTACCCGGACCTCGGCGTGCTCGTCGCCTTCTCCGGCTCCCTCACCGTCAACGGTGAGGAGACCACCGAGAGCAAGGAGAACGGCGGGCTGTCCGAGAGCGGGCTGCCGAAGGCGTTCGCATACACCCGCGCCGACGACAAGGCCGCGAAGGCCGGCGGCAAGGGGCAGCAGGAGTACCGGATCCTGGTCGTCGCCGAGAAGTACCAGACCGGCTTCGACCAGCCGCTCCTCACCACCATGTACGTCAACAAGACGCTGACCGGCATCGCCGCCGTGCAGACCCTTTCCCGCCTCAACCGCACCGCCGACCGCAAGGCGCAGGCCGACCTCGCCGTCCTGGACTTCGTCAACGAGGCCGAGGACATCCAGGAGGCGTTCCGCCCGTACTTCGAGGAGGCGCACACCCTTCCCTCCGACCCGAACCTCCTCTACACGGCCCAGAGCCGGGTCATGTCCGCGCCGATCATCTCGGAGCAGGACATGGACGAGTTCGCCCAGGCCTACTTCGAGGCGAAGGAGAAGGCGGGCGGCTCCCAGGCCAAGTGGGAGAAGCTGCACGCCGAGTTGTACCGGCTCCTCTCCCCCGCCGTCACACGCTTCACCGTACTGATGGACAGCGAGGAGGACGACGACGTCGAGACGGCGGAGGAGTTCCGCGCCCATCTCAACGACTACGTCCGCAAGTACGGCTTCCTCGCGCAGATCGTGCCGTACCACGACCCCGAGTTGGAGCGGCTGCACCTCTACGGCCGCTACCTCCTCAACCGTCTCCCCCGCCGGGCCGACGGCGGCGTCGACATAGGCGAGGTGGACCTGAGCCACCTGCGCGTCGAGAAGACCGGCGAGCACGACGTGGCCCTCACGCCCGAGGGTGCCGCCGAACTCAAGGGCTTCGGTGACGGCGTGGGCGGGGCCAAGGGCGACGAGAAGTCCCTGCTGTCCGAACTGATCGACAAGTTCAACGCCAAGTTCGGCACGGACTTCACCGAGACGGACCTTCTGCCCGTCATCAACCTCACCAGCGAGGACCCGAAGGTCCGCGCCGCCGCCTGCGTCAACGACGAGGCCAACTTCGGGATCGTCTTCGACAAGAAGTTCGAGGAGAACATGATGGACCACGTGTCCACCATCGACACCCTCGGCAAGCGCTACTTCGGCGTCGACCGCGAATTCAAGTCCAACCTGGACCGCAGCGCTCGCCGCGCGGCCTGGCGGATGATCCGCAGCGAGGAAGGTCTGGACGACTTCTGAGACCTGAAGCGAAGGAAGGGGTCCGGCGTGCACGCCGGACCCCTTCCTTCGTCCATCCGCAGCGGGTCAGCGCCCGGCAGCCATCTGCACAAAGCTGGCCCAGGCATCGGCACCGACGGCAAGGCGGGCCGCCGCAGGCTGCTTCGAGTCCCGGATGAGGACAGCTTCAGTGGTCGCGGCGACCTCGACGCATTCACCACCGCCGCCTGTGCTGTAGCTGCTCTTGAACCAGGCGGCTTCTGGCACGGCGTGCGCGATGCGAACGCTCATGACTCTCCCATCAGTAGCTCGATGAACGCGGACGACTCAGTCGGCGTCAGCGCCTGTGATCGGAGGATGCCATACCGGGCTTCGAGTTCGTGCACCCTTGTCGCATCCATATACAGCCGACTGTCGTCCTGTACTTCTGCGTACGCGATGCGCTGGCGTTTGTCCATATCGATCAGCGTGAAGGGTCCGCCCAACGCGGCGTTGTCCTCCCGGTCCGTCGGCATGACCTGAACCTCCACGTGCCTCAACTGGGCGGTGAGGAGAACCTGTTCCAGTGCCTCGCGCATGACCTTGCGACCACCGATCGGCCTCCGCAGGACCGCTTCCTCGATCACGAAGCTCATCAGCGGTGCATGACGCCGCTCAAAGATCGACTGTCGCGCCAGGCGAGCCTCCAGCCGTTGCTCAATAACCTCGTCATCAAGCAACGGACGCTGCATCTGGAAGACCGCCCGAGCGTAATCCTCTGTCTGCAACAGGCCTGGCACAGCGAACACCGCATAGACACGCAAGCCGACGGCCTTGGCCTCCATACAAGCCGCGTCCCGGAAGTAGGCGGGGTACTGAGCCCGAGCCACCTCCTCCTTCAAGGCGCTGAGCACGCCTCCCGCCCCCAACACCTCATCCGCCTTCTCGATGAACCCCGCCTGCGGAATCCGCCGCCCCTGCTCGATGGAGGCCACCGTCTCGGGCGAGTAGCCCATCCGCTTGCCGAACTCCGGTCGTTCCAGGCCCGCCCGGATGCGCAGCAGCTTCAACTGCCGTCCGAACGCGGTGACGACCCCCGCCCCCGGCTCGTCCCCGGGCCTCCGGTTCCCGCTCCCCTGCCCCTGGCCGCCCTGCACTGGCACCGGTACCGCCGCCTGCCCCTGGCCCGCCTCTTCGTCCCGCACGCTCGTCATGTCCCGCGCCTCTCCCCGTGCCGTTTCCGGCCGTTCCATACCGCTTCGTACACCGTCGTGTGCCGCCGCGTACGAAGGGTTCGCGTCGGCGCGTCACCACTGGTCACGCTAGGCCACGGCACGCCACTGTGAGTGCATGACCGCAGCACGACCACCCCTGACGGTGAACGTTTCCCGCCGCGGCTGAACCGGAGCCGCGCCGCGGGCCGGCAGCCGGCGCCCGGAAGAACCCACGCCACCACGACCTTCCCGCCCACCAGGAGGCACCGATGTTCGCCCACTCCGACCGGCTCCCCACCGGGACACCGCTGCCCGACGGCATCAGCACGCCCGCGCCGTGGGGGCTGCGCCGCATGGCGCCGTACCCCGCCCTCGCTCCCTCGTACGCCCGCGTCGAGCTGGACCCGGCCACCCAGACCGGCCGCTACCTCGACGCCGCCGGACAGGTCATGGAGATGCCCGGCCACGAGACCAGCACCGGCACCCGGCCCGCCACCAACACCGGCAACCCCTCCGACGGGTCGAGGCCCGGCGGCAGCGGTGGCGGCGCCCAGGACAGCGGAAACGACACCGACCAGTGACCGACACCAGCCCGGTTCTGGTCGTCACCAACCTGGACGACCCCACGACCGACCTGGTGATCCACGAACTGCACCGCCGGAGCGTCCCGGTCGTGCGGTCGACTCCGGGGACTTCCCCGGCACCCTGTCGTTCGCGGCCACCCTCACGGCGCACGGGATCGAAGGCACGCTGACCACGCCCACGCGCACGGCGGACCTGTCCCGCGTCCGCTCCCTGTGCTACCGCAGGCCCTCCGGGTTCACCTTCCCCCACCTCGACCCCCAGACCGAGCGCTTCGCCCTCACCCAGGCCCGCTACGGCCTCGGCGGGGTGATGGCGTCGCTGCCCGGCTGCCGGTACGTCAACCACCCGCACCGCATCGGCGACGCCGAGTTCAAGCCTGCCGGGCTCGCCGCCGCGGCCGCGTGCGGATTCCGTCTGCCACCCACGACGATCACCTCCTGCCCGCTCGCCGCACGCGCCTTCGCCGAGACCCACGGCCCGGTGATCTACAAGCCGCTGTCCACGCCGCTGTACCGGATCGACGGCGTCTCCTGCACGGTCGAGGTGCGCGAGGTCACCGCCGACGAGATCGACGACACGGTGACCGGCACCGCCCACCTCTTCCAGCAGCGGATCGACAAGACCGGCGACGTGCGCGTGACCGTCATCGGCGACCGGGTCTTCTGCCCCCGTGCCGGCCGGCAGGAATCTGGAGGTCGAGGCGGACCAGGTGCCGGGCTTCCTGCGCGAGATCGCTCTGCTGCGCGCCCCTCTCGATCCGATCGCCTTCGGCACCGGGCACCCGCGGACGGCCGAGGAGCACGGGGAGCAGAGCCGGCTCCGGCGCGGGTCAGCGAGGAAGCCGCTCTGCGAGCCCTGGGGATCGGCGGCGGTGTTCTCGTCCGGTGACGTACGGGGTGCGGTGGCGTACGGAAACCGCCGCCCCGCTCGGGCGGTGACCGAGCGGGGCGGCGGACGGGACGAGGGGAGGGCGGCGGGGACCTGGGCCCCTCTCCTCGGGACTGTGCCGGGGGTCACCCCATCTCCTCCAGCGCCTTGCCCTTCGTCTCCTTGACGAACTTCAGGACGAACGGGATGGAGAGCGCCGCGAAGAACGTGTAGATCAGATAGGTGCCGGAGAGGTTCCAGTCGGCCAGCGACGGGAAGCTCACGGTGATCATCCAGTTGGCGATCCACTGGGCGGAGGCGGCCACGCCCAGGGCGGCGGCGCGGATCTTGTTCGGGAACATCTCGCCGAGCAGCACCCAGACGACCACACCCCAGGACAGGGCGAAGAAGAGGACGAAGAGGTGGGCGGCGACCAGGGCGACCAGGCCCTGGGTGGCCGGCAGCTTGCCGTCGACCAACGGGTGCGAGAACGCCCAGGCCTCCAGGGCCAGGCCGACGACCATGCCGGAGGAGCCGATGAGCGCGAGCGGCCTGCGGCCGATGCGGTCCACGAAGATCATCGCGATCACGGTGCCGATGATGTTGATGATCGATGTCGTGAACGAGTAGAGGAACGAGTCCGTCGGGTTGATGCCGACCGACTGCCACAGCGTCGCGGAGTAGTAGAACGCGACGTTGATGCCGACGAACTGCTGGAACGCGGACAGGCCGATGCCGATCCAGACGATCCGCTTGAAGAGGAAGCTGTTGCCGAGCAGGTCCTTGAAGGTGGACTTGTGCTCGCGCTTCATGGCGTGCTCGATCTCGGCCACGCGGGCGTCGAGGTCGACGCCCTTGCCCTCGACCTCGGCGAGGATCTCGCGGGCGCGCTCGCGGCGGCCGACGGAGAGCAGGAAGCGCGGGGACTCGGGAATGACGAAGGAGAGCAGTCCGTACAGCACGGCCGGGACGACCATCACGCCCAGCATGACCTGCCAGGCCTCCAGGCCCAGCAGCTCACCGCGCTGGTCGCCGCCGGCGGCGTGGAGCAGACCCCAGTTGATCAGCTGGGAGGTGGCGATACCGACGACGATCGCGGCCTGCTGGAAGGAGCCGAGGCGGCCGCGGTAGGCGGGCGGGGAGACCTCGGCGATGTAGGCCGGGCCGATGACGGAGGCCATGCCGATGGCGAAGCCGCCGACGATGCGCCAGAAGGCGAGGTCCCACAGGGCGAAGGGCAGGGCCGAGCCGATGGCGCTGGCGGCGAACAGGGTCGCGGCGATCTGCATGCACCGGATGCGGCCGATGCGGTCGGCTATGCGGCCCGCGGTCGCGGCGCCGACGGCGCAGCCGATCAGGGCGATGGCGATGACCTGGGCCAGCTCCGCGGATCCGATGCCGTAGCGGCTCCGGATGGCCTCGACGGCGCCGTTGATCACGGAGCTGTCGTAACCGAAGAGGAAACCGCCCATGGCGGCCGACGCCGCGATGAAGATGACGTGCCCGAGATGTTCGGGATGAGCCGTACCGGCTCCTGGCCCGGGGGCCTGCTCTGTGCTGGTCACGTGTGCTCCTCGGGCGCCCCGGCGACGCTACCGGGGTGGGGTCGGCCCTTCCAGGTGAAACCTGAAGGCAAAAGCAACGCCGCAGAGAGAATGACTTCACATATCGAAGTCAATACCCTTACTGCTGCGGGATTTCACCGCCCGCCAGCGGGCTTGAGTTCAAATACTGTAGTCAAGTGTCGGACACGATCCGACTACCCCGAAGTCGCGGAGGCACACGGGGTTCGTGGCACAGGAGTTCCCAGGCAGTGGGGCCTCGGCCCGGGCCCCCCGCAGTGGAATGCGGAACAGCCACCGCAGCAAAGCTGCCATCGGGTACCGCCCCGTACAACATCCGCGCCCGCCCCGTACCAATCACCGGAAGCAGCGCGTCACCACTGGTCACGCTGTGCCACGAAGCGCCACCGTACGTGCATGACCGCAACACGATCACCCCTCACGGCACATCAGTTCACGATGCGCTTCAGCTCCACCCCGCGTGGCGCCCGTCTCGCCAGACGGCTGTGCGGGCACCGCCTCGACGCCTGGGGCATCCCGTACGGCAGCGACGCGCACGACGTCGTCACACTCGTCGCGGCCGAACTGTGCGCCAACGCCGTACGGCACGGGCACGTGGCCGGCCGTGACTTCCACCTGCTGCTGACGGCCGACACCGCGACCGGAACCGTACGCATCGAGGTGAGCGACACCCATGGGGAACGTCTGCCGGCGCCTCCGTCCTCGCCTCCGGCCGACGGCGAGGAAGGACGCGGGCTGCTGCTCGTCGCGGCGTTGGCCGACCGGTGGGGGTGCTGCCCGCGCCGTTCGGGCGGCCCCGGCAAGACGGTCTGGGCGCAGTGCGCGGCGCCTGGCCTGATCTCACCGCCCCCGCTCCCGTAGACCGCTCCCTCGCCCGCCCCCACTGGACTCTTCCGTCGCTTACCGGCCAGGATGCCCCTGCATCACATCGGGCGCTCGACGGGCGAGGACGAGGGGCGGGGCGGGACCACGTGCCGGACGACACACGACGGATCGCGGATCGGTACGACCTGCTCGAACCCCTCAGTCACGGCGGCATGGGGGACGTGTGGCGTGGTTTCGACGCCGTGCTGGACCGGCCCGTCGCCGTGAAGCTGGTGCGTCCGCAGGCGGTGACGTCGCCGCAGTTGGCGGAGGAGTTCGAGAAGCGGTTCCGGCGGGAGGCGCGGGTCACCGCGCGGATCCAGCATCCGGGCGTGCCGCAGGTGTACGACGCGGTGCTGGACGAGTCGTACGACCAGCTGTTCCTGGTGATGGAGCTGGTGGACGGCGTCCCGCTGACCGCGTACATGCACCCGGGCGAACTCCTGCCGGTCAGCTGGGCGGTGGCCGTGGCCGCGCAGGTCGCCACGGTGCTGTCGCACGCGCACGAGGTGCCCGTGGTGCACCGGGACCTCAAGCCGAGCAACATCCTGGTGGCCCGGGACGGCACGGTGAAGGTGCTGGACTTCGGCATCGCGGCCATCCTGCGCACCGACGTCACCAAGCTGACGGCGACGGGCAGCCCCATCGGCACGTACCAGTACATGGCGCCGGAGCAGGTGCGGGGCGCCCGGGTCACCCCCCGCACCGACCTGTACGCGCTGGGCTGCGTCCTGCACGAACTGCTCTGCGGGCGGCCGCCGTTCGCCGGGGACAGCGAGTGGCAGCTGATGACGCAGCACGTCAACGCGGCCCCGACATCCCTGCGGCAGCTGCGCGCCGACGTCCCGGAGGCCCTGGAGGAACTCGTCCTGCACCTGCTGCGCAAGGCGCCCGAGGCGCGTCCGGTGGACGTGCAGGAGGTGTACGAACGGCTGCGGCCGTTCCTGCCGGCACCCGGGGAGGAGTCCGCGCCCAGGGAGGCGGGTCCCGCGGGGGCGCCCGACCCGACCGGGATCTTCCGGCGTCCGTACGCACCCCGGTCGCGCACCGGCACCGCGGGCGCGCGGTCCGCCGGGGCCGCCGCGGTGCCGGACGCGCCGCCCGCCGTGCCCGCGGCCGAACGGGAGGCGCTGCGGGAGCAGATCCGCGAGGTGTACGCGCACTACGTCGCCCTCATGGAGGAGGAGCGGTACGCGCAGGCCACCGAGGTGGTGGACGAGATGATCGCGCCGGCCGCCCGCGCCCTGGGCTCGGAGAGCAAGGCGGTCCTCAGGTTGCGTACGTGGCGGGCGGTCGGCCGGCAGCTGGCCGGGGACCACCGGGCCGCGCTGCCGGAGTTCGAGGCGCTCGCGGACGCCTACGCACGCGTCGGCGGCGCGAGCAGCCAGGAGGCCCTGGACAGCCGCGCTCAGGCCGCCCGCTGCCGTGGCGAACTCGGCCAGGTCACCGAGGCGCTGGCCGGACTGAACGGCGTACTCGACGCCGTACGGGCCGTCGACGGGGACGTGAGCGAGAACGCGGTGGAGCTGCGCCGCGACATCGGCATGCTGCTGCTGGCGCAGCAGCGGGCGGCGGAGGCGTACGACGTCCTGGAGCCGTTGCACGCGGACCTGTGCGTGGTGTACGGCCCGGACGACGAGCTGACCACCGAGGTGGCGGAGACCCTGGCCGTGATCCGCCTGGACCTGGACGGCGGTGCTTCCGGGTCCTCTCCCTGAACTGATCTTCGTCTGCTGTCCCCGCCCGCACGGACACTAGGATCCACGCATGCCGCGACTCGCCTTCGACATCGGCTTCTTCGCCGAACTCCCCAAGCTCCAGCCGCCGGTCAGGAAGGGCGTGCTGGACGCCTGGGAGAAGTTCGACCGGCTCACCCTCGACCAGCTGTTCAAGGACCAGGGGTTGAAACTGGAGAGCCTGACGAAGGCGAAGGACAAGCAGATCCGGACGATCCGTATCGACCAGTTCTGGCGCGGGGTGGTGCTCGCGCCGCCGTCCGGGGACACCTTCGTCCTGCTGCGGGTCATGCAGCACGACAAGGCCATCGCCTGGGCCATGAAGCAGAAGTCCAGCATCAACGAGGTGACGCGGGCCGTCGAGATCCGGGACGCGGCCACCCTGGACGAGATCACGCCCGCGTACGAGCGGGTGGCCGAGGCCTCGCCGAAGGCGCGGCTGTTCGAGAAGTTCTCCGACGGGGACCTGAGCGCGCTCGGCATCGACGCCGAGACGCTGCGGCAGGCCCGGTCGCTGGTCGACCAGGAGCAGTTGGACGTGTTCGCGCCGCTGCTGCCGCAGGACCAGCGGGAGGTGCTTCAGTACCTCGCCGCGGGCTGCACGGTGGAGGAGGTCTGGCAGGACATCGTGGCACCCGCCCTGCAGGCGTCCACGCAGCCGGTGGACACCCGGGACTACGAGACGGCGATCCAGCACACCCGGGCCCGTATCGCGCTGGTGACGGCGCCCGAGGAGCTGCGGGACATCCTCGAGAAGCCCTTCGCGGCTTGGCGGGTGTTCCTGCACCCCTCGCAGCGGAAGGTGGCCTACCGGGCGTCGTACTCGGGGCCCGCGCAGGTCACCGGCGGGCCGGGCACCGGCAAGACCGTGGTCGCGCTGCACCGGGTCAAGCACCTGCTCGGGCACCTGCGCGACGGCGACCTCATCCTGCTCACGACGTACACCAACGCCCTTGCCAACGCCCTCCGTTCGGGCCTGGAATCCCTGGTGGACGACCCGGAGCTGCGCGAGCGCGTGGACATCTCGACGGTGGACGGCTTCGCCGGCCGTGTCGTCGCGGAGGCGCCGGACGCGGTGCCCCTGCGACCGCTGATGAGCAACGAGGAGGTGAGCCGCTGGGGCAAGGCCGCCAAGGCGACGGGCTTCACCGGCAGCGCGCAGTTCCTCGCGCAGGAGTACCGGCACGTCGTCCTGGCCCAGGGCGTCGGCACCCTGGCCGAGTACGAGGCGGCGGACCGGCGGGGACGCGGCAGCCGGCTGACGGCGGCCGAACGGCCGCTGGTGTGGGAGACGGTGGAACGGTTCACGGCCGGCCTCGCCGCGGACGGCTGCCGCACCTGGCTGCAGACGTGCGCGGAGGCGGCGCGGCTGCTGGAGGCGAAGGGACCGCAGTACCGGCACGTGGTGGTCGACGAGGCGCAGGACCTGCACCCGGCGCAGTGGCGCCTGCTGCGCGCGGCCGTCCCCGCCCGCCCCGACGACCTGTTCGTCGCGGGCGACCCGCACCAGCGCATCTACGACTCGAGGGTGTCGCTGAAGTCGCTCGGCATCAAGGTGACCGGGCGGTCGGTGAAGCTGCGCAAGAACTACCGCAGTACGCAGGAGATCCTGCGCTGGTCCACTTCCCTGCTCATCGGCCGGCCGATCGCCCAACTGGAGGACGAGGGCCGCAACGACACCCTGCTCGGGTACCGCTCCGCCCTGCACGGCGACGGACCCGCCGTGCACGCCTCGACGACCGAGGAGGCCGAACTGGACGCGCTCGTCGCCCAGGTGCGGGCGTGGCTGGACGCGGGTGTCGGCGCCGGGGAGATCGGGGTGAGCGCACGGTTCAACAAGACGTGCGCGAAGGCGGTGGCGCACCTGAAGGACGCGGGCATCTCCGCGGTGACCCTGCGCAACGCCTCCGGCGACTCCGCGGGCGGCGAGGAGACGGCCGTACGGATCGGGACCATGCACTCGTTCAAGGGGCTGGAGTTCCGCTGTGTCGCGGTCATCGGCGTCAATGACGAGGCGCTGCCGTTCGCGAAGGCGGTCACCCCGCCGGAGCTGGACCCCAAGCAGCACGAGACGGACCTGATGTCCGAACGCTGCCTGCTGTTCGTGGCCTGCACGAGGGCCCGCGACAGCCTGTACGTGTCCTGGTCGGGCGACCCGAGTTCCTTCTTGGCGGAGGCGGGTGTATCGAAGCAACGAGCTGCCTGAGCCGTTTCTGCCATGATGTGTCGGGCAGACTTTCCACCGCGCCGTCAGATTGAGGTGGGGCGCGCACCGTGTGGCAGGAGGGCCGACCATGGGCGCTCGGGACCCGCAGTTCCCGGATGCGGAGCTCATCGAAAGGTAGAGCAGCTTGAAGAACGGATGCGTGGAGTAATTCTGCTCCAGGTCCCTCGGGTGCAGAGCGCTGTCCAGAGAGCGGGGGCCGGAAGCTCGGCGGAGCAACTCGGCAAACAGGTCCACTCCTTCGCGGGACTTGATGAGCCTGGCCTCCGCGTCGAGTCTGCCCTCCACCTGCAGGGAGTAGTGGCTGAACGCCATCGCCGTGTACACCCAACGGCGCAGCAGCTGGGCCTCTCCAGGCCGCAGCTTGCCGTCCCTGTGGTGCAACAGCAGGGCGGGCACGATCGTGACGTTCGGCGACGAGAGGACCTCGGACCGGGGGATGGAGCACTCGCCCTTGAGGAAGTCGATGGCGAAACGCAAAGCCCTCTCGGTGGCCTGCCATGCCTCCTTCAGCGCGGTTTCGTCCACCACCGCCCCCATGCGGTCTGTGCAACGTGAAGTTCGCAGGTCACGGGTCTGGTGTGAGGGGCGGGCGGGATACTCATGCTGGTCGTCGGCGGGTGTCCACGGTGAAGATCGTCTGACATGCCGGCCGGAGTCGTTGTCGGGTTCTGCTGCGCCGAGGACCGTGCCGCTCTTACTGTCCGTCACCGGGTCGGTACAGGGGGATGTCGCGGGGAGGGCGTGGGCATGCAGGAGCTGGAGCGGATCACGGCTCGCCGGAGTGAACTGGACACGCTGGCCGTGGAGTTGTCCAAGCAGTTGCAGGAGGTCCAGGCCGAGCGGGAGGAGCTGCTGATCGCCGAGCGGGTCCTGCACCGGCTGACCGAGCAGGACCGGGCCGCGGCGGAGACCGCCGCGACCGTCGCCCCGACTCCCGCCCGGGTGGCGGGGCGGGCGGCCCTGCTGATCCCGCACCGCAGCGAGAATCCCGACGAGGCCGCGCTGCCCGCTGACCACCGCAAGATCCTGGCGATCGTGCGGGCCGCCGACGGCCCCGTCCGGGTAAGGGCGGTGGGCGAGGAACTGGGCCTTCAGGTGACGGTGCGCGGCAGGCTGGAGCCGCTGCGCGCGAAGATGACCAAGCTCGCCGACCGCGGCCGGCTGCGCAAGCGAGGCGACGGGCGGTTCACCGCACGCTCCTAGAAAAATAGCGGCATAGAACCTGGAACGCTTCAGATGCCGCCCACCGTGTGGTGTCTGCTCAGATCTGGTTCGCGCCACCGTCGACGTAGATGTTCGCACCGACGACGTAGCTGCTCTGTTCCGAGGCCAGGAAGGCCACGACTGCGGCGGCCTCCTCAGGCTGACCCATGCGGCCCTTGGCCACGGTCGCGGCGACATTCTCCTTGACGGCCCGGGCGGTCTCCTCGTCGCCGAAAGCGGCGGTGCCCCCGGGAGTCTCGATCCACGCCGGCGAGACCACGTTGACCCGGATGCCACGGCCCTTGAGCTCGTTGGACCACGTCCGCGCCAAGGACCGGACGGCCGCCTTCGACGCCGCGTACGCGCCGAACGCCTCTACTCCACGGTCGCCGGCCGTCGAACCGACCAGGACGATCGAGGCTCCGTCGTTGAGCAGCGGCAACGCCTTCTGCACGGTGAACAGCGTGCCTCGGACGTTGACCCCGAAGGTCTGGTCGAAGTGCTCCTCGGTGGTCTGTTCCAGCGTCACGAACGCCGCGACCGCCGCGTTCGCCACGAGCACGTCCAACCCCTTGCCTCGTGCCCGGACCGCCTCGTAGAGCCGGTCCAGGTCCTCCGGCTTCGAGATGTCGCCGACGACCGCGGTGGCCCGGTCTGCTCCGATGGTCTTGACGGCAGCCTCCAGCTCGGACTCGCGTCGGCCGGTGACGAACACGTACGCGCCCTCGTCCGCCAGCCGTACGGCGGTGGCCAGACCGATACCGGTGCTGCCCCCGGTGACCACCGACGTCTTGCCTTCCAGCTGTCCCATGTGAATGTCTCCATCACTCTCTCGATGCCGATCCGTTCGACATCGATACTGCGGGAGATCGGGGACACTATCCATGATGCAGAGTCCGGCATTCTTTACGTATCGTCCAGGAGGTGTCGTCGGTGCTCGGATTTCGGGATCCAGTGGCTGACGCGATCGGCCTGCTCCGGCCCCGCACGGTGATCGGGCCCAATCTCCGGGCCGCGGGAGAGTGGGCTCTGCGCTTCGACACGTTCTTGCACGTGCGGATCGGCGGCCTCGTGCGCGGCACGTGCTGGTTGATCCTCGAAGGGCACGAGCCGGTGCTCCTGCAGGAGGGCGACACCTTCATGCTGGGCAACCCGCCGCCTTACGTGCTGGCCAGCACGCTCGACGCGAGCCCGCGCCCTGCGGAGCCGGTGTGGGCGGGTGCCGAAGACGGGTTCGTGCGGATCGGCCCGGAGTCCGAGGAGGACCTCTACCTCTGCGTCGGGCACATCGCGTTCGACGACAGGAACGCGGCCCTCCTGACCGATCTTCTGCCGCCGCTCGTGATCGTCCGCGTGGCCGATCCTCATGGCAGGCGGCTCGCGCAGCTGATCGATCTCCTGGCCACCGAGGTCGGGGTCGTCGCCGCCGGCGGCCCGCTGGTGCAGAACCACCTCGCACAGATCCTGCTCGTGCACATGCTGCGTGCTCACGCCGGTCAGACAGACCGGCCCACCGGCTGGCTGGGCGCCCTGAACGAGGACGGCATCGGTGCCGCCCTGCGTGCCGTGCACGCGGACGTGGCCCACTCCTGGAGCCTCAAGGAGCTCGCCGAGATCAGCCACATGTCGCGTTCCGCGTTCGCCCATGCCTTCAAGAGCCACGTCGGGATCCCGCCGTCGGAGTACCTGATCCAATGGCGCATGAGCCTCGCGCGCGATGCCCTCGCCCGCGACACTCTGTCGATCTCCGAGCTCGCACGGGCCACGGGCTACCTGTCCGAGAGCGCGTTCAGCACCGCGTTCCGCCGCGTGGTCGGCTCATCGCCCGCACAGTTCCGGAACCAGGCACGGCAGCCACCGCGCTCGGCCGCGAACGGAAGCTGAAGAAGGCGTCCTGTGCTCAGCTGCGCCGCTCACACCGGCGACGAAGACACCAGCTCACCGCCAAGCTGCGGGCGGCGGGACTCGGGGCCCTCGCAGACCTGGGATTCGTCGGCCTCGACGACAATGATCCCGACGCCGACCCGGCGATGATCACCGGCCACAAAGCCGCCCGGAACCGACCCCTGACGCGAGGTCAGAAGCTGTCCGACAAGGCGCTGGCGGCCGTGAGGGGGCCGGTCGAGCACGGCTTCGCCCACCTGAAGAACTGGCGGGTCCTCGGCAAGGGCCGCACCGACCCGACATGGGCAACTGCCCTGCGTCCTCGCCGAGAAGATGGTCGAAGCCCACGAAGCCTGGCGGCACAGCCTCGCCGCGACCTCGCTCGCCGAGATCACCGCCGCCCCGCCCCCGTCGGCCCCGTCCCGCACCCGCCTGCGCCTGCGCCTGACCGGGACGCCGTAGCGCATCCGCCGCCCCGGGCAGCGCCTCGGAGGCCGCGCGGACGGGCCGCCGGTCAGGCCCGCGCGAACCCCGGTGGGTCGAGGGCCTCGACAATGCGGTGACACCGGGAAGTTCACATCTGCCAGGCCCCGCGTACGAAGGGTTCGCGTCGGCGCGTCACCACTGGTCACACCAGGCCACGGCACACCACCGTGAGTACATGACCGCAGCAGGACCACCCCTGACGGTGAACGGTTCACGCTGCGGCTGAACCGGAGCCGCGCCACAGGCCGGCAGTCGTCGCCCGGAAGAACCCACGACACCACGACATTCCCACCCACCAGAGGGAATGGTCCGGTCGATCGCCGGGTTCATGAGTCGGTACCCACGATCCCCAAGGAGCCGACATGTCCGACGAACCTGCCGTCCGCGAACTCCGCTTGGTGGTCACGGCTGCCGACTACGATGCGGCGCTTCACTTCTACCGCGATGTCCTCGGCCTGACCGAGCGCGGCGCGTTCTCCTCCCCCGACGGGCGGGTCACCATTCTCGACGCCGGCCGGGCCACCTTGGAGCTGACTGACCCGAACCACGCTGCCTTCATCGACGAAGTCGAGGTCGGGCGACGAGTAGCCGGCCACATTCGGGTCGCCTTCCAGGTCGACGACTCCGTCGCCACCACGTCGAAGCTGGCCGCCGCCGGAGCCCAGGTGGTCGCCGAGCCGACGCGCACCCCGTGGAACTCACTGAACTCCCGGCTCGAGGCACCGGGCGCTCTCCAGTTGACTCTCTTCACCGAGCTCGACGAGTAGGCGTTGTACGGCCATGCTGGTCACAGCCACTCACACTCATGGCCGCACCGGGCCTTGAAGAACCTGCACGGGCCCGGTCGGGGTCATGTTCGGCAAGTTCTACGCGGGAGAACCAGGGTGCCCTCACCCACACCACCGCCCCCGAGACCGCCACCACGGTCCTCACCGCCCCCGCCGACACCCACATCCAAGCGCATCCGGCCGCCGACGTCTGGGGCCTGGGCGCCTCCCTGTTCTGGTGCTGGACCGGCCACCGCCCCGTCCCCCACCCCGATGACGTCGGCCGGACGGAAAAGCTGCGCGCCATCGCCAGGGGCAGTACCACGGCCGTCCGTGACGTCCGGCCGTGGCCGTTCGCCGCCTTCGAGGAAACTCTCACCGCCTGTCTGTCCGCAGACCCCGCCGCCCGTCCCACCACCGGGGAACCGGCCGCGCCATGGTGACTCTGCGAGATCTGGTCCCCGACGACGCCCTGGCTCTCCAGCGCGTCCACAGCGGAGCCTCGACCCGCTCCACGACCGGCAGGGCCGCCGAAGTCCGTCGCGGACACTGGGGGTTCGGCGGGCTGGTGGTTCAACAACCGCTGGTCGGCCCGTTACTCGTACCGGTACTTCAGCGAATCCGCCTCCGCCTGCTCGATGTCGGCGATCGTCAGCTCCGGCACCCGCAGCTGGGCCAGCGTCACCTCGGCCGAGGTCGGCTGGGCGTCCGCCGGCAGCCACTGCTCCGGCTTCCAGGCCCCGCTGCGCAGGAGCGACTTGGGACAGTGCGGGTAGACCTCCTCGATCCCCAGCACCAGCGCACTGGCCGGCGGCTTGCCCACGGCGGTCAGCTGCGACAGCAGCTCCGGGCGGGTGGAGACGCAGGCCCGGCCGTTCACCCTGAGCGTCGTGGTGCGCCCCGGGATGACGAACAGCAGCCCGGCCCGCCCGGTGGCGATGACGTTCTGCAGGGTGTCCAGGCGCTTGTTGCCGGTCGCGTCCGGTATCGCCACCGTCCGTGCGTCCAGGACCGCGACGAACCCGGCGGGGCCGCCGCGCGGGGAGACGTCACAGTTGCCCTCGGCGTCCGCGCTGGCGACCAGGACCAGCGATGAGCATCCGATCAACCGCCGGGTCTGTTCGGTGAGTTCGGTCATCTGCTTGCGCACGGCCGTGTCGCTGGGGAGTCCGTAGGCCCGGCGCAGCGCCTCCCGGTCCGGCACGGCGTCGAGGCGGAGCGAGTCGAAGGCACTGGTGGCAAGGGGTGTCGTCATGCCCCGGACCCTAACGGGCCGACCTGCGATTGATCTCGGGCGGTGCGTGCGGGGACAGAGACAACTGCGCCAGTTGTCCGGTGTGTGACGAACAGGCAGGCCCGCGCGGCCGTGTCCCCTCCTGCCTTCTGCGGGCTGTCGCGCCGCCATCTGGGCGAGTGGGCCGCAGAACTCGCCCCGCGCTGGGTGGCGCGCTGTGAGTCCTGGCGCCATGAGCGACGTGAGGTCGTCCGTCGGCCGGAGGCGAGGGCCGGGCCGAAGTACGAACTGGTCTTCACCGACCGGCTCCTGGTGGCACCGGTACAGAGGCCCCCTGTACGGCATGTGATTCTCACTTTCCGCCCGCCCCAGGGACACGCACCATATCTGTCCGCCGACTTGGCACCGCTTGCCCCGCACCGCGATCACCGACCCGGCGGGGTTCGTCCCCTGCCTGGCCCTGTCCTCGAACCGCGCGTCGGGAGCTTCCGCGGCCGTCGCTCTCAGTTCACGGTGGGGCTGCGGCGCTCGACGAGGACGACGTCGCGCCACGTGCCGTGGTGGCGGCCGATGCGCTCGCGGGTGCCGATGACGCGGAACCCGGCCCGCCGGTGCAGGGCCAGGCTGGCGGTGTTCTCCGGGAAGATGCCGGACTGCACCGTCCAGATGCCCGCGGCGTCGGTGGAGGACAGCAGCGCGTCGAGGAGCGCCAGGCCGACCCCGCGGCCACGGGCGTCGGGGTGGGCGTAGACGGAGTGCTCGACGACGCCGGCGTACGCGCACCGGTCGGAGACCGGCACCACGGCGGCCCAGCCCAGCACCCGGCCGCCCTCGTCCAGGGCGACCAGGCGGTGTCGGGGCAGCTTGGCGGTGTCGAACGCCTCCCAGGTCGGGGCGGTGGTCTCGAAGGTGGCGTTACCCTCGTCGATGCCCGACTGGTAGATCGCCAGGACCTGTTCGGCGTGTTCCGGCCCCATCGGCGCGATGTGCGGGACGGTCACGCCACCGACTCGATGCCCAGTTCGGCGAGCAGGCCGCGGATGCGCCGCTCGATCTCGTCACGGATCGGCCGGATCGCCGCGACGCCCTGGCCGGCCGGGTCGTCGAGCTGCCAGTCCAGGTACCGCTTGCCGGGGAAGTACGGGCAGGCGTCGCCGCAGCCCATGGTGATCACCACGTCCGAGGACCGCACCGCCGCCACGGTGAGGACCTTGGGAGTCTCGGCCGAGATGTCGATGCCGGCCTCGTTCATGGCCTCCACCACGGCGGGGTTGACGGCGTCGGCGGGGGCGGATCCGGCCGAGCGGACCTGGACCCGGTCACCGCCGAGGTGGGTGAGGAAGGCGGCGGCCATCTGGGAGCGGCCGGCGTTGTGCACGCAGACGAACAGCACGGAGGGGGCGGCGGGGACGGCGGGGGTGCTCATCGGGTCAGGGCGCTTTCTTCGGCGGAACGGGTGGGGGCTGCGGGCTGCTGCCCGGCGTGGGGGACGACGGCCTCGTCCTCGCTCCCGGGGGCCGGGCGGCCGAAGCAGGCGGTGACCAGGCCGAGGCCGACGGCGGTGCCGGCCAGCTGGGCGGCGAGGAAGGGGGCCACGGAGGTGGGGGCGATGCCGGCGAAGGTGTCGGTGAACGCGCGGCCGATGGTCACCGCCGGGTTGGCGAAGCTGGTGGAGGAGGTGAACCAGTACGCCGCCCCGATGTAGGAGGCGACCGCGACCGGTGCGAGGTGCGCGCGGCCCGCGCGGGCCAGACCGAAGACGATCCAGACCAGCCCGGCGGTGGCCACGACCTCGCCCAGCCACAGGTGACCGGCGAACCGGTCGCGGGTGGAGAAGTGCGCCAGCGGCTGTCCGAACACGGCGTCGGCCAGCACCGCGCCGACGATCGCACCGGCGATCTGGGCGGGCACGTACACCGCGAGGTCGCGCAGACCGGTGGCGTCGCCGCTGCGGCGCCCGGTGCGGCGGCCGGTGAACCAGGCGGCGAGGGTGACCGCCGGGTTGAAGTGCGCCCCGGACACCGGGCCGAGCAGGGCGATCAGCACCCCGAGGCCGAGGACGGTGGCCAGGGAGTTGGCCAGCAGCTGCACCCCGACGTCGCGGGTCAGTTCGGTGGCCTGGATGCCGGAGCCGACCACCACCGCGACCAGCCCGGCCGTGCCGAGCCCCTCGACGACCGCCCGCCTCGCCAGCGGTGCCGGGCCGGTCACGCGGGGGCCTGCGCGGGCACGGAGGGGGTCTCGAGCAGGGCGGACAGCTTCGCCAGGGCCGCGGGCAGCACCCAGTAGTACACCCAGGTGCCGCGCCGCTCGGAGCCGACCAGCCCGGCCTCCCGCAGCACCTTCAGGTGGTGGGAGATGGTCGGCTGGGAGACGTCGAACGGGCCGGTGAGGTCACACACGCACGCCTCGCCGCCCTCGTGGGAGGCGATCAGCGACAGCAGCCGCAGCCGGATCGGGTCCGACAGCGCCTTGAACATCCGCGACAGCTCGGTCGCGTCCTGTTCGCCCAGCGGCTCGCGGACCATCGGCGCACAGCACGCCGCATCGTCCTGTCCGAGCACCGGCAGACCAGCTTGTTTCGACATACCTCTATGTTGACAGTCATCTAATCGAGTGGCAACCTCAACTGCATCGACAGACGTCGAAACAAAGTAGTTGCGGATGGGAGACCGTCATGTCCCGCATTCAGCTCGCCCTGCGTGTCGCCGACCTCGAAGCCTCGATCGCCTTCTACTCCAAGCTGTTCGGCGCCGAGCCCGCCAAGCGCCGCGAGGGCTACGCCAACTTCGCCATCGCCGAGCCCCCGCTGAAGCTGGTCCTCATCGAGGGCGAGACGGGGGAGGACACCCGCCTGGACCACCTCGGCGTCGAGGTCGCCTCCACCGAGGAGGTCACCGCGGCCACCACCCGGCTCAAGGAGACGGGCCTGGCGACCTTCGAGGAGAACGACACCTCCTGCTGCTACGCCCTGCAGGACAAGGTGTGGGTCACCGGTCCCGGCAAGGAGCCGTGGGAGGTCTACGTCGTCAAGGCCGACGCCGACAGCCTCGGCAAGAGCGCCGCGTCCACCCCCGAGGCCTGCTGCGGCACCACCGCCTGCTGCACCCCCGACGAACAGGCTGCCGACCCGGCGCGGACCCCGGCCGAGGCCAAGGCCGCCACCGGCTGCGCCTGCGGCAGCTGACCCGGCGCCCGGTCAGCCCTCCGCGCCGCCCTCCTGCCGGTGACGGTCATCGCCTGGCTGGTGATGGCCCCTCCTCCAAGGCCCTGCGCAGGGAGCGGACCGAGCGCGAGGGCCGCATCCTGCGCCGCTAGTCGACGGCGGCGCACGGCGGCCACGTGCCCGAGCGCACCTGGCGCCGGCGACTGGAGCGGATGCGCTCCTACCCCTCGAAGAAGCAGGTGGCCCAGAGCACCACTGTGCCCGGCTCCCACGAGGACGCCCCGGAGCGGTTCCACCGGAACGAGTTGTCCGTCGCTCCCGGCTGGAAGGTCGGCGGCTGGACCCTCTGGGGCCTCATCGACCCGGGCCCCAGGTCTGCGCCACCTGCGGCACCGAACGGCGTCACCGCCGGGTGCGGCGTCGGTGGAGGTCCCGGGGTGGTCGTGGCCCGCTGCCGCGACCGCAGCGGCGCGGGGCGCTGTGGAAGGGGGAAGCTGTGGAAGGGGACGCTATCGCTGCTGTGCGAGCCACTCGTCGAAGGTGGTCGGCGCGAGGCGGGCGCCCGCACGGGGCAGCAGCACCTCACCGGCCATCGCCGGGCCGAACAGTGCCGACCACGTCGGTACGAGCTTGACCGTACGGCCGCGCGCGTCGTTGGTGCGCCGGGCCATGTCCACCAGGTCCTGCGGCTCGGGACCAGCGACCTCGCGGTAACGCCCCTGCGGTGCGCCCGTGGCGATCTCGGCGAGGATGTCGGCCACGTCCGCGGGCGCGATCGGCTGGATGAGCAGGGGCGCGACGGTGGCGGTGCCGTCCCGCTCGGTCCAGCTCGTCACCATCGCGGCGAAGTCGTGGAACTGGGTGGCCGGGACGATCGTCCACGGCACCGGCCCCTCGGTCACGAGACGCTCCTGCTCGCGCTTGCCGGCGTAGTGCGCGTTGCCTTCGACACGGTCGAGGGCAACGATCGAGAGCAGCACGTGGTGGCGGACACCGGCCCGTTCCCCGGCGGCGAGCAGCGCCCGGGTGGTGGTGCCGAAGTACGCCACCGCTTCGTCCCGGTCGGTCGCCGTGCAGTTGGTGGCGT
The DNA here is from genome assembly GCF_029760955.1 of Streptomyces cathayae. Classification (GTDB taxonomy): domain Bacteria; phylum Actinomycetota; class Actinomycetes; order Streptomycetales; family Streptomycetaceae; genus Streptomyces; species Streptomyces cathayae. The sequence goes on from NZ_CP121682.1 coordinate 937,012, forward strand.
CCACGACGGCCTCGACTCCGGTCAGGGCGGCGTCGAGGCCGTCGCCGGTGGTCAGGTCCACGCCGAGGGAGCGGCTGATGCGCACGACGTGGTGTCCGGCCTGTTCCAGGGCGGCGACGGTGAGGGCCCCGATGTTCCCGGTCGCTCCGGCGACGGCGATCCGCATGGTCCGCACGGTGATCTCTCCTCTGTCTCTCGCGGCCGGTCAGGCTCGCGCGAATCCCGGTGGGTCGAGAGCCTCGACGATGTGGGCCGCCGCCTCGCCCAGGGCCTGCCGCTGCTCGGGCGTGAGCCTGTCGAACACGTAGCGGCGCACGGCGTCGACGTGCTCGGGTGCCGCGGCGGCGACCTTGTGCCATCCCTCGTCGGTCAGCCTGGCGAGGGTGTACCGGCCGTCGGTGGGGTCCGTGACGCGCCGCACCCAGCCGGCCTTCTCCAGGCGCGACACGACACGCGACAGGTGGGACAGCGTCATGTTCGCGACGGCCGCGAGCTCGCTGAGCCGGAGCGTCCGGTCCGGCGCCATCGAGATCTGCGAGAGCGCGTGGTACTCGGGGAGGCTCAGGGCAGAGTCCTGGCGAAGCTGCGCGTCCAGCCGCACGGGCAGCCACACCGTCATCGTCCAGAGCGCGAGCCACGCCTCGGACTCCTCCGGCGCGAGCCAGCGCGCTTCCTGCTCGGACTCCATGACCGACACCCTAGCAGTCACTTGACACGGAAAGTCATTGGTTCATACAGTTACTTTCCGAGGCAAGTGATAATTCCGTGACCTGAGGGCGGGAAACCCCCTCGGGGACAGCACGACACGCACCACAGCAAGGAGCTCCACGTGACAGCCGGCGTCCAGACCGATCTCGTCTCCGTCCCGCGCACCGATTTCACCTCGGTTCCGCTCGTCCTCGGCGGCAACACCTTCGGCTGGACCTCCGGCCGTGAGGAGTCGTTCGCCGTGCTCGACGCCTACGTCCGGGCCGGCGGCACACTCGTCGACACGGCCGACGTCTACTCGGTCTGGGCGGAGGGCCACACCGGCGGCGAGTCCGAGACGATCCTGGGTGACTGGATGGCCGCACGCGGCAACCGCGACGACGTCGTCGTCGCCACCAAGGTCGGCATGCTCCCGCCGTTCGACAAGCAGGACCGCGGCACCGTCACCCGGGCGCTCGACGCCTCCCTGAAGCGCCTGCGCACCGACCACGTCGACCTCTTCTACTCCCACCAGGACGACGAGAACGTGGCGATCGAGGACCAGGCCGCGACCTACGACGCGCTCGTCCGCTCCGGCAAGGTCCGTCACATCGCGCTCTCCAACCACACGCCCGAGCGCATGCTCCGCTGGTTCGAGCACGCGACCGCGGAGAACCTCGCCGTGCCGGTGGCGATCCAGCCGCAGTACAACCTCGTCTTCCGCAAGGACCACGAGCAGGGCTACCGTCCGGTCGCCGAGCGGTTCGACGCCGCCGTCTTCCCCTACTTCTCCCTGGCCGCGGGCTTCCTGACCGGCAAGTACCGTTCCCTCGCCGACCTCGAGGGCCGGGCCCGCCAGGGCCAGGCCCACGGTTACGTCTCCGAACCCGGCCTGAAGGTCGTCGCCGAGGTCGTCCGCGTCGCCGAGGCGCACGCCGCCGAGCCGGCCACGGTCGCCCTCGCGTGGCTGCTCGCGAAGGGCGTCACCGCGCCCATCGCCTCGGCCCGCACCGTCGAGCAGCTTCCGGCTCTCCTGGCCGCGCCGTCGCTGCGGCTCACCGAGGCCGACCTCGCCGCTCTCGACGCCGTGTCGCAGCCCTTCGCCTGAGCGCCGCCGCCCACCGGGTCGCTCCCCGGCCGGCCCGGCCGCTTCGAGATCCGTCCGGCCGGACCGCGGCCCTCCCCCCACGAACGGAGATCCCGCCCATGACCATGCCCCCCACCCCCACCACGCCAGGACTCGGACTGACCGACCTGCCCGTGAACGGTGGCACCGTCCTGGTCGCCGGAGACGGCGGCCTCATCGGCAGCTACGCCGCCCGCGAGTACACCCGCCTGGGGTGGACCGTCCACGGCGTGAGCCGCCGTGCCCTCGACGACGTGCCCTGGCAGCACCACAGCGTCGACCTGCTCGACCCCGAGAGCGCGACGAGCGGCCTCGCCGGCCTCCGCGACGTCACGCACCTCGTCTTCGCCGCCTACGTCGAGAAGCCGACCGACGCCGAACTCATCGAGGTCAACGACGCGCTCCTGCGCAACACCCTCGACGCGCTGCGAGCCGCCGGCGCGCCGCTCCGCCACGTCACGCTCTACCAGGGCGGCAAGGCCTACGGCCACCACCTCGGGTACTTCACGACGCCGGCGAAGGAGAGCGACCCGCGGCTCGTCGCCCCGCACTTCTACTCCACCCAGGAGGACCTCCTGCGGCAGGCCGCCGCCGAACGCGGTTTCACGTTCACCGCGCTGCGTCCCGAGGGAGTGACCGGCTACGCGACCGGAAACCCGATGAACCTCCTGCTCGTCATCGGGGTCTACGCCGCGATCTGCAAGGAACTCGGCCTGCCGATGCGGTTCCCCGGCACCCGCGCCGCCTACGACGTGCTGTACCAGACCACCGACGCCGAGCTGCTCGCCCGGGCGACCGTGTGGGCGGGCTCAGCCGACAGCGCCGCCGGTCAGGTCTTCAACGTGACCAACGGCGACCAGTTCCGCTGGTCCGGCCTCTGGCCGCGGTTCGCCGAGCACTTCGGCATGGACTACGCCCCGCCCCAGCAGATGTCGCTCACCGAGGCGATGCCGACCCGCGCGGACGTGTGGCGACGACTCGTCGACCGTCACGGACTGGTCCCCACACCGTACGAGAAGCTCGTCGCCTGGCCGGTCGGGGACTTCCTGTTCCACCACGAGGCGGACAACATCACCTCCACCGTGAAGATCCGTCAGGCGGGATTCGCGGACGCCCTCGACACCGAGACGCGGCTGCTGCAACGGTTCGACCGCCTGGTGGAGCAGAAAGTGCTGCCGCCGTTCCACGACCGGTGACCACTCGGGTCCGTGGTCGCGGGTGAGGGCCAGGGGCATCCGGCGAAGAGGCCGTCCTGTACCGCCGCCTGTCCCTGGTGCAGGAACGACTTCGGATCCCGCAGGGCGTGCCACAGTCCCGCTGCGAGCGGTACGACCGTCAGGGCGAAGAGGACCCAGAACACGAACTCGGCCTCAGGCGTGAGGTCGCGGACGGTGCCGTCCTCCCACTGGCAGGAGGCCCGCGGCGGAAACGGGGTGGAGACTCCCGATCCCTTCCCGCGCCCGAGGACGCCCTCCCCCATCGGCTCCCTGAGGCAGGGATCGGTCTCCGGAAACAGGAAGGGATCGTCCGCCACCATGATCACGACCCAGGTGACGGCACCGAGCGGCACCGTCCAGAACACCGAGGTCCGCACCCACAGCGGCAGCAGCGGATGCGCCGGCAGCCCGCGCAGCACGACCCAGCCGACCACGAGCCCGACGAAGACCGGGAGCAGCGTCATGACACCGCCGCGGCCTTCCGGGCGCGGATCTCGGTGGCGTAGCCCGCGCCGATGACGAGCAGGGCGGCGGCCAGGGCGAGGGAGGCGGTCGCCCCGTTCATCCACACGTAGCCGGGCTCACTGGAGTAGACGGTGCCGTCGTCGCGGACGCAGTCGAAGCGGAGCGGCAGGTACGAGGACCGGTGGTGGGAGAGGCCCTGTCTCGTCTCCGCGTCGAAGCCGTCGCGGCAGGCCGGGGCCGGAATCGAGTCCGCGCCGTTGTTGAACCCGTGCTCCGACAGCAGAACGCCGGAGAGCCCCAGGGAGTAGACGGCCACGGCCGCCCACCCGGCCGCTGCCGCCGCGCGGCGCAGCAGATACACCGCCCAGGGCTCGGGCCGGCCGGGGAACGCCATCGCGACGACCCCCACCGCGGCGACGAGCGCGCCGACGGCGCAGACCACGGAGAGACCTAAACCCGCCAGCAGCACGCCCGTCACCCCCGTCCGAGCGGGAGCGGGGCTTGAGGGAAGAGGGGCACGGCACGCATGCGGTCACCTCATCAGCACCGCACCGGACCGTCTGTGGCGGAAGCCACTCCTCCGGTCACGGTCACGTCACAGCGGGCGGAGGCCCCTGGGGGGTCCGTGCGGGGTGGGCCGCGAGGGCATCGCCCCGTCCCGGCTCGGAAAACTGGATGCACGGGTGCCGCGTGCCGCCGGATGCGTCAGAAGCGGGGCGCGGCTCGCCGGTCCTTCGGGAGAGCGACGGTCCCGCGGTCGCCCGCGAGGCACCGGAGCACCGGCTGATCCCCTCCCCGCGCATCAGCGACCGACCGGTACGACCACACCCGGCTCCACGGTGAAATAAGGCACATTTCACCCACCGGACACGAAGCCTCCAACCGCTACCTGAGCACGGCGAAAGCCCAGGTCACAGCCGACGTCTGAGATCTCTGCCGAATCCGAGCGACTCACGGAGATCATTTCGTTAGGCGTTCTAATGGCTAGGTGGGGCCCCACGACAGAGCGCCCACTGTGCACGGCCTCCCCCATCCCTTCGGATCGAGGCCGCGGACGTCTGCCCACGCCGGCGCCCGCCTGAACCCGTCGCCGACAGGAGGAGGACTGCATGCCCGAAGCCGTACACACGCCCCGCCCCGGAGGCGAGCCTCCGAAGGCCCCGATCGAACGCCGCCACCTCGGCGGCACCGAACGGCGGCGCCCAGGCCAGGAGGCCGAGAACCGTCCTCCCGTCTCCAGTCAGGAACTCAGCAAGGCCCCCGCGGAACTCATCGAGGAGCCCGGCCCCAAGGTCAACTGGCGCGTCTTCGTCATCTCCTCGGCCGTCATCGTCGCCTTCTCCCTCTGGGCCATGTTCGCGCCCGGGCACGCCGCCGACACCATGCGGGCCATGGTGGCCTGGATCGCGGAGAACCTCGGCTGGTTCTACGTCCTGACCATCACCGTGGTGATCGTGTTCGTCCTCTGGGTCGCGCTGTCCAAGGAGGGCTCCGTCCGGCTCGGCCCCGACCACTCCCGGCCGCAGTACAAGCTCTTCACCTGGGTGGCCATGCTGTTCGCCGCCGGTGTGGGCATCGACATGCTCTTCTACTCCGTCACCGGGCCCATCACCCAGTACATGGCTCCACCGACGGGCGAGGGCCAGACCGGCGCGGCCGCCCAGGACGCCGTGGTCTGGACCATGTTCCACTACGGCGTGGCCGGCTGGGCCATGTACTCGCTGCTCGGCATGGCCATGGGCTACTTCGCCTACCGATGGGGCATGCCGCTGTCCATCCGGGCCGCCCTGTACCCCCTGCTCGGCAAGCGCGTCCGCGGCGGGATCGGCGACACCATCGACATCGTCACCCTGGTCGGCACCGTCTTCGGCGTCGCCACCTCCATGGGCATCGGCGTCGTGCTGCTGAACGTCGGCTTCGCCTGGCTGTTCGGCCTCCCGGAGGGCCTGGCCCTGCAGATCGCGCTGGTGGTCGTGGCCGTGATCATGACCATCGCCGCCTGCACCTCGGGCATGGACAAGGGGATCCGGCTGATCTCCGAGCTGAACATCTGGAGCGCGGCGGCCATGCTGCTGTACATCCTGGTGACCGGAGAGTCGGCGTTCCTGCTCAACGCGCTGGTGGAGAACATCGGCCGGTTCGTCTTCTCGCTGCCGGAGCGGACCCTGCAGACCTTCGCCTACCAGGAGGGGGGCTCCGAGTGGATGGCCGGCTGGACCCTGTTCTTCTGGGCGTTCTGGCTGGCCTGGGGCCCGTTCGTGGGCCTGTTCCTCGCTCGCATCTCCCGCGGCCGCACCCTGCGCGAGTTCGTCATCGCCGCCGTCACCGCCCCGGTGCTCTGCGACTTCCTGCTCGTGAGCATCTTCGGCAACAGCGCCATGCGCCAGGTCCTGGACGGGAACACGGAGTTCGCCCAGCAGGCCGTGGACAGCCCGGAGAAGGGCTGGTTCGCGCTGCTGGAGATGTTCCCCGGCGCCGCCTTCCTGATCGGCCTCGGCACGCTGTCCGGCCTGCTGTTCTACCTCACCAGCGCCAACTCCGGCGCCATGGTGATGTCCAACTTCTCCTCCTCGATCCCCAAACCGTCGCAGGACGGGGCGAAGTGGCTGCGCGTCTTCTGGGCGGTGCTCACCGCGGTGCTGACCATCGCGATGCTGGTGGCCGGCGGGGTCACCACCATGGAGTACGCGACGCTCATCTTCGCCCTGCCGGTGACGGTCATCGCCTGGCTGGTGATGGCCTCCTTCTCCAAGGCCCTGCGCATGGAGCGGGCCGAGCGAGAGGGCCGGATCCTGCGCCGGCAGTCGACGGCGGCGCACGGCGGCCACGTGCCCGAGCGCACCTGGCGCCAGCGACTGGAGCGGATGCGTTCCTACCCCTCGAAGAAGCAGGTGGCCCAGTTCATGGAGCGCACCGTGCAGCCGGCGCTGGCCGACGTGGTCCGCGAATTCGGAAAGCAGGACCACCAGGCCACACTGGACCCGGTCCCGAACGAGCACACCGACATCTCCGGCCACGCACTGGTGGTCACGATCCCCGAGCACCGCGACTTCCACTACCAGGTACAGGCCGTCGAGGCCCCGGTGCCGATGTTCGGCGGACGCATGTCCCGCCAGACGGACGTCTACTACCGGGTCGAGGTGTTCACCCAGACCGGCTCCGAGGGATACGACCTCATGGGCCTGTCCCACCAGCAGGTGATCGACGACGTCCTGGACCGCTACGAGGCCCACCTGGGCTTCCTCACCTACTCCACCCAGCACGACTACGCCTCGGTACTCACACCGTCACCCGCGACCACCACGGGCGCCACCCCGGTGGTGGAGCCCGCGGAGCCGCAGAACGGCGCCGGCACGGACACGGCGGACAGCCGACCGAAGGCGTAGGCACCGCTCCACCGGAGCGGCCGGTGCCCGCGCCGGCCGCTCCGCACCCCACGCCTTCGCTCAGGTGCACGGTGGCGGGCACCGCCCGGGCCCCTGGGGCCACCCCCACGACAGCCGGCCGCGTCCCCAGGAGTTCGTCGTCTGCGACCGCAACGAGGACGGCGCGGGATCGCCCCGGCCCCCACGGTCGACGAAGTGAGGGGTGTCGTCTAGCGTTCCGCTTTTTCCCAGGGTCTGACCCCGAGCTTTCCGGTGGTTCCGAGGTCGAGGTGCGGGGTCACCGTCACCGGGGCGGCGCCCTCCTTCGCCCGGACCCGCACGTGGGGCACGTTCACCGCCGTACCGAACTCGGTGGTGTTGCGCCAGAGCAGGCCGGCGGTCGCCGACTCGCCGGGCTCGAGCGTGACGGGCCGGGGCGGTTCGTCGGGCCCGGCGCCGGTGGTGATCTCGCCGCTGCCGTCGAGGATCTCGACGCCGTCGACGGGCTCGAGGTCCTCGTCCAGGAGTTCCAGCAGCGGGTAGCCCTCGACGGTGTAGGCGCGCGTGCCGCAGTTGTCGAGGTGCAGGCCCACGACGCGCAGCCCCATGGCCGCGTCGCCCTCGTCGGTGCTGATCCGGATTCCGGAGGCGGGGCACGTGCCCGGTTCGGCCGGTGCCTCGCCCGCGGGGACCTTGGTCACTTCGAGCACCTCGGCCTGCGTCACCCGCGGCGCGGTGGGCGGCAGTTCCCCGGCCCGGACCGCGCCCCGCACGATCTGGCCGGGGCCGACGTCGCGCACGGTCTCGGTCTGGTTGGTCACGGCCCCGCCGTCGCCGCTCTTGAAGGTGAAGACGATCGAGTAGGTCAGGGTCTCGGTGCCCTCATTGGTGACCTCGTAGCCGGCGGAGACCCCCGAGTCCGCGTCCGAGCCCGTGGTGAGCCCTTCGGCGGAGACGGAGTGGCTGCGGGTGGGCGAGGGGGAGGCCGACGGGAGGGTCAGCGAGGTGATCCGTGCGCCGTCCTTGCCCGGATCGTCGATCTGTGTGCCCTCCTGCGACGCGGCCGTGCCGGCGCCGGTGCTCCCGGCACCCGCGCGCTCCGTCCCACAGGCTGTGAGCAGCAGAGCGGTCGCGACGAGAACCGACAGTAAGGGGGTGATGGCGGCGAGAGCCGGGCGGAGGTCGGTGGGTCTGCGCATCCGGTCATCCCATCAGGGTGTGGTCCCTGCTCGTGCGACGGGGGCACAGTTCCGGTCACAGGGACGTCACAAGCGGGGGCGGGGAGATGTCGGGAGACGTCGGGGAAACGCGGCCCCAGAAGCGGCTACTCCCCGTTCGTCGATTCCCCCGGTCCATGCTCGGCCCGACGAGCGACCGGGACAGCAGCCGCAAGATCGGCCGACCAGACCGATTCACCGGACCAACCCCTCCAACTCCTGGGCGAACAAGTGGACTTACCGCTTCCGGTTCTCCGCCTCCACCACGGTCTCGAGCATACGCAGCCCCCGACACCCCTCTGACCGCAGACCTCCCGGGACCCGCGTACACCCGGGAGGCCCACAGACCCGGGGCTGCGGACACGTGTCGCGCAGGGTGCGTACGGCCCGGTGCGGGGCCTCGGCCGTACGGGCGACGGCGGCCCCGATCACGTCGTCGATGTGCCACAGCGAGCCGACCGACGGGAGGGAAGCCCGCCGTCCGAAAAGCGCTGACGATGTGGACGGCTCGTCGGCGTGCTCTAGGGACTCCCCTAACTCCGCCGAGGGAACTGCTGCGCACACGTCAAAGTTCGGCATTCTGGGCCCGTCCGCGCATGAGGAGACCGATCCTCCACGCACTTCGCAGTTCGGAGACAGCATTGCGATCGATACGCATGGCCCTGCTGGGCCTCGTGGCCCTCGTGGGCGGCCTGCTCGCGGCGACGCCCGCGCAGGCGGCGCCCCTCTTCAAGGCACCCTTCGCCTGTGGCCAGAAATGGACGTACAGCCACCACTCGGCCGAGGTCCGTCGCGCGCTGGACTTCGTCCGCAGTGACGGCGGCACCACCAACGGCTCGCCCGTGCTCGCCTCGGCCTCCGGAACCGCCACCCGGCACTACCAGGCGAACGGCGCCGGCAACTACATCAAGATCGACCACGGCGGCGGCTGGCAGACGTACTACTTCCACCTGAGCGCCTTCTCCGTCGCCAGCGGCTCGTACGTCGGCCAGGGGCAGCGGATCGGCACCACCGGCAACACCGGCAACAGCTTCGGCGCGCACATCCACTACGAGCAGCTCTACAACGGCGTCGGCCAGAACATCAAGATCAACGGAACCTCGCTCGCCTACCCCGGCTCGTACGGCAGCCACCACCTGACCAGCGACAACGGCTGTGGCACCGGCACCGGCACGTACTGGGTCGACACCTTCACCAACGCCACGGGCTACGCTCAGCCGAACACCAACGACGCGCAGGGCGTGCTGAACGCGGGTACCCACTACGTGTACTGCAAGGTGTGGGGCCAGGAGATCCGCGGCGCGAACGGCACCTACAACCACTGGTGGCTGAAGACGGACCTCGACACCACCTACGCGGGCAAGAACGGGCGTGGAGCGTACGTCTCCGCGTACTACCTGTCGCGCTGGGGCAACGACGAAGCGCGTGACAACAACGGCACCGTGATCCAGAACTGCTGACGCCTCGTCACCGAACGCACCGGGCCCGGCCGCTGCCTCGTGAGCGGCCGGGCCCGGTGTGCGGGGCGCCGGCCCTCGCCGCGCGGGCGTCACCGTCCGGGCGTGGACGCCGCGGTGGGCCGGCGCTACGGCTTGCGTGCCACGCCGCCGAAGTCGTCGACCTCGACGGCCGGCTCGCCGGACCGGCCGGGACGCCACCGGGAGACGGAGACGACACCGGGATCCAGCAACTCCAAACCGGCGAAGAACCGGGTGAGTTGCTTCGGGCTGCGGTTGATGCGGGGGTTGTCGCTCGCCGCGTTCCACTGCTCGATCATCTCGCGCATCTGCCGCGGGTCGAGGACCTCGGTGTCGTCGCAGAGCACGAGGTGGCTGCCGGAGGGCAGAGCGTCCAGCAGACGGCCGACGAGGCCGTAGACGGTGTCGTCGGTGATGTGGGCGGTGACACCCAGCAGTATCAGTGCGACCGGCTGTGTGAAGTCCAGTGTCCTGGTGGCCTGTTCCAGGATGTTCTCCGGGTCGCGCAGGTCGGCGTCGATGTAGTCCGTCGCGCCTTCGCGGGTGCTGGTGAGCAGCGCCGCGGCGTGGGCCAGGACGACCGGGTCGTGGTCGACGTAAACGATCCGGGCCTCGGGGGCGAGCCGCTGGGCGACCTCGTGGGTGTTGTCCGCGGTGGGCAGGCCGGTACCCACGTCCAGGAACTGGCGGATGCCTGCCTCGCCGACGAGGTACTCCACCGCCCGGACGAGGAACGCCCGCTGCGCCACGGCGATGTCAAGGATCTCGGGGTTGGCGCTCGCGATCCGGTCCCCGACCTCCTCGTCGACCCCGTAGTGGTCCTTGCCGCCGAGCCAGTAGTTCCAGATCCGGGCGGAGTGCGGCACGCTGCTGTTGATGACCGGACGCTCAAGTGTCATATGTGCTCCATGAGTTGGGCGGACGACGCTCCAGAACATAGGCGTGCGGGCCATCGAGCACCCGGTGAATCGGATCTCCGGTGGCCGGAGGCCGAGTTCCGCCCTGCCCGCCGGCGTGCGGTGCGGGAAGTTCCGCGGGCTCGGAGCCGGGCCCGGGGCCGCGAGGCCGGGGACGGGTGCCGTGCGGAAAACGTGAGCAGTCGGCGGACAGGTGTCACGTGAGCGCTCGAATGAGTGGCATCAGGACAGTGGTGGCCGAAGTGCTCACGCTTTCGGGAGGGCGTGTCCTGCCCAGGGGCGCGGGTGAGTGTCCCGGTGTCGCACGTGTCGAGGCCGCCGAGCGGCATGGCCGGTCCCGGCCCTCGGTGGCACCTTCAGGTCCCTTGCACCACCCGCAGGGGCACCGTCCTGACGTCAGGGCGGTTCGTGCGCACGAGGGGCTCTCCTGCATCCGCCGGAAGGGAGCCTCCGGGGGCGCTCGCACCGTCAAGTCGCGAAGACATAACGGGGTTTAGGTCCGGTACCACCCGCCCGCCGTGTTCAAAGTATTGACACGTGCATTACAGCGGCTTTACGTTCCGGCCACCTGAGAGCGCTCTCAGACTCCCCCCTGTCACGACGTGAGGTGCCCCATGCCATCCCCCCGCGCCCGCACCAGACCGGCAGTAGTGCTGCTGCTGTCCTCAGCCCTCGCCGTCGTCGGCCTGGGCCCGGCCGCCACACCGGCGGCCGCCGCCACCGTCCCCGTGGGCTCCGGCAGTTACTCCGACACCCGGCCCGCCGGTACGTCGGGTCCCACCACCAACACCGGTGCCCCGGTCACGCCCAAGCTGACCGCCGCCGCCCGGAACCGGCCCGTGCCCACCAACGACTGGTGGTCCTCCCTGGCCTTCCAGCGCTACGGCGACAACCCGTACTCGACCCCCATGTACGGCCACCCCCTCACCTACCAGGCCACATCCGGCGGGCTCGACGTCGGCTACCCGACGACCCCCGCGATCGTCGGTGACGGCCGCCAGTACGAGTACGCCCACAAGCGCGACCTCACCATCGGACTGACCGGCCTCAACTCCCCCGACACCAAGGCCGACGACTGGTCCGACTGGACGGTCACCCCCTACTGGTCCGACGGCGCCCGCACCCTGCGCACCACCATCGGCCACGGCTCCCCGTTCGTGTACGCCAAGGGCTCCGGCGGCAACGCCCAGATCACCACCGCCGGCGCGCCCACCGTCTTCGCCGACCAGGGCAACGTCCTCGGCATCACCGTCGCCGGGCATCACTACGCCCTCTTCGCGCCGACCGGCAGCGACTGGAACGTCGCCGGTTCCACCGTCACCGCGGGTCTCGGCTCCAAGGACTACTTCTCCGTCGCCGTGCTGCCGTCCACCGGCGCGCTGGCGACCTTCAAGAAGTACGCCTACAGCTTCGTCACCGACTCCAAGGCCACCTGGAACTACACCGGGGGCACCGTCAAGGCCACCTACACGCTCACCACCGAGGCGAAGGAAGGCACCGAGCGCGGCACGCTCCAGGCCCTCTACCGCCACCAGTGGCTGAACACCACGGACCCCCTCACCTCCCACACCTACGTCTCACCGCGCGGCACCATGAAGGTCCGCGAGTCGGCCTCCTTCACCACCAGCCAGAAGGCCGCGGCGGTGCTGCCCGCGCTGCCCAAGTCGAACGGCGTGGACGCCGCCCGACTGCGCGGGTACCTGAACGACGTCGTGAACGCCTCCGACCCCTTCTCCGGCGCCACGGACACCTACTGGACCGGCAAGGCCCTCGGCCGCCTCGCCCAGCTCGTCCCGGTGGCCGACCAGATCGGCGAGACCGGCATCCGCGACCGGCTGCTCGGCCTGATGAAGGGCAAGCTCCAGGACTGGTTCACCGCGGGAGGCGCGAACGAGTTCAGCTACGACAAGGACTGGAAGACGCTCACCGGCTACCCCGCCTCCTACGGCAGCGACACCGAGCTCAACGACCACCACTTCCACTACAGCTACTACGTCTACGCGGCGGCGATCGTCGCCCAGTACGACCAGGGCTGGGCCGCCGAGTCCGCCTGGGGCGGCATGGTCAAGACCCTCGTCCGGGACACCGCCAACCCCAGCCGCACCGACACCGCCTTCCCCTTCCTGCGCGGCTTCGACGTCTACGCGGGCCACAGCTGGGCCTCCGGGCACCAGGGCTTCGCCGCCGGCAACAACCAGGAGTCCTCCTCCGAGTCCACCAACCTCAGCGCGGCCCTCGTCCTGTGGGGCTCCGCCACGGGTGACACCTCGCTGCGTGACCTCGGCACCTTCCTGCTGACCACCGAGTCGGAGTCGATCGCCCAGTACTGGTTCGACGCCGACGAGCAGGTCTTCCCGTCCTCCTTCGGCCACGACACGGCCGGCATGGTGTGGGGCAGCGGCGCCGCCTACGCCACCTGGTGGACCGCCAACCCCGAGGAGATCCACGGCATCAACGTCCTGCCCGTGACCGGCGGTTCGCTGCACCTCGGTGGTGAGAAGGCCGCGATCCGGCGCAACATCGCCGAGATGGAGCGGGAGAACGGCGGCCCGGCCGTCGAATGGCGCGACCTCCTCTGGGAGTTCGAGTCCTTCGCGGACCCGGCCGCGGCCAAGGCGAAGTGGGACGCGGGCCACGCCGGCTACACCCCGGAGGAAGGGGAGTCGAAGGCGCACACCTACCACTGGATCAACACCCTCGCCGCCCTCGGTGCCCCGGACGCCACCGTGACCGGTGACATCCCCACCTCCGCCGTCTTCACCAAGGGAACGGCCCGCACCTACGCGGCCCACAACCACGGAGCCACGGCGCGCACCGTGACCTTCTCCGACGGCAAGACCCTCTCCGTGCCGGCCCGTTCCACCGCGACCGGCACCGGAACCGGGTCCACGGACCCCGACCCCGAGCCGGAACCGGAACCGCCGACCGGCAACACCTTCCAGCTGCGCAGCGGTGGCGCCCTGACCACGGCGACCGGTGGCACGGCGGGCAGTGACACCATCGCCTCCGCCGGCGGCACCAACCGCGACGGCACCCCGTACCAGCCCCTGGTCTACGAGGTCCGCGGCGTCAACGGCACGCTCGCCCCGGGCGCGCAGACCGCCTTCCGGCTCCAGGTGGACGCCGGCACCACGGTCGGCCTCGGCCAACAGGCGCGGATCAGCTACGACTTCACCGGCGACGGCAGCTTCGACCGGACCGAGACGTACCACTACTTCGCGACCGACCCGGTCACCGGCTGGGAGGAGTACACGCAGGCACGCGGCCTCAAGGCGTCCACGGGCACACCGGGCAACCTGAACGGCGGCACCGTGCGCCTCGAGGTGTGGAGCGCCATCGGCAACGGCACCTCGAAGCTCCAGACGGGCACGGACAAGTCCGTACTGGTGATCCCCTACAGCTGAACCCGCGAAAACCGGCGGCGGGCATCGGCATCCGGCCGATGCCCGCCGCACCGGCATGCCCGGGACGCTGGGGAGCGGCTGTCGGCGGATCAGACGGGCGGGGGCGGCCGCAGGTCAGCCGTTGAGCCTCTGGTGGACCTCGTCGACCGTGGCGGCCAGGTCGCTCAGGTCGGGGCGGACGGCGTGCGCGATCGAGGGGTCGTCGCTCGCGTGGAGACGGTTGATCCACACGCGGGTGATGTCGAGTTCACCGGCCGGAACCATGTCGTGGAAGTAGCTCTGCGCCACATGCACCCAGCGGTCACGGGTGACGCCGAGGGACTTCTCGAAATGCTCGAAGTGGTCGTGGGCCGGCTTGTAGGCGCCGGAGTCCTCGGCGGTGACGACCGCGTCGAACCGGACCCGCAGGCGGCGCTGGGTCTCACCGATGATGACGCGGTCGCAGTTGGTGAGCAGGGCGAGGTTCCAGCCGGACTCCCGCAGCTCGCGCAGGGCCTGCCGCGTCTCGGGGAAGACCGGCCAGAACGGGATGCCGGCCGTCAGGACGCGGGCGTCGTCCTCCAGCAGATCGATCTTCGCCTCGGTGGCCGTGCGCTTCAGGGCCTCCGCCAGGACGTCGCCGTAGCGCATGGAGGGGTGCTCGCGCTGCACCTGCGGCTCGTGGCGGTTGTAGACGTCCAGCAGCTCCCAGCCCTTACCGGGCGCGACCAGTTCGATGCCGGTGGCGATGCCGTGGCGCCAGTCCACGAGGGTGCCGAAACAGTCGAAGGTGACCCAACGCTTCTCGCTCATCGATCTTCCTCCGGGTCGCAGAAGGAGCCGCGACGGCGTCCGCGGCACGACCACAGGCCGGGCCACAGGCCATGGGCGCCGCCGACAGTCGGATTGTCCACGATCTCGGACCCGGGCGCTTTTCGTCAGCTGCCCGAGGTGCGTGTCGAGTCGTGCTCAAGCTGCGGGATCCGCCCTCGCGGCGGGCCCGGACCGGTGGCCCTTCTCTCGTGACGCGAGGGCACCTGCCGGTCGGCGAGTACGGCCCGCACCCCGGGCGGCTGCGGCGGCAGCCGGAACAGAAGGCTCATCCGGACCACTCGTCGATCACGACGCGACACCGCCCTGGCGCTTGGCCAGCTCCGATCGCTTGTACGAGTACGAGAAGTAGACCCCGCACCCGATCAGGAACCAGACGACGAACCGCACCCAGGTCTGCCACTGCAGGAACGTGATCAGCCAGATCGAGAAGATCACACCCAGCGCCGGCACGAACGGCATCCCCGGGGTACGGAAGGCGCGCGGCAGGTCCGGCTGCCGGTAGCGGAGCACGATCACCGCCGTGCACACCACCACGAACGCCAGCAGGATGCCGATGTTGGTCAGTTCGGCCGCCTCCTCGATCGGCAGGAAGCCGGCGATGGCGGCCGACGCCACCCCGACGATCCACGTCACGCGCGTCGGCACGTGTCGCGTGGGGTGCGTCTTCGCGAACCACTTGGGCAGCAGCCCGTCCCGGGACATGGAGAACCACACCCGGGTCACACCCAGCATGAACGTGAACATCACCGTGAGGATGCCGATGATCGCGCCCACCGCGATCACGTCCGCCAGCCGGTCCAGCCCCACCGACTGGAAGGCGGTCGAGAAGCCGCTCTCCTTGTCGATGTCCTTGTAGTTCTGCATGCCGGTCAGCACCAGGCAGGCCGCCACGTACAGCACCATCGCGATCGCCAGCGAGTAGATGATCGCCTTCGGCATGTGCCGCCGCGCGTCCTTGGACTCCTCGGCCGCCGTCGACATCGCGTCGTAGCCGAAGACCGCGAAGAACACGGTCGCCGCACCGGTGAACGCCCCGCTGATCCCGTAGGGGAAGAACGGGTGGTAATTGGCGGTGTTGATGTGGAAGACACCGACCCCGATCACCACCAGCACGACCAGCACCTTCAGCGCCACCACGATCGTCTCGAAGCGGGCCGCGCTGCGGATGCCGAGGGTCAGCAGCCAGGCGATGAGCAGGCACAGGAGCGCCGCGAACAGGTCCACCTTGTGCCCGGCACCGGTGCTGGGCGCGCCCAGCATCCAGGCGGGCAGCCGCGCGCCCATGTCCTCGATCAGGAAGCTGAAGTAGCCGGAGATGCCGATCGCGACCACCGCCACGATCGCCGTGTACTCCAGGAGCAGGTCCCAGCCGATGAACCAGCCGGCGAACTCGCCGAGCACCGCGTAGCCGTAGGTGTAGGCCGAACCCGCCTTCGGGATCATGCCCGCGAACTCGGCGTACGACAGGGCCGCAGCCGCGCTGGCCACGCCCGCGATGAGGAAGGACACCAGCACCGCGGGGCCCGCCGTACCGTTGGCCACCGTACCGGCGAGGGTGAAGATGCCCGCGCCGATGATGCCGCCCACACCGATCGCGGTCAGCTGCCACAGCCCCAGCGTCCGCTCCAGCCGAGGTCCCTCACCGGCTTCCGTCTCCTCGATGTGTTCGATGGGCTTACGGCGCAGAATGCCCTCGCCCGCCCGGAGCCCGGCCATGTGCCTCACCTCTTCGCCTACGGCAACGGCTGACGACGGATCATGCCGACTCAGCGCCGCCGGATCGGGGAGGACCGCCGTGCACGCGGCCGGACCGCGGCGAGGCGGCAGTCGGTCCGGCCCACCGGCCTACGGCACCACCGTCACCTGCCATCGTCCGCTTCGACCAGGTGGACCGCGACCGAACCGACGCCCCGGGGGCCGGCCTGCTCGGCGGCACCCACCACCGCGTCCGCCTTCAGCCCGGCGACGGCCCTGACCAGGCCGTTGTACGGGTCGTCGCGGAACGTGTGGAACGGCCGGCGAACCCGGGCACCCCCTTCAGCCGTTCGGCTGTCTCCCGGAGCCACCGGGCGAGGCCGACGGCCTGCGCGGCGGCCCGTATCGAGGAGTCGGAGCCGTCCACCCGACGAGGGCCTTCGGCCCCTCCGTGCCCCGCAGAGTGATCACGACTCGATACGCGCCCCGGCACAGTGGTCCACTCCGCGGCTGGGGTGCGGTGAAGTCATCGCCCGAGACCCCGGTGCCGTCGGATCCCGCCTTCGTGCCGTTCGTCGGTGGGTGCGAGCCCGGCGGCAGTGGCGACGAGGGCGGCGGTGCGGGAAACAGCGCCGCGGGGGGGCCTTCTTCCCGTTGCCACCGGGAATGCACCCCAATGGCCTCGATCCTGGCCCGCTGTGGAGCACGTCGCCGTCACCGCCCTTAATGTTTCCGCTGGAAGGAGGGGCCGTCATGAACGCATCCGGACGACATTCGTCACACCAAGAGGGACCATGACGAACTCTCCCAGCAACGCCGCGGGCCTTCTCGTACGTTCTCGCCCACGGTCCCTGGATCTGCTCGGGTGCCCTGCCTGCTGTGAACCGATCCCAGGCGTCGCCGTCCGGCGGCATCGGCGCCGGACCAAGCCCGGGCGGCCCTGACTCTGTTCCTTCCCACCACCACGGAGGCGACCATGGGCTTCGTCGGCCGACCCTTCATTTTCCTCGCCGTTGCGGTTCTCGGCGGCTCTGCCGGGCTCGCTCTCATCGGATCCGCGTCGGCCGACGTGGTCCCGCGGAAGACGGCCGAGACTGCGGCACCCCACCCTGCCGACGGCTCCTCGGCGAAAAGCCGCACCCTCCGCGTGGAGGCCCGGCTGCGCGTCGGCGAAGAGCTGGATCTGGGTGCAACGGGCCGCAGCGTCGGCGATCAGTTCCTCTTCAGCGGGGATCTGGTCTCGACCGAGGGGCCGGAAGACCGCTTCGTCGGACGCTTCAGCGGGTCCTGCGTCCTCACCGACCTCGAACGCGACACGGGACCGTGCTCGTCGACCGCGGTGCTACCGGAAGGACAGATCACCGTCCAGGGCGAGCAAGCCGGAATTCCGGTACCGAGCCCGGTCGTCAACGCGATCACCGGAGGCACCGGAGAGTTCCGTAAGGCGCGTGGCCAGGTGACACAACGGGTGCTGACGCCGGCGACCTGGCACCTCACCTTCGAAGTTTTCGACGTGCAGCCTCATCGGACCGGGGACGGTCGCAGTCCGTCCGAGGCGCCGATGCCCACACCGTTGCCCTCCCCCGGCAAGTAGCCGCGCCAGGCGGTGCCGCCGCCGCCCGGGACGCGGTGGCGAGAGCAGTGGTCCGCGACCCGCACCCCTCACCACACAGGGAGACGTCGTGATCAAGAACTTCCGCACACTCCTGAACTGGGGCGTCGCCCTGGTCACCGCCACGGCCGCCACCGTCACGATCGGCGCAACCACCGGTGGCCCGCCGAACCCGCTGCCGGCCGACCCGCCGACCCGCCCGACGGCCGGTCAGGAGAAGGAACCGCAGAGCGATTCCCGGGCGGCGGAGCGCCGGCAGATCGCCACATCGACCCTGGACGGGGACGCCAAGTTCACACTCACCGCTCTGCGGTCGCAGACCGATCCGCTCGCGGCATCCGTGCGCCTCCAGGTCTTCACCTTCGAGAACGGTGTGTGGAGGGAGTCGGACCGTGCTCTGGTCGGTGAGGCGGATGCCTGGTTCTGGTTCCCGCTGACCGGCCGCCACGCGGTGTGCGAGTTCTCCACCGCCGGTACGGAGCCCGCACCGGTCGCCGTCAGCCTGCTGATCACGCCGTCGATCGGCTGTTCACCGACCGAGGACTTCCGGATCGAGAACGGGCAGATCATCCCCGCCTGACAGCGGCCGGGCACCGTCGTCGCCCGCCGTCCACAGGGGGAGACGACGTGCCGGAAGTCCTCCGGCGTGCCGGCCGGGCAACCGACGCCGCAGCGATTCCGCCTCCCGGTGAGCACCGGGCGGCGGGCGGCGGGCGGCGGGCGGCGGGCGGCGGGCGGCGGGTTCAGCGTCGGTGCGTGCGGTGGCGGGTCCCGCAGGGCCAGGACCAGCAGCCACTGCGCCCGGTCGGGGGCGAGGACCGACGGCTGACCCGGATCAGGGCGCACAGCGTGGACATGCACGAGGACACCACGCGCTCCAGGACCTCGTCGTGCGGGCGGTCGCCCGCGGGGGCGTGGTGGTCGGCGGCGTGCACCGGCAGGAGAGGCAGCGGACCCGTCGGGCACCGCCACACCCGGCACCTCTGCCGTTCGGTCGTGTCGGCGAAGTCGCCTGTGCCTTCAGGGGCTTGGGGGGCGAGGACGGGAGTGGCGTCCGTGTCCCACAACCGTTCCAGGGGCGCCATGACGGTCTGCCGGCTGGGCCCCAGGACCACCCCCAGCGAAACCGTTACACTCTCGCACGTGAAGGATTGACGACGCTTTCCCTTCCATGGTTAGGTGTCCGTGCTTCCGGCGGTGGCCGGGGGGACGCCGTCGGAAGCACCAGTCCCCTGTCCCCGTCCCCGTCCAAGGGCGGGAAGCGCGCTTGCTTCCCGACGTACGACCCATACGGATCCGACGCAAGGAGCACCATCCGCGATGCACGACACCTCACCCTCCTTCCAGCTGCTGCCCGGCTCCCCCGACTCCCCCGTGATCCTGCACGTCCCGCACTCCTCGCGGGTCGTGCCGGCGGAGGTGCGGAGCGGGATCACGCTCGACGACACCGCCCTGGAGCGGGAGTTGGACCACATGACCGACTCGCACACGGCCCAGATCGCGGAGCTGGCCGCCGGCCGGGTGCCCTCCGGTACGCCCTGGCGGTTCGTGAACCGGCTCTCCCGTCTGGTCGTCGACCCCGAGCGGTTCCCGGACGAGCGGGAGGAGATGCTGGCCGTCGGCATGGGGGCGGTGTACACGGGGACGTCGCACCGAGGTGAGCTGCGGCCGGGCGACCACGACGGACGTCCGCTCGTGGAGCGGTACTTCCACCCGTACGCCGAGGCCATGACCGACGCGGTCGCCGGGCGGCTGGACGCGGTGGGGCGGGCGGTCGTCATCGACGTGCACTCGTACCCGACCGAGCCCCTGCCGTACGAGCTCCACGGCACCGGCCCCCGCCCGCCGATCTGCCTGGGCACGCACCCCTTCCACACCCCGGCCGGGCTGCTCGCCCGCGCGGAGAAGGCGTTCGCGGGCTTCGGCGGTACGGGGGTCGACAGCCCCTTCGCGGGGACGTACGTACCGCTCGCGTACTACGGGAAGGATCCGCGGGTGAGCGCGCTGATGATCGAGATCCGCAGGGATCTGTACATGGACGAGCCGGGCGGCCCGGCGGGGCCGGGGCTCGCCGTGCTGGCGGAGGCGCTGGCGGAGCTGGTGCGGTCGGTCCACTCGGAGTAGGCGTCCGGGCCGCCGCCCGCCACCCTGCCACCGGCCCCGCGCAGGGGCCGGGCGGGGCCTACTCCTCCGGCAGGTGCGCGTCCGGTGCGTCCAGGCGGTGGCTGGGGAAGCTCGAGCGGGTGGCCGCCTCGTGGCGCATCCGCAGGAACTCCAGGTGCCGCTCGTACTGGTCGAGGGCGTCGGCGATGAGCTGTTCCTTGGTGTACCCCATCACGTCGTAGTCCTGGTTGCCCTCGGCGAGCCGGACCTCGAAACGTACGTAGGTGTCGTGCGTGCTGACCGATCGGGTGGCGAACGCGGGGGTCGGCAGCACGACGGGCCGGACCTCGTAGAGGAATTCGTCGCCGGGGCCGATCGGCACCCGCAGGCCGACATGGGGAAGGCCGTTCTCCTCGTCGACGCCCTCCAGGACCTCCGCCTCAGCTCCTTGCTCCCGCAGCTCCTGGGCGACCTCCTGGAAGGCGGGACGGCACACGTGGTCGACGAATCTCACGGCCGCCCGCCTGCCGGGGAACGCCATCGTCCGCGCCAGTCGATGCCGCCAGTTCGGCGCCCCCGGCAGACCGTGCTGCGTCATACGTCCGGAGAGCCTCCCGGGCAGCGTGGTGATCCTCGCCTCCGCCCGCATCCGCTCGGTGCGCAACGCCAGATAGAGCCCGGCCATGATCAGGAACATGACGAAGGAGAAGGGCAGCCCCATGATGATGGTGGCGTTGGTGAGCGCGTGCACACCGCCCACGATGAGCATGGCGAGGGTGAGCAGCCCTGTCGCCACCGCCCAGAAGATGCGCAGCCACGTCGGCGCGTCGGTCACCGGGGTGGGCAGCTCCGCGCTGAGGTTGCCCATGACCAGGGCCCCGGAGTCCGCGGAGGTGACGTACAGCAGCAGCCCGACGAAGGTCGCGAGTCCGGCGCTGAACAGGAACCCCGGATACTCCGCCAACAGGTTGTAGAAGCCCTGCTCGGGGACGTTCATGGCCGTTTCGCCGAACGCGGTGTTCCCGTCGCGCACCAGGAACAGGGCGCTGTTGCCGAAGATCGACAGGAAGAGGCCGGTGAAGAGGAACGGGATGATCAGGGTCGCCGCGATGAACTCGCGCAGGGTGCGGCCTCGGGAGATGCGGGCCAGGAAGAGTCCGACGAACGGCGCCCAGGCGATCCACCAGGCCCAGAAGAAGAGCGTCCACGCGTCCAGCCACTCGACGGGCTGGTCGTAGGCGAAGGTGTTCAGGGTCATCGAGGGGAAACGGCTGATGTAGTCCCCGACGTTCTGGACCACGGCGTTGAGCAGCCGGAACGGTTCGCCGACGACGAGGATGTAGAGCATCAGCAGGGCGGCGAGGACGACGTTGAGCTGTGACAGCCTGCGGATGCCCTTGTCGACGCCGGAGGCCGCGGAGAAGGTGGCCATCCCCACCGCGACGACGATCAGGGCGATCTGTGCGGCCAGCCCCTCTTCCACGCCGAAGAGGACTTTCAGGCCGTAGTTCAGCTGCACCACGCCGATGCCGAGCGTCACGCCGATGCCGAACACGGTGCCGATGATGGCCGCCAGGTCGACGGTGTCGCCGATCCGCCCGTGGATGCGTCGGCCGATGAGCGGGTAGAGCGCGGAGCGGATCGCGAGCGGCAGATGGTACCGGAAGGAGAAGTAGGCGAGCGCCATGCCCATCAGCGCGTACATGCCCCAGCCGGTGATGCCGTAGTGGAACAGGGTCCACACCACGGCCTGCCGGGCGGCCTCGAGCGTCTCCGGATCGCCCTGCGGCGGCGCGAGGTAGTGGCTGACGGGCCCGGAGACCGAGAAGAACATCAGGTCGATGCCGATGCCCGCCGCGAACAGCATGGCCCCCCAGGTGAAGACACCGTAGTCGGGCCTGGAGTGCTTGGGGCCCAGCTTGACCGTGCCGTACTTGGACAAGGCGATGAAGACGACGAACAGCAGGTACAGGGTCGCGGCGAGGAAGTAGTACCAGCCGAACCAGTGGGAGATCTTGCCGACCGCCACGCCGATGACCGTTTCCGCACCGGAGGGGGTGATGATCGCCCAGATCGAGATCGCGAGGATGAGGGAGGCCGACCCGAAGAAGACCACGGGTTTGAGCCGGACCGTGCCCATCGGCACCTCCTCCGCCGCCATCTCCTCCGGCACGGCTCCGGTGCCCTTGTCTCCATCGGTCGACACGGTCGAATTCCCCCTTCATTCAGGACGAGGACAGGGACGAGGGCACCGGCTCTCGACGGCCGGCGGCATGCGCGGCGGGCGGAAGACCTCTCGCCGGTGCCCGCAGGTCCGCGGACCGGTCACCGTGCCGTCGCCTTGCCGGTGGGCCCGGGCTTGCCGGTGAGCAGGTCGGCGGCGCGTTCGGCGGCGAGCAGGACGGTCACCATGGGGTTGATGGTGGGCATCGTCGGGAACACCGACGCGTCGACGATGCGTACGCCCTCGACGCCGCGCAGCCTCAACTCCGGGTCGCAGACGGCCATCGGGTCGTCCGCCGCGCCCATGCGGCAGGTGCCCGCCGGGTGGTAGACGGTGTGGGCCGCGCGGCGCCCGTACTCCGACAGGTCGGCGTCGGAGGTGACGTCCGGGCCGGGCGCGACCTCGCGGACGAGCCAGCCGCTCAGGGGTTCGGTCGCGGCGACCTCCCGGGCCAGCTTGAGCCCTTCGACGATGGTGCGCTCGTCGTGGCCACCGGGGTCGGTGAAGTACCGGAAGTCCAGGGCGGGGTGCTCGGCCGGGTCGGAACTGCGCAGCCACATACGGCCGATGGAGCGGGCCCGGGGCACGTTCGGCGTCATGCACACCCCGTGCTCCGGGACGGGGTAGCCCAGGCGTTCGGTGTTGACGGTGAACGGCACCTGGTAGAAGTGGAACATCAGATCCGGGCGCGGCTGCCCCTTCTCGAGACGCAGGAACAGTCCGGCGTCGGAGTCCATCGCGGAGTTGGGCGGCAGCGGCTCCTTGGTCTCCCAGACCATCACGGACTCGGGGTGGTCCAGCAGGTTCTCCCCCACGCCGGGCAGGTCGACCTGTACCTCGATGCCCAGGCGGCGCAGGTCCTCGGCCGGGCCGATACCGGACAGCATCAGCAGGCGCGGGGTGTCGATGGCGCCGGCGCACAGCAGGAGTTCGCGTTCGGCGCGCACGGTGGCGGGCTCACCGTCGGCGCCGCGGACGGCGACCCGGGTCAGCCTCCCCGACTCGTCGGTGAGCAGCCGGTGGGCCCAGGTCTCCAGGAGGAGGGTGAGGTTGGGGCGGCGGTCCATGACGGGGTGGAGGTAGGCCACGGAGGTGGAGGACCGCAGGTTGCCCTCCGGTTCGTAGGCCAGGGAGAAGAAGCCGGTGCCGTCGGCGAAGGGTTCGGCGTTGAAGTCGTCGATGACGGGGACGCCGGTGGCGCGGGAGGCGGCGGTGACGAAGTCCTTGGCGATGGGGTTGCGGTCGGCCTCGGCCACCGGGACGATCTTGGTGAGCAGCCGGTCGCGGTAGGGGAGGATCGTCGCCGGGTCCCAGCCGGTGCAGCCGTGGGCCACCCAGTCGTCGAGGTCCTGCGGCAGCGGCAGGAAACTGATCAGCGTGTTGTGGGAGGAGCAGCCGCCGAGCACCCGGGCCCGTGAGTGCAGGATGTGGGAGTTGCCGCGCGGCTGTTCGACGGTGGTGTAGCCGTAGTCGAACTCCGAGCCGAGCAGGTTGATCCAGTTGCGCAGACGCAGGATGCGCTCGTCACCGACGTCGCTGGGGCCGCCCTCGATGACGCAGACACGGCAGTCGGGGTCCTCGCTCAGACGGGCGGCGAGCACACAGCCGGCGGTGCCGCCGCCGACGATGACGTAGTCGTAGGAGGACTCGGCGCCGTGCGGGGTGGTGGAGGCCATGGGATGCCTTTCTTCGGTGGCCGTCGGGAGGGGCGGGCGGTGTGCCGCGTCGTGCTGCCGTGCCTGGTCAGCCCTTGAACCAGCCGGAGGGCCCCGGGGCGAGGTTCTGGTAGATGTGCTTGGCCTCCTGGTACTCGCGCAGGCCCGTGGGGCCCAGCTCGCGCCCGACGCCGGAGCGGCCGAAGCCGCCCCACTCGGCCTGCGGTACGTAGGGGTGGAAGTCGTTGATCCACACGGTGCCGTGCCGCAGCCGCTGGGCGACGCGCTGGGCACGGCTCGCGTCGGAGGTCCACACGCCGCCGGCCAGGCCGTAGCGGGTGTCGTTGGCCAGCTCCACCGCCTCGTCCTCGGTGTGGAAACGCTCGACGGTGACGACCGGTCCGAAGACCTCTTCCTGCACGATGTGCATGGACTTGTCGCAGTCGGCGAAGACCGTCGGCAGCAGGAAGAAGCCGCGGCTCAGCGCCGGGTCGTCGGGGCGGGTGCCGCCGGTGACGAGCCGGGCGCCCTCCTCCCGGGCGACGGCGATGTGGCGTTCGACCTTGTCACGGTGCTCGGCGGAGCTGAGCGGGCCGCTCTCGGTGCCCTCCTCCATGCCGCTGCCCAGGCGGATCGACTGGGCGCGCCGGGCGAGGGAGTCGACGAACCGGTCGTACAGGGAGTCCTGGACCAGCAGGCGTGAACCGGCGGAGCAGACCTGCCCGGCGTGCAGGAAGGCGGCGTCCAGCGCGTAGTCCACGGCGGCGGCGAAGTCGGCGTCCTCGAAGACGATGTTGGGGTTCTTGCCGCCCAGTTCCAGGGCGACGGTCTTCGGCCCCTCGGCGGCGGCGGCCATGATGGCGCGTCCGGTGGCCAGGCCTCCGGTGAAGGACACCAGGTCGACCTCGGGATGGCCGGTCAGGGC
Source organism: Streptomyces cathayae (assembly GCF_029760955.1). Classification (GTDB taxonomy): domain Bacteria; phylum Actinomycetota; class Actinomycetes; order Streptomycetales; family Streptomycetaceae; genus Streptomyces; species Streptomyces cathayae. Next base: position 961,915 of record NZ_CP121682.1, read on the forward strand.
CGCGCCGACGGTCGCCCCGGAACCGAGCACCAGGTTGGCGACGCCGGGCGGGGCGCCGGCCTCCTCGATCAGCCGGATCATGGCGATCGTGGTGAGCGGTGTGGTCTCGCTGGGTTTGAGGACGAAGGTGTTTCCGGCGGCCAGCGCCGGCGCCACCTTCCACGAGGCCTGCAGCAGCGGGTAGTTCCAGGGGGCGATGAGCGCGCACACCCCGACCGGCTGGTAGACGACACGGCTGAGGACGTCCGGGCCGACGTCCACGACACGGCCGCCGTCCTTGCCCGCGAGTTCCGCGAAGTAGCGGAAGGCGTTCGCCACGTCCTCCACGTCGAAGCGGGACTCGGTCAGCGTCTTGCCGGTGTCGGCGGTCTCGGTGCGGGCGATCTCCTCCTTGTCGCGCAGCAGCAGGTCGTGGACGCGCATCAGCAGGTCGGCGCGCCGGCGGGTGGGGGCGTTCGCCCAGTCCCCCTCGTCGAAGGCACGCCGGGCGGCGCGCACCGCGCGGTCCACGTCGGTGGCGTCCGCCTCGTCGACGGTGGTCACGACGGAGGCGTCGTACGGGTTGACCACCTCCCGCCGCCCGCCGGCCGCCGCCTTCGTCCACTCGCCGTCGATGTACAGCTCGCCCACCGTGGGGCCTCCTTCGCGTCCGGCCGGTACCGATCGGTTGCCGGTCGGCAACACGGTCATCGTGCGGTCGGCGGCTCCGGGGCGCACGGCCACCGTCGCGACCGGGTGGTCCGGGTGCCCCGGGCGGGCTAACGAACGGACGGGGTGGGAGGACCGGACGGGGCGGGAGGACCGGACGGGGCGGGAGGACCGGAGGAGCCGACCGGGACGGGACGGTCGGGACGGGAAGGTCGGGACGGGACGGTCGGGACGGGAAGGTCGGGACGGGAAGGTCGGGACGGGACGGGCCGGACGAGCCGGTCGGGAGGTGTGCGCGGGGTTGACGCGTGGGGCGTTGTCCCGGCAGCGGGCGTCCCTGTGTCAGGCCGGCGGTCCGTCCCGGCCGGCCAGGCAGCAGTCGCCGCACTTCGAGCCGTCCGGCACCCGGTAGTAGAGGCAGCAGCTGCGGCGGCGGAACGTGAGCCCCGGGCCGGTGATCACTCCGGTGCCCGCGAGCCGTCCGGTGTCCAGCAGCCGGGTGGTGAGGTCCGTGAGCGGCTCGTGCAGCTCGGGGCGGGCCGACAGCAGGACCTGGGCCGATCCGACGAGCGCGGAGGCGGCGTTCCCGTCCAGCAGTCGCGGGGCGATCTTGACACGCAGTCCGCTCTCGAGCGCGCGCAACTGCCGCATCACCTGCTCGTTCAGGGCGAGAGCGGGGTCGGGGAGCCGCTCGGCGTACCAGCCGGCGGGGCGGGGCAGGCAAAGGGCCGGTCCGTCGTCGGCACGCCGCAGCTCCGTCAGGTCCGGGACGATCCCGTGCAGCAGCACGCACGCCAGGGCAGGGGACCAGAGGCGGGCCGCGTGCCCGAGGTGGGCGATGGACACGCCGATCCGCGGTTCGCCGGTGCGGTACCGCCGCGCGACGGCTTCGGCCAGGTCGGTGAAGCCGCGCGCGGCGGACCGGTCGAGCAGGTGCCGGCCCTCGTCCGGGCCGCCGACGGGCAGGACGAAGAAGCCGCCGAGGGCCGCCACCTCGTGCAGGGCCGCGGTGACGGCCTCGGTGGGTGCCTGAGCCTGAGCGTGTTCGGTCATGCCGGGGCGTTTCCTTTCCGGCGGGCGCCGCGTCGTGGGTTCGAGGGAGGCGTGGTGACCCGCTCGTGTGGACAGCGGCACCGGCCCTGAGGGGGCGGCCTGGTGAGCGCGGCCTCAGAGGGCCGTGCCCCGCCGCGGCGGCCTGACGGTGTAGAGGTCGAGGATGTCCGGGAGGGGCGCGACGCCGGGGCCGCCGGCGTGCGCCCAGGCGACGATGTCCTCGATGGCGTCGGGGTCGTTGACCAGCCCCAGCCAGACGGGCCGGCCGCCGGCCGACCGGCCCGCCGCGGAGGGCTGGACGACGATGACGTTGGCCTGTTCACACAGGTCCAGGCAGGCGGACACCCGTGTCGGAACCGCCGCGCGCAGGCGCGCCGTCTGCGCCGCGTGGTCGACGCCGGGCACCTTGGAGCTGCCGCAGCAGCAGTCCCGGCACACGACGACCCGACAGGGCGCGGGAGCGTTCGGCGGGGCGGGCAGCGGAACGGGCAGCGGGGCCGTGGCCTGACCGGACGTCACTTCGACCGGGTTCACGTCGACGGACATACGTCCTCACCCCTCTCCCCGGGGAGATCCGCCCCGGTCGAAGTCCCGCAGCTCTGCGGCGAGTGAGGTGACGGCCGCGGGGTTGCGCGGGCTCTCCACCAGGTCCACGTAGTCGAGGACGACGATCCGGTCGTTCTTGACGGCCGAGACCTGCGCGAGCGGCGGATAGGACGTCAGGAACTTCCGCTTCTGGTCGGCGCTGGTGTCCCCGTAGTCGTTGATCACGATCACCTCCGGGTCACGTTCGACGACGGTTTCCCAACCGACCGTCGTCCAGCTGTCCTCGAGGTCCTTCATGATGTGGTCACCGCCCGCTTTGGTGATGATGTCGTGCGGACCCGCGTACGCACCCGAGGTCAGCGGCTTGTCCCGCCCGTCGTCGTAGAGGAAGACCCTCGGACGGTCCGCCCCCTTCGGCGCCTTCGCCTGCGCTTCGGCCACCTGCTTTCGGAACGTCGCGACGAGGGTGGTGGCACGGTCCTCGACGTCGAAGATCCTCCCCAGGTTCCGCAGGTCGGTGTAGAGGGCGTCGAGCGGCGACATCACGCCCCGTGCCTTCCCTCTCCCGTTGCGGCACGACTCACTCAGCAGATACGAGCCGACGCCCACCTCCTCCAACTCGGCGGGGGTGAAGCCGGTTCCCTCGCTGAAGCCGTAGTTCCAGCCGGCGAAGACCAGATCGGCGCGGGCGTCGAGGACCAGCTCCTTGTTGATCCGCTCCTTCGAGAGCCACTCGGTCTTTTGGTAGGCGTCCTTCCAGGGAACGGACGTGAGGTCGCCCTTGTCGTCGGGCATCACATAGCCCGCCATGTGCCCCTCGAGCCCGAGCGCGAACATGATCTCGGTGATGCCGACGTCGTTGGTGACCACGCGCCGGGGCGCCTTGTCGTAGGTCTTCTTCTCTCCGCAGTTCTCCACGGTCACCGGATAGTGGCCGTCACGGGCCGCGGAACCGTCCTTCTCCCCTTCCTGCGAGGTGACCTGCGCACCGCAGCCGGTGAGGAGCAGGGCTGTGGCGAGTGCGAGTGCGGCGGGGCGCACCGGGTGCGGCATGGTGGCGGTGACTCCTCAAGTAGCGGACTGAGCGGGCTGATCGAGCTGATCGGACCGGGCGGACCGAGCGGGCAGGAGGCGGTCGAAGAGCAGTTGTACGGCGCCGGTCTCCGGATGCGGGACGCGATGCGCCCGCACGCCGAAGACCTCGGCCAGCAGCTCGGGGGTGAGCACCTCGTGCGGAGCGCCGGAGGCGACGATCCGGCCGCCGTCGATGACATGGAGCAGATCGCAGTGGAGTGCGGCGAGGTTGAGGTCGTGCAGCGCGGTGAGCACCGTCAGCCCGCTGCCGCGCACCAGAGCGAGCAGTTCCAACTGCTGGGCGATGTCCAGGTGGTTGGTGGGTTCGTCGAGCACCAGCACCCGGGGTCGCTGGGCGAGCGCCCGGGCGATCAGGACCCGTTGCCGCTCGCCGCCGGAGAGGGTGAGGAAGCCGCGGTCGGCGAGGTGACCGGCGCCGACCCCCGCCAGCGCGGCCTCGCACGCCCCGCGGTCCTCGTCGGTGGTCCGGGCCGCCGACCGCTGATGCGGCAGGCGTCCCATCGCCACGACCTCGGCGACCGTGAAGTCGAATTCGGTGACCGCCTCCTGGGGCAGTGCGGCCACCCGGCGGGCGCTTTCCCGCGCACTCATGGCGTACAGGTCCTCGCCGCCGAGCCGGACCGTACCGGCCGAGGGGCGCAGCGCCCGGTAGACACAGCGCAACAGGGTCGATTTCCCACTGCCGTTGGGCCCGACCAGCCCGACAAGCTGTCCCTCGGCCGCGCCCAGTGTGACCTCTTCCAGCAGCCGGGCGCCGTCGGCCTCGACGGTCAGTGCGTCGACGTCGACCTGCATCACATGCCCCCGAAGGTGTAGGAACGGCGGCGCATCAGCAGGACGAAGCACGGCACGCCGATGGCCGCGGTCAGTACGCCCACCGGCAGTTCGACCGGCGCGAGCACCACGCGGGACAGGATGTCCACCCAGATCAGCAGGACGGCTCCGGCGAGCGGTGCGACGGCCAGCAGCCGCCGGTGGTCGGCGCCGACGAGCATCCGCACGGCGTGCGGAACCATCAGTCCGACGAAGCCGATCGCCCCGCTCACCGCCACCACCGCCCCCGTGACGGCCGCGGAGACCAGGAACAGCTCCTTGCGCAGTCTCCCCGGGTCCACTCCCAGCGCGGCGGCCGTCTCGTCGCCCATGGCCAGGGCGTTCAGCCGACGCGCCGACCACCCGAGGTGGACCAGGCCGCCGAGCACCGCCCCCGCGGCGATCGGAACGGAGGCCCAGTTGGCGCCGCCGAGGCTGCCGAGCAGCCACATCATCGCGGAACGGGCCGCCTCACCGCGCTCGGCCACGAACACCATGAACGTGGTGACGGCCGAGAAGCCGTAGAACATCGCGGTGCCCGTCAGGACGAGCCGCAGCGGGCTCAGGCCGCGAGGGGTGCGGGCGATCGCGTACACCAGCACCATGGCCAGGAGCGCGGAGAGGAACGCCGCCGTGGACAGGGCCCAGACGCCGAGCGCGCCGAAGGCTCCGAAGATGAGCACGGCGTTGGCGCCCACGGCCGCGCCCGAGGAGATGCCCAGTACGTACGGGTCGGCGAGAGCGTTGCGGACCATGGCCTGCACGGCGACGCCGATGGCCGACAGTCCGGCCCCGACGATCGCGGCCAGCACGGCCCGGGGGAAGCGCAGCTCCCAGACGATGGTGTACGCCGGCACCTGGCCGGGGGTGATGGAGCCGCCCGTCAACCCGGCCCACAGATGGTGCAGCACCTCGCCCCAGGCGATCCCCGACGCCCCGATCCCCACCCCGCAGACGAGGGACAGGGGCAAGGCGGCGCCCAGGCCGGTCAGGAGAAGGGGCAGCGGCACGCGTCCGGGGGACCCGGTCCCAGCTCCGGTACGGGGCGTGCGGGCGGGCGTGGCAGGGTCGGTTCGGAGGGTGGTGGCCACGGACGGGTCGCTTTCGCCTCAGGCCGTGCCCCTACGCAACACTAAGGAGCGGCCCCGGGCGCGGGCGCCCTGCGCAGCACCTCTCGCAGTCCACGGCGAATGACAGGAGCCTTCACACCGCGGGTAATCGGGCTTGCGGGGCCTTGGAGGGGCTCCGCCCACCGTTGCGGGTCAGCGCCGGAATTCGACCGGACTTCCCCCGCGGGGCATGTGCAGCTTAGCGCGCCCGCCGGAGCAGCCCCGCCGGTGGTGGCGGAGATCACCCCCACCGGCACTCCCACCGGGCCTCTGCACCTGCCCTGCTCAACGGCCTGACAGGCCGCCGGCGGCCGGGCCCGGCGAGGTGCTGGACGCGTGCGGCCGGCTGACGCACGGCATCGGGAACCTCTGCGTCGGCACCGACCGTGAACCCGACCACGACGCACGCCGACTGGTCGCACTCCTCATCGCAGGACTGCGCCAGGCCCCGGACCGAGGTGGATCCGGGGCCTGGCGCCCAGCGGCTCGACGGGGAGCGGGGAGCGGCCGGGGCTCCCGGCCGGTTCAGGCGGCGGCGCCGGCCGTTCCGCCGCCGCCGGTGGCGACACCGCCGGCCGGCCTGGTCGCGGAGAAGGGAGGCGTGTCCTGCCGGCACGTCGTTCCGACCGGCGGGAGGGTGCCGTCGACGAGGTAGCGGCTCTCGTGCGCCGTGACGCAGCTGCTGGGGTTGATCAACGCGGTGTGCCCGTAGCCGTCGTTGGTGAGCAGGCGGGCGTTGGCCAGTTCCTCGACCATGGCCTGCGCGTTCGAGTAGGGAGTGGCCGGGTCGTAGGTGGTACCGACCACCAGGACGGGGTGTGCCGTCGGCTTGTCCCACGGACCGCGGTAGCGGTCGGCGGCGACCGCGGGCCAGGTGGCGCACCCCGCGGCGGCCCAGGTCCAGAAGCGTCCGGCGTCGCCCGCACGAGCGGCGGCGGCCTCCTCCATGGCGTGGTAGGCCCCGGGATCACGCGGGTTGGGACTGTCACCGCAGAGCACCGCGGCACCCTGCTCCTCGCCCAGGTACGGGTTCGGGTCCGGGACCGCCGGTGGGGGCGGGGGCGCGGCCGGTTCCGGGGCGCGGCCCCGCCACAGGTCCTGCAGCCGGCCGGCGAGGTCCGTCCAGCCGGGGTGGACGACGTAGAGGCTGTTCACCGTGTCGGCGACCGTGGCGGCGTAGGTCCACGCGCCCACGGGCTGCTTCCGGAGCCGCTGCACCAGCTGGTCGAACTTGGTCCGGGTCGCCTTCGGGCCGCCGGCGGAGAAAGCGCAGTGGGCGGTGGTGGTGGACCCGCACAGGGCGAGGAACCGGTCCAGGGTCGCCGCCGCGGTGCGGTCCGAGCCCATGCGCAGGAACGTCGTGAGCCGGGGGTCGGCGTCGGACGCGTGATGCGTCCAGGCCTGCGGGTCGATGTTGCTGTCGAGGACCATGGCGCGGACCTTGCCGGGGAAGAGGCCGGCGTAGGTGGCGCCCAGGATCGTGCCGTAGGAAATCCCCTGGTAGGTGAGGTGCGGCTCCCCCACCGCCCGGCGGAGCAGGTCGAGATCACGGGCGGTGTCGGTGGTCGACACATGGCGCAGCAGTTCGGGGTCACGCTGCTCACAGCGCCGGGCCAGGTCCTTGTACGCGGCGATGAAGGCCGCCCGCTCCTTCTCGTCCACCGGGAAGCCCGCCGGTTTGCCCGCGTTCCATTCGGCGGCTTCCTCGGGAGTCGCGAAGCAGTTCACCGCGGTGCTGCTGCCGATTCCCCGGGGGTCCCAGCTGACGATGTCGAACCGCTCCCGCACCTCGCGCGGGAACTTCCCGTAGTTCTGCGGCATCTGCACCGTTCCGGGACCGCCGGGGCCGCCGGGGTTGAAGAAGAGGGTGCCGATGCGCCGGCCGGGGTCGGTCGCCTTCCGTTTGACGACCGCCAGCTCGAGGGTGCGGCCACCCGGTCTGCCGTGGTCCAGCGGCACCTTCGCGGTCGCGCAGTCGAACTCGCTGCCCCGGACGCAGGGGCTCCAGTCCAGTCGAGGGACGGGCACCGAAGGTGCGGGGGTACCGCCGGCCACGGCGAGGTCCTGGCCGGCCAGTACGGTCGAGCAGGTCACCAGCGCGGTGACGAACGCGGTATGACGTCTGCGGACCGCTGTGAATCGGCGTATGAGGGGCATGGGCATACTCCGTTCGTGGGTTCTTCGTGGCTGAGCGCCCCGGGCCGCCGACGCCCTGGCCGCGGTGCGCGTCCGGGTCCACCACACAGCGGTCCGTCGGTGCGCGCTCGGCGATACAGCCGAATGGCCCAGCCCCCGCGCTCCGGCCCTGCGCACGGTGGTAAGCGGCGCCATCCGGGCGGGCCGGCGGCCCACCCGTCGGGGGTGGATCGGTGAGCCGCCGGCCGGGAGCGGTCCGGGCGCGGCGCGGACCGGCTCATCACCGGTGAACTGCTCCTCGTCGTCCGGCGGTGGCCGGCCGTGCGGGAGGAGGTCCCACCGGCCGGGCCGGCGAGAACGTCATGTCTGACGGTGTCTTCGGCCGGACCGGCCGGTGGGAGTCCCCTACGTCTGACGGTGCGGTGCGCCCCCAGGGCCGCCGATCGTCCCGGGTGGTCAGGCGGCGGCCGACCCTCCGTTCAGCGCGGCCACGATCTCCTCGTCCTCGAACTCTCCGGTGGGCGTGAAGCCCAGCGACGCGTACAGGCGGACGGCGGGGGCGTTCTCCGGATGGTAGGAGAGCCGGATCTCGCGGCAGGACGGCAGTGTGGCGAGGCGCCGTATCAGGACGCGCATCGTGGCGCGGCCCACGCCCTTGCCCTGCTCGGCGGCGTCGACGACCATGCCGCCGATCCAGTGGGTGCCGTCCTCCTCGTCGTACGCCCACATGACGTGGCCCACGACCTCGTCACCGGCCCGGACCGCGAGGGAGTTCCAGGTTCCGTCCCGCAGGGAGAGCAGCAGATAGCGTGCGCCGAGGGCGGCCACGAACCGGCGCTGGTCGTCGGCGGGAGCCACGTCGGCGACGGCGCGCCAGTTCTCGTCCGTGATCTCCTCGAGCACCACGCGCCGGCCCTGGCGGTCGGTGTCTGTCTTCGTCATCAGACCTGTTCTTTCGCTCGATACGGGTAGGGCGGCCCGGGCGGGCCTGGTCGGCCGTCGGCGTGGGCGCCCCGTAGGTCCGCGCCCGCTGCCCGGCTGTTCAGCGCAGCAGGTCCTCGGGGCTGCGGGGAACACCCCGGATGTGCCGGCCGGCCTGCTGTATGGCGGTGAGGAGTCCGTGGCCGGTGTCGGCCATGACCAGCCCGTCGACGACGGCTTCGCGCATGACGCCGACGGTGTCCTTCACGGGGATCCCTTTGCGGCGTGCGTAGTGGCCCGCCTCGCCGTCGTCGGTGATCCACACGGAATGGGCGAACTCGCTGCGGTGCTCGATCAGGACCAGGGTTTCCGCCTCGCCCAGGTGTTGCAGTGGCCGGGACGGAGCACCCGCGAAGACGACGCGTCGGGTGCGGTCCACTAACGAGATCTCGGCAGGGTCGTCGATCTCGATGGGTGCGCCGAGCCATCCGCCGCCGGCCACCTCGCTCAGCCCCGGCCAGTAGCGCGACGACCGCTCGGCCTCAGCCGCGACGGCCTGGGTCCAGCGCCCCCGGCCGTCCAGGACCTTCTCCAGCAGGGCGAGACGGTCGACCGCCGCGAAGTTGCACAGCACGGTGTTGTCGGGAAACCAGCAGTGGCGCGTCATGGCTGGAAGACCAGGTCCCCCTCGTCGACCGCGGCAGTGCTCGAGGGATCTTCCGGAGGAACGGGCTCGGGTTCGAGCACCTCGCGGAGCCTGTCGGCCTCCCATCCCGTGTAGGCCGCCAACGGCCGCAGGGTGGTCTCTCCGTCCAGGTACGCCTCGTACAGCGTCTGGGCGGGGCGGAAGGGCAGCCGCTTGGTCTGCGCCCAGGCCGTACGGGCCTGGAAGAGGTCGCTCTGCCCGGTCAGCCAGTGGCAGTCCTCGGTGGTGAGTCCGCGCAGCCTGCCGGCGGTCCGCTCGTCGATGAGGCCCAACTGGGAGAGGCGCGCCGCCAGAGCACTGGGTGACACCTGGAAGTGGACTACCAGGGAGGTGAGTTGTTCGTCCGACAGACCGCCTGCCGCCACCGCCGCCTCGATCTCCGACCGGGGCATGAGGAGATGGGCGGCGAACACGTTCGCGCGGACCTCGGTGAGGTCCTTCTGGTGACCGGGGGTCAGGTGAGTCTCCGTCAGGAGGTCCTGTGCGTCCCGGGCCAGGATGTGCCCGAGTTCGTGTGCGAGGGTGAAGCGCTGCCGGGTGGGCACACGGGTCCGGGCGATCATGATGAGCCGGAAGCCGTCCGCCTGCCAGGCGGCACCGTCGATCCCCTCGGGCAGTCCGATCTTGGCCACGTCCACCCCGAAGGTCTGCTCCAGCGCCTGGAGGAGTTCCGCACTGTCCATGCTGCCCACCGGTGGTGACCCCTCGGCGTGCAGCCGGGCGAGCGCGGCTTCCGCGAGCGCCACGCCTTCGTCCACACACCCCTTGTGATCCGTGGGAGCGGTGGGGTGCGACGGGCCGGCCGAGGGAAGTTCGGGCTGCTGCGGCGCCCTGCCGAGGAGGACGAGGACCTCGTGCGCGCTGGTGAAGCGTTCGACGAGGTCCTTGAGGGTGGCACGGCCGTCCCCGCTCATCGCCGACGGCACGGCACGGGCGGCGAAGGCCGGACGCAGCGGGTCGCGGCCGGTCAGCAGCCAGTCGACCGTCGTGTCGCCGAACTCCGCGATGCGCGCCAGGTCCAGGGAGGTGAACCGGCGGACTCCGCTGAGCGACTTGGACAGCTTGTCCGGCGTCAGCCCGACCCTCTCGGCGAACTCCGCCTGCCTGACCGATGCCCTGAGCATGACGCTTCGCACACGATCGGTCACGGTCTCCTTCATGCCCTCACCCTAGGAACCGAATGCGAAAATCGCAACCGGACGGGTCCGGCACGACTCCGATGGCGGGGCGGGCCTTCCGCATCGAGGCCGCTTCGGCCGTCGGGCGCGTCCCACCACTGCCCGCCGGAGCGTGCGGCCGCCGCCCGGACCACCGGGATGCGCCGGCTCGCCCCCCTTCTCTCTGGCCGGACGACACGGATGTGCCCCACCGGCCGTCGAGCGCCCTGTGCGGGACGCAACGGAGCCTGGTCAAGGCCCGGTCGGGTTTCACGAGAACCACCGCCCCCTCCACGCACGTCTGTTCTACGGTGCCATCAGTCACCTTTGACACCGTGACGAGGGAGGGGCCGTGGAGCAGCCCAGGACGGCGTTGGCCGAGCGGATCGCCGAGCAGCGGGCGGGGGCCGGTGATCCGCGGGCGCTGGTGGGTGAGATGCGGCGGTCGGTGCTTCTGGTCCCGTCCGTCGACGGCCGCCTGTGGAGCGCGCATTCGGGTGGGGTGCGGTGGGTGTGCGCCTTCACGGACGAGACGGCGCTGGCCCGCTTCGCCCTTCACCACGGGCCGGGTGACCGGCCGATGGACTACGCGGCGCTGCGGGGTGCCCGCATCGTGGACGAGATCGTGCCGTCTCTGGGCGAGCCCGCCGGCCTGGCGGTGGACATCGCCGACGAAGACGGGTCGATGTTCTTCCCGCCGGTCACCGGGATCGTCCCCGACGGTGCCGCCCTCGACACCGAAACGACGGAGGGGGGACCTGGCCGTGGGCGCTGACGGGACGGACCTGAACTTCGACGAGGTGTCGGTCGCCAAGTTCACCAAGGGGGTGGGCGCCACCATCGACGAGCTGGGCGACCTGGGCGGCGCCACCGGCTCCATCATGGGCAAAGGGTTCTCCCAGCTGTCGATGACCGGGATGGAGACCGGGCACCACGGCCTGTCCGTCGACTTCGAGGACTTCTGCGAACGCTGGGAGTGGGGCGTGCGCGCCCTGGTGAACGACGCCGGCCAGATCGCGAACCGGCTGGGGCTGACGGCGGGCACCCTGTGGGAGCACGACCAGTACGTGGCAGGCTCGCTGAAGGTGGGGGTCAACGCCCTGATGGGCGGCAACCCGCACGCCTCCGAGGAGGAGATCACCCAGCAGGACTGGGGTGAGGTGTTCACGCCGGACCACCTGGACCCGGACTGGAGCCGTGAGTCGTTCGAGCGGGCCGGCGAGGAGATCGAGCAGACCTGGAAGGACACCGGCCGTTCGCTGCTCACGGAGGGGCGGGGCGGACAGCAGTCGGAGTGGCTCAACGAGCAGTTGGGCATCGACGAGGGCGAGTGGAACCGGGCGCTGGACGAGACGTTCGGCCCGTCGCCCGAGGAACGCGCCCAACAGGCGCAGCAGCAGGGCGGCCAGGGCGGCGACGGGGGTGACTGAGCGTGGGTATCGGCGACTTCATCAAGGACATCACCCCGGACTCGGTGGAGGAGACGGTCGAGGACGGTGTCGAGTGGCTCGGCGACCGGGTCGAGGGCGCGGGGAACTGGACCGCGGACCGGCTGGACGAGGCCGGCTGGGAGTCGGGTGCGGACTGGGTGCGCGAGCAGTCGCGTTCGGTGGCGAACCGGATGGGCGCCGAGGTCGACGAGATGGACCTCGGAGAGACCGAGGACAGGACCAAGCTGGTCTACGGCAGTCCGGAGAAGATCCGTTCCACCGCTGAGAAACTCCGCTCCTTCCAGAAAGCGTTCGACGACGCCGGTTCCGGGCTGAAGGGTCTGGACTCCTCACAGCTCAAGGGCGAGGCCGCCGAGGCACTGCGCAAGGCGGTGAGCACCCAGCCGCCGAAGTGGTTCACCGGTGCCGACGCCTGCGAGAAGGCGGTCGGCGCGCTGGAGTCGTTCGCCTCCACCGTGAGCTGGGCGCAGGGGCAGGCGCAGACGGCGATCCGCAAGTGGAAGGAAGGGGTCAAGGCGTCCGAGGACGCCGCCGACGCCCACCGCAAGAAGGTCGACGCCTACAACAAGGCCGTCGACCGCTACAACGCCCAGCCCGCCGACAAGCGCGACCCGTCCACGCTTCCGCCGTGTCCGGCGCCGACGTTCGACGACCCGGGCAAGAAGCTGATGCAGGAGGCGCAGGACATCCTCGCCGAGGCCCGCAAGCAGCGGAACACCGCCGCGGAGACCGCCCGCAGCGCGGTGCGCGCGGCACGCGACATGGCCCCTCAGAAGCCGTCGTACGCGCAGCAGGCGGGCGACGGTCTGCAGGAGCTGCAGATCATGGGCGACCACGTCGGCGGCGGGGTCATCAAGGGCACGGCGGGGCTGCTCACCTTCGTGCGGGGCATCAACCCGCTGGACCCGTACAACCTCACCCACCCGGCCGAGTACGCCACGAACCTCAACGGCCTGGCCTCCGGCCTGGTGCTGGCAGCCAACGACCCGGTCGGCACCGGCAAGCAGATGGTCGGCGACTTCATGAAGGACCCCTACGAGGGTTTCGGCCGGCTGCTGCCCGACGCCGCGCTGACCGTGGCCACCGGCGGGGGCGGTGCCGCGGTCAAGGGCGTGCGCATCGCCGCCGACGCGGCCGACGCCGCGCGGGTCCGCCGCCTGGTCGACGACGCCCCCGACGGCACCCACAACCGGCCCGACGGGTCCCGCACCACCGACGGCACCGACCCCGTCGACCTGGCTTCCGGCCGCATGTTCCTGCCCCAGGCCGACGTGGAGATCCCCGGCATCCTGCCGCTGGTCTTCACCCGGCGCACCGAGTCCGGCTGCACGGCCGGCCGCTTCCTGGGGCCGTCCTGGACCTCCACCGTCGACGAACGCCTGGAGATCGACCCGGTCGGCGTCGTCCACGTCACCGCCGACGGCCTGCTGATCCCCTATCCGCACCCCGTCCCCGGAGCCCCCACCCGTCCCGAGTCCGGCACCACCCGCACCCTGCTGGCCCGCGACGCGGACGGCGACTACACGCTCACCGACCCCGACACCGGCCTGGTCCGCCACTTCACCGCCCCGCCCGGCGGCGAACCCGGCGGCGACGGCGACGCCTGGCTGATGTCCGTCACCGAACGCAACGGCCACACCGTCACCGTCGACCGCACCGAGGACGGCCTGCCGACGGCCCTGGCCCACTCGGCCGGCCCCCGGGTGAAGCTGACCACCACCGACGGCCGGATCACCGCCCTCGCCCTGGTCGGCGCGGGCGAGAACGGCGCCGACCTGCCGCTGATGGGCTACGGCTACCGGGACGGCGACCTCACCACCGTCACCAAACCCTCCGGCGCCACCACCACCTTCGCCTACGACGACCGCCGCCGCGTCACCGCCTGGACCGACTCCAACGACAGCCGCTACGACTACGCCTACGACGACCGCGACCGCGTCATCGCCGAAGGCGGCGAGGCCGGCCACGTCCAGATCACCCTCGCCTACACCGAGCCCGACCCCGCCACCGGCCACCGCACCACCACACTGACCACCGCCGACGGCCGCACCACCCGCCACCGCATCGACCACCGCTGCCGGGTGATCGCCACCACCGACCCCCTCGGCCACACCACCCGCTCCACCTACGACACCCACGGCAACCCGCTCACCCGCACCGACCCGCTCGGCGCCACCACCGCCTTCACCTACGACGAGAACAGCAGGCTGGTCTGCGCGGTCCGCCCGGACGGCTCCGAACTGCGCATCGTGCGCGGCCCTCTCGGGCTGCCGACGGAGGTTGTGGGGCCGGACGGCGCCCGCACGACCTACGCGTACGACGAGCGTGGCAACCGGATCGCGGTCACCGACCCGGCCGGCCACGCCACCCGCTACGCCTACGACGACGCAGGCCGGCTCGCCTCCGTCACCGACGCCCTCGGGGACACGACCCGTGTGGTGTGCGACAGGGCGGGGCTGGTCGTGGCGGTGACCGACCCGTCCGGCGCCACCATCCGCACCGAGCGGGACGGGCTGGGCCGTCCGGTCCGTGTCACCGGCCCGACGGGCGGGGTCACCCGACTGGACTGGAACGCGGACGGGCAGCTCGTCCGCCGCATCGGGCCGGGCGGCGCCACCGAGTCATGGATCTACGACGGCGAGGGCAACTGCCTCGCCCACACGGACGCCGTCGGCGGCGTCTCGCGCTACGAGTACACCCACTTCGACCTCCCGCTCGCCGGCACCCGGCCCGACGGGAGCCGCTACGAGTTCGAGCACGACAACGACCTGCGTCTCACCCGGGTCACCAACCCGCAGGGTCTGACCTGGACGTACGAGTACGACGCGGTCGGCAACATCGTGTCCGAGACCGACTTCGACGGGCGCACCCTGACCTACCGCATGGACGCCGCGGGTCGGCTCGCCGAGCGGATCGACGCGCTCGGCGGGGCCGTCTCCTTCGAGCGCGACCAGCTCGGCCAGGTCATCCGCAAGGACGTCGACGGCCGGGTGACGACCTACGCCTACGATCGGGCGGGCCGCCTCCTGGAGGCGATCGGACCGGAGAGCGAACTCCGCTACCAGTACGACCGCCGCGGGCAGGTCAAGACAGAACTGGTGGACGGCCGCCCGCTCGTCCACTCCTACGACGACCTGGGGCGGCGCATCCGCCGGACCACGCCCACCGGCCATGTCACGTCCTACGCCTACGCCTCCGACGGACTCCCCCTGCGGCTCACCACGGGGGGCCGGCGGGTCGACTTCCACCACGACGCCGTCGGCCGCGAACTGACCCGTACCTACGGGGACGCGATCACCATGACGTCGGCCTGGGACGAGGCCGGACGGCTCGCCGAGCAGCACATCACCGCCGGAGTCAGAGCCATCGACAGCCGCGCCTACGCCTACCGCGCCGACGGCCACCTGATCTCCGTCGCGACCCGGCTGTCGGGCACCCGTACCTTCGAGCTCGACCGGGCGGGCCGGGTCACCGCCGTCCACGCACAAGGCTGGACGGAGCGATACGCCTACGACGCCGTCGGCAACCAGACCTCGGCCTCCTGGCCGTCCCGCCACCCCGGCAGCGAGGCCATCGGGCCGCGCGCCTACACCGGTACCACCGTCACCCGCGCCGGAGACGTCCGCTTCGGGCACGACGCTCTCGGCCGGATCGTCCTGCGGCAGAAGACCCGCCTGTCCCGTAAGCCCGACACCTGGCGCTACGAGTGGGACACTGAGAACCGTCTCACCTCCGTCACCACCCCGGACGGGACGCGGTGGCGGTACCGCTACGACCCACTGGGCCGCCGCACCACGAAGCAGCGCCTGGCGGACGACGGCGAGGGCGTGGTCGAGGAGATCCGCTTCACCTGGGACGGCCTCACCCTGTGCGAGCAGACCAGCCACCGGCCGGACGTCCCGAACACGGTCGTCCTCACCTGGGACCACCGGGACGTTGTGCCCCTGGCCCAGACCGAGCGCATCCTCACGGCCGACAGCGGTCAGGAGGAGATCGACCGGCGGTTCTTCGCCATCGCCACCGATCTCGTCGGCACGCCGACCGAACTCATCGACGAGTCCGGGGACATCGCCTGGCGCAGTCGGAGCACGCTCTGGGGCACCACTGCCTGGGCCCGGGACAGCAGCGCCTACATCCCGCTGCGCTTCCCCGGCCAGTACTACGACCCCGAGACCGGCCTCCACTACAACTGCTTCCGTCACTACGACCCCGAGACCGGCCGCTACACCTCCCCGGACCCACTGGGTCTCGCTCCCGCGCCGAACCCTGTGGGCTATGTCGACAACCCGCACACAGGGTGCGACCCGCTGGGCCTGATGCCCAAGTACACGAAGGAGGAAAAAGCCCAACAGGCCAGGGAAAAGGCCATCCAGACCGCGGACGAGGTCATCGAGAGAGCCCAGGGAAACCGGATGAAGAAGGCCGGGAACTACCACGCGGATTCCATGCACAGCTTCAGTGACGAGCGGGTCTTGGAGATCCTCAAGAGCCCAGACGCCGTTTACCACTCGACGGCGGGCAGCGGAAGGCTGACCTTCCGACAAGGGGAGGACATCGTGGTGACAGAGGGTGGAGGTGCAGGGGCGGGCAATGCCATCACGGCGTACGGCCCGTCCGGTACCAGGGGGGACTCCGGTGTGCGGGCACTCGGAGGCCTGCCCTCCGACCCCGGAGGGCCGATTACCCACGCAGACGTGGTGGAGGGCAGGATTCCGGCCAAGAACGGCTACCTGGCTCCCGCGGTGCAGATTCGATGAGGCGGCATTCACCATGAGACTTACCCTCGACGGCGACTGGAGTGCAACGGTGACGGGCAATGCCCTTCGCGTCCCACCGCGCTTCGACTTCCTGGATCAGCGGGTGCGTATCGCGGAGTACACCGACGTGAAGGAATGGCAGCGGTTCCTCGTGGACACGTTCGGCAGCCAGGAGTGGCTGTGGGACGACCCGGACGAGCTCCGGTTCGATCCGGCCGGCCGGGAGCTGGTCGGCGCCGCGTTCCGATTGCCCCACGAAGCGGCCGACCTCGAGGACTGCGCCCGCGTTCCCGCCACACCCCCCGCCCGTCCTGGCGGTCTGCGTGCCGACGAGGTCCGGGATTTCCGCCTGGCGATGACCACCGAGCTCTGCCGCGCCCCCGAAGACGCCGTACTGACCTGCCTGCGCGACCTCGACGTCCTCGACGAGCCGCTGGACGCCCGCATCGGCATCGCTCCCGACGTGGCGCTCCTCGTCCAGGGCGGCGCCGTCGTCGGCTGGAGCCTGACCGACCCGGTCCGGTACGTCACCACCGGGTTCGCCGCTCTCGACCCGGCTCCACCGGCCCAAGCCACCCGGCTCCTGTTCACGGCCTGCATGGACCTAGCCACCACGCCGTGGCTGGACGCGGTGAGGCGCCGTGACCCGGCCGCGGTGTCCGACCTGCGGGAACTGGACCACAGGCTGCGCGACCAACGCGAGGACCGGCACCGCGTCGACGCCCTGCTCTCGCTTGTCGGCAACCTGGTGGAGGATTACGCAAACTCGTGACGCCCATTGATCAGAAGCTCATGGGCTTCTCGTCCAGGACGTGGCGAAGCGGCCGCGGACAGCCCGCACCGCTTCAGGTGCATGCGCCCGGGCTGGGTCAGCCGCACCCGGTACGGCTTCGCGATGAGGCCGCCCACCTGTCGCCGCGTCCACACCTGCTCGCCTCGCCGTCAACGCGGCTACCGGAGAACGACGGCCAGCGGGTGGTGAAGCACAAATTCTGAACCCGGCTCCTCCCCGGGCGGCGGCGCTCGGTGGCAGTCCGTCGGACCCCGGTAAGCCGGTGACCCACGAGGACATCGTGCAGGGCAGGATTCCCACCGACGACGGCTCCATGGCCCCAGCACAGCAGATCAGATGAGGCAAGAATGACCATGAAACTGTCGTTCGACGGCGACTGGTGTGCAACGGTGACGGACGATCCGCTGCGCGTCACTCCCCGCTTCACCGGCGACTCCGTGGATGTCGCGCAGTATGTGGACGTGAAGGAGCGCGAGCGGTTCGTCGCGCATAGCTTCGGTAGCCAGCACTGGCTGTGGGACGCGCCTGACGTCTTCCGGTTCGACCCGGACAGCCGGCAGTTGGCCGGGGTCGAGTTCAGGCTGCCCGAAGAGTCCGTCTCCGCCGAGGACGCCGCTCGGCTTTCCCTCACACCTGCGGTACGCCCGGGTGGGCTCCGCGCCGAAGAGATCCGGGATTTCCGACATGAGATGGGGAAGGTGTTGTGCCGTGCCCCCGACGATTCCGTGCTGTCCTGTCTCCGCGACCTCGACGTCCTCGACGCCCCGCTGGAGGCCCGCATCGGCATCGCCCCCGACGTGGCACTTCTCGTCCAGGACGGCGCCGCCGTCGGCTGGAGCCTGACCGATCCAGTCCGCTATGTGACCAGCGGGTTCGCCGCTCCTGACCCCAACCCGCCCTCCCCCTCCACCCGTCACCTGTTCACTGAATGCCTGGATCTGGTCACCACACCCGTGGTCGAGGACTTGGCGGACGGCGAACCGACCGCCCTGGCCCGGCTGCGGGCCGCCGACGAGGTCCTGCGCGCCCAGCCCGAGGACCGGCACCGGGCCGACGCGCTGCTTGAGATGATCGCCACGTTCATGGAGGATTACGGACGGTGAATCTCCCCTCCCGGTCCACGCAAGCGGGAAGTGAAGGCGGGGCAGCTGTATAGGGAATTTTTCGTCCCTGATAACGAAGAAGCGTATGAGGCCGCTGACGAATGGCCGAATTCGGATAAAAATGGAGTGCGAGTTCTTGCCCTGCGGAACACTTCCGGGAAATAGCTGGCATTTCCCTACGACACTCTATTCCTGGAGAACGCGACATCCTCTTCCGTGCCCTGAGCGACGCCGCGAATTTCTGGGCGGGAAAACCCGAGCTCCCGGGCCAGGAGAAGGTCACCTTCCAGACCGTACTGCCGTGCCCGCCCGAAGTTCAGGAGGAGATGCTCCACAAAATTCACGCATGGTGAATCTCTTTCGTCGGATGTATGGGCAGGACGGCACAGAGTGAGGGTTTTCAGCAGTGCCGCTCCAGGGTGAGGACGGCCTTGGTGATTGACGTCATGCGATTTGGGCTGCATCGGGCTCTGCGGAAGATTCGCCAGGATTTCAGGCGGGCGATTCCTCGTTCGACGGGTATGCGGGCGGCGGACAAGGCCCGGTTGACCGTCTGCTCGGTCGGGGTGAGTTCGCCCTGGGGCGGCCGGCGTTTGGGGGTGGTGACCCACTCGCCCGCGCCGATGTAGGCCATGTCGGCGAGGACGGGGACGCCCTGGCGCTCGCAGATTCTGATGATCTTGTGGGTGCGGGCGGCGGTCAGGTCGTGCGTCCGGCCGGGCAGGGCGGGTGAGAGCCACAGCGTGCGACCGGCCGGATCCGCGATGACCTGCACGTTCACGCCGTGCCGCTTGTGCTTCGTCGAATAGTCCGCGCGTCCGTCGCCGACCCGGTCGCACTCGGCGAGCGTGCCGTCCAGGAGAACGTAGTCGGGGTCTGTCTCGCGTAGGACCTTCAGCAGGCCCGGCGCTTTGGCGGCCAGGTGCTCGACGACCGTGGTGACGTAGGCGTGGGCGGTGCCGACGGAAATACGGAAACCCGCGGCGAGTTGAGCCAGGGGGTCGTGCCGGCGCAGGTATGCCAGAGCGATCACCGCACGCTCGGACGGCCGGAGTTTGCAGCGTCGGTCACCCTCACGGGTGACGATCAGCATCGTCACCCACTCCACGAGTGCGTGCGGCAGGTCGAGTGCGGCAGGATACGGGATCAACAGGGCTCCTGAGCTGGAGAGTTGAGACCTAGACATCTCTCTTAACGGCACGGGAGCCCTGTCCGTTGCCTACGGTCCCGCCGTCACCCGTCCGGGGGCCACCCTGAAAACC
Organism: Streptomyces cathayae; assembly: GCF_029760955.1. GTDB lineage: Bacteria > Actinomycetota > Actinomycetes > Streptomycetales > Streptomycetaceae > Streptomyces > Streptomyces cathayae. The sequence continues at coordinate 981,465 of NZ_CP121682.1, forward strand.
CTCAGTGACTGATTCAGAACACGACATGTCAACGGATCCAAGGGCCGTGCTCGGCACGGACGGCGCCCCTCCTCCCCCGCCGCAGCCGGGCATGTGCTGCCTCACCATCTGCTGTCCCGCGGAAAGTCCGCTCGCGGGCGATGATTTTGCTCGAGGGCAGGAGTCTCCTCTTTGAACGCCCCCGCCGGGTGCCCACCTGCTCCGGTCAGGGTGCGATGCAGAGCGCTACCCGCGACAGGAGACTCTCCCGAATGACTGATCCGGAACTGGTATCCGACCGCAGCCGGAGGGCCGGGGTCTGGCCCCTGATCCGTACCGAGCGAGCGGCGCTGGCGGCCGATCTCGCGGACCTGTCCGACGAGCAGTGGGCGTCACCGTCGCTGTGCAGCGGATTGACGGTGCGCGAGGTGCTGGCACATCTGACCGCGGGGGCCCGCCTCAACGCTGTGCGCTGGCTGGCGGGTGTGATCCGCTGCCGGTTCGACTTTGACAAACAGGTGGCCATGCGACTGACCGAGCAGCTGGGGGCGACCCCGGCCGAGACCCTTGAGCGGTTCCGGCACGTCGTCCCGAGTACGACCAGGCCTCCCCTGCCGGCCGTGGCCATGCTGGGCGAGACGATCGTGCACGCGGAGGACATCCGGCGCCCGCTGGGCATCCACCGTGACTATCCGGTCGAGACGGTCACGCAGGTGGCCGAGTACTACCAGGGGTCGGATCTCGTGGTCGTTGCCAAGGGACGCGTCGAGGGCCTGAAACTCGTCGCCGTCGACGGTCCCTTCGCGACCGGTTCCGGGCCGCTCGTGTCCGGCACCGGCTTGGCCCTGGTGATGGCCATGACCGGGCGCGCGACGTACTGCGACGACCTCGAAGGCGACGGTGTCGCGCTCCTCCGCAGTCGCTGCGGAACGTGACGGACGGCATGCCGGTCGCCTCACCGAGGCACGGGGCGCCCGGCCGCCGCCGTACCGGTCAGAGGCCCGCCCGTGCCAGCAGCACCGGCAGCGCCTCCGGCTTCACCTTCTGCACCGACCTCACCTGCCCGAGTCCCAGTTCGTCCCGGCCCACGGGGTCGCGGTACAGCGCCTTCGTCGCTCCGGGGAGCAGAGTCGCCCCGACCAGGTAGGGGATGTCGGGGGCGTCCGGGTCGTTCCAGGGCTCCTGGTCGACCTCGGCCACCGCGGCGACCGCCGGTTCCGGGTGGGTGAAGAAGAACCACAGGCGTTCGCCCTGCTTCATGCGGTTGCGACGGCTGAGCCAGAGTTCGAGTCCGGGCTCCTCCTCCGCCAGCCGACGTATCGCCTCCCTGTCGGACGGCTCCCCGTCCAGCGTGTCTCTCTTCGGATCGAGGATGTAGATCCAGTCCGCCACGGCTTCCCTCTCGGTCAACAGCGGCCCGCCACCGGGCCCTGCATGCACGCCACGCACCGCTCGTACAGCGATCGTCAGGCCACATGGTGCCAAGTCGCTCCGACATCCGCAGCTTTCTGTTCCCGAGGGCTCTCGCTTCCCTGTCCGGCATGACGGCCCCGCACCCGTGGCCGTGCCCCTTCCGAGCGGGCCCGCGTGGGCCGGCGCCCCCCTGCTCCCCGGTTCCCGGTCGACCGCTGCACGCTCTCAAGTCATCAACGTATTCCTCAAGTTGGTCACCATCGGTATGTTCGATTCCAAGAAGTCCTCCACCTCCACGCCTGCCCGCGCCGCTCCGCACTTCCGCTCCTCCGCTCCTCCGCCGCCGACCTCGCCGGGCTTCGTCTGCACGCGGCACAGGTCCGGCGAAGGGGCACCGGCACCTGCGCCCGGCCCTCGCGTACGGCCCGATCGACCGCTCACTCGAACCTGTCCCCCAGTGCGCGCCTCCCGACAAGGAGTTGTCACCGCATGACCGACAACAGCACGCCCGACAGACCGGAGCCGGCCCCCGCACCCCGCCGCGCCACCCACCGCTCCCCCGGCGCCGGTGACGACCGTCGATCACCGGGACCGGGCTGGAGGGCTCGCTCTGGCGGTCGTCGCCGCCCTCGCCGCCCTCGCCGTCCTCGCCCTCCTGCTGGCCGGCGCCACCGCTTGGTGGGCGCTGGGCAAGGACGACGAGGGGGGAGACGGTGACCTGCTGGAGCACGTCGAAGTCTCGGGCGGCAAACTCACCGTCGACGAGAGCGACAGCGAGTACTGCGACGACACCGACATCTACTCGTACAACGACTGCGACGCGAACTCCGACGAGATCTACACGTTCACCTACGAGATCACCAACAAGGGAGACGGGCCCGCCAACTACTCCGTCATCGTCAACGCCTTCGACGACGACGGAGACTTCGTCGGCCAGACCTACGTCGGTGCGACCCATCTGAAGTCCGGCAGGACCGATTCCGACAAGGGCGAGTTCAGCGAGTACGGCACGCTCGAGGACGACCGCGAGCCGTCCGACATCGCGTCCGTGAAGGTCGCCCACGCCGAACGCACGCCACTGGCCAACTGACCCGGCGCGCCCTGCGTCCCGGCTGACCTTCGTCCTCCCTTTGTATGCGGCCAGGCTGTACGGACCTGGAAGAGATCACTCTGCCCGGGTTCCATTGGAAAAGATTGGAGCATCTTGGAACTCAATGGTCGGGCCGGTATGTTGTCTGCATGACCTCGTCACTGGAGGAATTGGAGGAGCGGCTGTCGCAGTTGCGCGCCCGGCTGCGGGAGGCCCGGCGTGCCCGTGACACCACTGCGGCTTCCCGTCTCCGCAGTGAACTGCGCGAGGCGGAAGCCGCCTGGGAGCATGCACTGGACTCCGAAGTGGCCGCAGACACCTCTCCCGCCGAGCAGCAGGCCACACAAGGTGCGCCCGCCCCGCAGGCGGCACGGGCGGCAGCGCCCTCGCTGCGGCGCTCACGGTCGGCGTCACGGGAGAAACGTTCCGTTCAAGCCGCAGTGCCCGTCCGCGAACAAGTGCACCAGTCCCTGACCCTGCTTGGCGCCCCGGCTGCCCCGAAGCTCATCTCCTCCGTGTACGAGGCGTTCTTCAGCGAACCCCTCGTGGCCACGAAACTCGCCTCCCTCCGCCGTGACGAGGAGCGATCCTTCACCGCCCAAGGATACGCCCGCCCGTACTACATCTGCGCTGCCCTCACCCACGACCGGCTCACACCCGCACGCGGCCTGCTGGCCGTATCGGTGTGGCCGCTTCAGCGTCGCATCATCAGCCCACTCAGCCCACGTGTCGACTTCCTCACTCATGCCATCGGCACGGCCGAGCAGATCCTGCGCCTCAGCGCGGCCGGCCATCCGCCGTCCGACGTGGCCTGGCAACTGCTACGCCGTTTCGCGCTCAACATTCCCGGCGCGTACGAGGACGACGACCTCGACCCCGACCGGGTCGTCTCCGCGGCGCACAACGAGATCGCCGTCCATCAGGATGCGGACAACACCGCCCGGGGCGCTGCCGCGGATCGTGCACGTGACCAACTCAACGACACTCAGCAACTTTTCGGCGCCGCGCCAATGCACAACGCCCTGCGCGATGCCGAAGGTGCGGGTCGCTGACCGCACAGCCGGGGTACCCCGGCTGTGCGGTGCCGCTCCCTCGCGCCACCGAGCACCGTGCCAGAACACCGCGTAAGAAGAGATGATGCCTCCGCAGTACCCACTTGAGCCCCCCGGCAGCCGACTCGCGGCTCTGCGCGGGCCGCGCCCTCCGCAGGCGTACACCGCGCGGAAGATAACCGCCCTCACCGCCAACCCGGCCTGCTCCCGTCGGGCTGTACTGGATGCGGCCGGCGTAGACAAGGCCCTCCTCGCCCAACGCATGGGCTATGAACCCCGTTTCGGCCAGTCGCCCTTCGCCATAGCACGGGAGCAGGCATTCGAGGCACTCGTGAAGTGGGGAGGTTACGCGGAACTCATCCGGCTGCTGCGCGACCAACTCGCCGTTCCCGTGGACGAGGCCGGGGTCACCGACCTGACCGAAGTCGGCGGCGACACAAACCCGGCCCGGCGGGCGGCGGAGACCCGCAGCCTCCTCGCACGTCTGGCCTCGGGCAATGACGAGCGCCTGATCCTGGACCGGCCGCTGCTGACCCTGGAGGTCGCAGGACAGACGGCCTACCTGGAGCCCCAGGCCGTGACCCATCGCGTCGGTGGGAAGTTCTACGTGGCCGAGATCCGCTCCTTCCCCGCGATCGACGGGCAGACGAACCCGACGGCCGTGGCACAGACCGCGAAGCAGGCTGCCGTCTCCGTCCTCGCGCTGCGCCGTACCTTCGAACAACTGGAACTCGATCCGGCACAGATCGCGCACGAGTTCCTGCTCATCTGCCCCAAGGACTTCTCCAACCGTCCCTACGGTCGCCTGATCGACCTCCGCCAGGAACTCGACGCCCTGCGGTTCCAGTTGACCCGGCTACGCAGAGCGGACGACCTGGCGCTGGCGCTCCCGCCGTCGGCGACCCTCGACACCGACCGGGAGGAAGGCGAACTGGATTTCTCCGTGGGCGCGTTGGATGCCTTCTACACGCCCGGCTGTCTGTCCTTCTGCGAAATGGCCCGCTACTGCCGCGACGAGGCCACCGCCTGTGCGTCCCCCGCCCGGCTGGGCAGTACCGTCCGCAACACACTTCCGGGCGTCGATTCCACACGTACCGCCCTCGCCTACCTGGGGGACATACACGCACCCGGGCTCACCGAGGCCGCCGCCGTCGACCGGTTGCGCGCCGCGGATCGGCTGCGTCAGCTGCGCCGAGGTGATGTCGCATGAGCACGCTCGGCGCAGTGGCCACGCTCCGGGCCACCGAGACGGGGCATGCCGAGCGGCTGACGACGGTACGCCATGCCCATGTGGACGAGCGCCCGTTCGTCCTGGTGCCGCTCACCCTCGCCGGAGAGGCATGCGCCCCGCTCGCTGCGCTCTGCGGCACTGATCCCGGGCGGCCGACTCTGCTGACGGTGCGCCAACCCCGGAACAGGGCCGAGCGTTTCCGTTTCGTCGAGCGCCTCGCGGCGCTGCTCCTGCCGCACATCGAGGAGTGCCGTACGTCGGAGACGGAGCCGTACACCGTGGGCCGCGGCGCGGACAAGGAGGAACGCAGGCGCTCCCTGCGCGCGCCGCAGCTCCTGGTGCCGGGCGGCGAGAGCATCGCGTACGTCCGGCTGCTCGGCCGACTCACCCGGCTGCGTGCGCTGGAGGGGCCGCATGCCGTGGATCCGTCCGTACCCGCTCTCGGCAAGTGGCTGACCTGGTTCGCGGACCGGGCGGAGTTCCCCGGCTCCTGCCTGCTCCAGGCCATGACCCGGCTGCTCTCGGCGCACTGGGCGACCGGGCAGAGCGCTGCCGAGGACTCCCATCTGGCCGCGCTGCTCTCCTGGATCGACCCGCCCGATCGCCTCACCGGAGCAGAGGCCGCCCGTGAGGCGGAGGATCCGCAGCGTTTCCCGCCGGCCGGACCGGCGACGGACGTCGTCTTCGACCAAACGTTGTACGACCTCATGTCCCGCTACGACGAGGCCGGGGACGACCACGGCCGGGAGGCCGTCGGCCGACAGATCGACCGTGAACTGTACGGCCAGATGCTGCCGACCTGGGATCTGATGTGGCGCGGGGTGGACCTGCTGCTGCGGTTGCCCGAGGGCGGACACGTGGCTGAGCGGTGGACGTACGACCGGCGGCTGTTCACCGAGTTCGCGGCTTACCTCGACGACGACGGCCGTCCCCAGGCCCGCCGTGACCACGCGGTCGGCGCGGCCCGCCGTCTGGCGCGTCTGGAGGAGGCAATGGCCCGGTACGACGCGGAGCGGGCCTTCGACGATCCGCTGGTGATGGCGGAGTACGAGTTGACGGGCGAGGCGTTCACGGGCGTGGTCGTGGCTCGTGACGAGGACCGTTTCCTGCCGGGAGCACGCCCGTTGTGGCGTCCGACGATCACGGTGCGCAGCGATCTGCCGGTACGCCTGACGGCGGGCAAGGAAATCAAGTGCCCTGCACGGGCGGGGCAGAAGGCCGAGATCGTCGAGGTCGCGCCCGAGGGCGACGGCAGCACGGTGGTGGTCCAGCTGAACGGCGGCTTCAACAGGGCACGTAAGCCCCCGGCCCCGCCGGGCATGCTGGCCGAGGTCGGTGAGACGGTCACGTACACCTCCGTCGACCCGAAGTCCATGCCGTTCGCGCTGCCGGCGGAGGAGGACACTCCGTGGACCCACGGCGGCCCTCCCCGGCCCTACGAACCGACCGACGAGGACGCGGAGGAGATCTGGGAATGACCACGGCTCCGAAGACCGATCCGCCTGCCACGCCCGGTGAGCTCGCCGACCGGGCGGTCGCGGGAATTCTGTCGAGTCTGGACACGGCCACCGGTCGGGGTGTGGTCGTGGACTCTCCACCCGGCGCCGGGAAGTCCACGCTCGTGAAGCGTGCCACGGGCCACCTCACGGCGGCCGGGCATCAACTCATGATCGTCGCTCAGACCAACGAGCAGGTCGACGACCTGGTCGACAACATCGCCCGGGAGTATCCGGGCCTCGCGCTCGGCCGCCTGCACGCCAGTGGGTTCACGCTGCCCGAGCGCGTCCGCCGGCACTCCAACGTGACCGGTGGCAAGGACATCACCGACCTCCGTGATCTTCCGGTCGTGGTCTCCACGGCGAAGAAGTGGTCGTACGTGAAGCCCGAGAAGTGCGCCCCGTGGCGCTGGGCGATCGTCGACGAGGCCTACCAGATGCGCTCGGACGCCCTGCTCGCCACGGCACCGCTCTTCGGTCCGGAGGATTCACGGGTGCTGTTCGTGGGCGACCCCGGCCAGCTGGACCCCTTCGCCACCGTCGACACCGACCGCTGGCACGGCCTGACCTGGGACCCGCTGCGCAACGCGGTCGACGTCACCCTGGCCCACAACGAGGACCTGGAACGCCACCAACTACCTGTCTCCTGGCGGCTGCCGGAGATGGCGGCACCGCTGGTGGAGAAGGCGTTCTATCCCTTCTATCCGTTCACCTCGGGCACAAAGGCCACCGACCGTATCCTCACCTACGGCAGTCAGGCGCACCGCCCGACCCCGCAGGACGCCGTCCTGGCCCGGGCCGCCGAGTCGGGCTGGGGCCTGCTGGAGCTGCCCGCCCGGCACACGCTCGACGACGACCCCGAGGTCGCCGAGGCGCTCGCGGCGACGGCGGCCCGCCTCCTGGAGCGCGGCACTCTGGTCAACGGCGAGCCGCTCACCGAGTCCCGCATCGCGATCGGCGCGGCGCGCACGGTCCAGGCGGACGCGGTCCGGGCCCGGCTCACCGCACACGGCCTCACGGCGATCACCGTGGACACCGCCAACCGTCTGCAGGGCCGCGAGTTCGACGTCACCCTCGTCTGGCACCCTCTCTCCGGTCGCCAGGACGCCTCCGCCTTCCATCTGGAGACCGGCCGCCTGTGCGTCCTCCTCTCCCGCCACCGCTTCGCCTGCGTGGTGGTGGCCCGCGCCGGCATCACCGATCTGCTGGACCGTCACCCGCGCAGCAGCCCGGTGTACCTGGACGTACCACCGAAGTTCCCGGACGGGTGGCGGGCGCACCAGTTGGTGATGGAGCACCTGGGCCGCGACCAGCACAAGGTCCACTTCTGATTTTCACAAATGCACCATAGAATCCGTTCGTCCGTGGGGGCGAGTGCGACAAGGCGAACATGTCGCACAGGGGGATCAGTCAGGGAACGTCGGCCTGCCCGCGTTGCCGTGCTCCCGGCAGTCCGTGCTTTCCCTCTCCGGGCCCGAGCAGCGCAATGTGAGAGCAGGAACAACCGTGACGACCATTCCGGGTACATTCGGGGGCGACAATAATCTGGAACGCCTCAAGGCGATCCTGGCGGACTGGCGCACGTCGCTCGTGGACCTCAGCGGACGCAACCGGCTGCTGAACTTCAGGCATACCCGCACCTCGACGTTGGAGGTGTCGGCTCCCGCGCCGTCGGAGCTGGTGAGCCTGTTGGAGAACCGCGCGCTGCGCTTCGCACCGCTCCCGGACGAGGTGTCCGCGGAGGACGAGGAGCAGGGGTGCCCTCCTCCGGGCGAGGACGACGTCGTCACGCAGAAGACCACGGGCCCCGCCCTACAGAGGGCACTGCGCTCCCTCCGTTCCAAGGCGACCCAGGTGTTCAACGACTACGGTCTGTGGACCCTTCACCTGGGCGTCGGCATCCTGCACTGGCGTGAGGACGGAGCGACCACCAGCAGCCGGGCGCCGTTGATCCTCTTCCCGGTGGAACTCGTACGGACACCCACCGGGCAGGTGCTCCTCCAGGCGAACAACGACGAGGATCCTCAGCTCAACCCCGCGCTGCCCATCAAGCTGGGGCAGTTCGGCATCGACTGGGCGCCCGTCACGGAGACCGACTGCCGTGACGTGGGTGCGGTGCTCGAGGCCGTGCGCAGGGCGGTTGTCGGCAAGTCCCTGTGGGAGGTGGAGGAGCGGGCCGTCATGGCGCTCTTCGCCTCCCACAAGGAATCGATGTACCGGGACCTGTTGGAGAACGAGGACCGGCTCCTCTCGAGCGACCTGGTGCGTGCGGTGGCGGTGGGCCCCGGCGCCACCCTCGCCTCCGACCGCTTCGACTTCGAGGAGGTGCCGTCGGAGCGGGTCGACGAGCTGGTCCCTCCGGAGGACACGCCCCTGGTCCTGGATGCGGACACCTCGCAACGGCAGGCCGTCGCGGCCGCCGTGGCGGGTCGGTCCTTCGTGCTCGACGGACCTCCGGGAACGGGCAAGAGCCAGACCATCACCAACATCATCACCGGGCTGATGCACGCCGGTCGCAGTGTGCTGTTCGTCAGCGAGAAGGCGGCGGCGCTGGACGTCGTGTTGCAGCGGTTGAAGTCGGTGGGCCTGGACTCCTACGCCTTCGCCCTGCACAGCCGCAACACCAGCCGCAAGGCCGTGGCGCAGGAACTGGGCCGCGCGCTCTCCGAGCAGCCCCAGGCGACCGGGCTGCCCGAACAGGAGAAGGCCCAGGCCCGGCTCGACCGCGAAGCGCTGTCCGCGTACGCCACCGCGATGAACGAGGTGCGTCAGCCCCTGGGCCGCACCCTGCACGATGTCATCGGCCAGGTGGGCCGTCTCGACGATGCCCCGGTCGCCTTTCTCTCCGCTTCCGGTGACGGTCCGTCCCGGCGGTTCGACGTCTCCTCCTTGTCCTCGGCCGATCTGGAGAACGTGCTCAAGGCCGCCGACGCCATCGGCGACGCCTGGCAGGCGGTGGCCGACCCGGGCTTTCCGTGGCGCGGACTGCACACGGACCGGCCCCACCCCGGTCCCGCGCTGGAAGAGGCACGCACGGCCCTGAGCGGGCTCCTGTCCGCTCTCGACGGTTACGAGGTACTCAACACCGACGGCGCGGACTTCACCACGTCGGACCAGGCCGACCGGCTTCTCCGGCTGCTCCGCCTGCTGGACGAACGGCTGCCCGTGCCCGAGTGGTGGCTCACCGAAGCCGACATCGCGCACGTAGTGACCGGCCCGGTCGAGTCCTTCCTCGCCGCGCTGCGCCGCGTCCGGCGTGCCCAGCAGACCGCGCGGGACCTGGTGGGTGACCGCTGGCAGGAGGTGTCCCCGCGTCTTCGCCCCGAGGCACCTGCGGCGGAGCAGGCTCTGGTCTCCCTTGAACCGCGGGCTCTAAATCTGACCGGTCTGACCGAGCGACAGGCGCAGGAGCACAGCCAGGACTTCAAGAAGGCGGCCGACCTGCTGGTGAGTGCCACCGGCTCGGCACGCGAGCTCTCCCGGATGCTGGGCTGCGTCGAACCGGGCTCACTGGCCGAGGCGACGGCCCTGTGCGACCTGGCGGACCTGTCCGATGTCCCGCATCGCCCGCTGGAGGCGTGGTTCGTCCCGGAGGGCTTCGCGGCCGCGCAGCGGGCGGCCCTCGGTCTCGTGGCGGCCTCGGTGGGGGAGTTCGAGGCCCGCCGTGACCGTACGGTCGCGGCCCGGGCTGCCGCGCAGGAGCACGCGGGGCCGGGCTGGGCGGACATGCCGACCCAGCTGCCCCGGCAGCCGGAGGCCGCGGAGGTTGCACTCGGTGCCCTGGAGCCGCCCGGTGCCGACCTCACCGTCCTCGGCCGGGACGAGGCAGATTCGCTCGCCTCCCGCTGGGGCGCCCTCGCCGCCATGCTGGAGGGCGCCGCGAAGTGCGCGGTGGACGTGGCGGGTCTGCTGGGCTGCGAGCCGCCGGGCACCGCCTCCGAGACGCGTTCCGTGACCGAGCTGGCCACACTCACGATCTCCGTCCACCGGGCACCTGCCGCCTGGTTCGACCCGGCGGTGCTGCCTCGGGCCCGCCGGACCGTGGACGAACTGCACCGCCTCATGGATGTCCTCGACAAGGCCCGGCAGGAGGCGCACGGTGTGTTCGGTCCCGACACGCCCCACACCGAGGGTCTGACCGACGCGGTGCGCCGTCTCTCGGAGAACGGCCGGCGCTTCGCCGCGGGTCTGTCCTCCCAGGTCCGGGCCGACCGGAAGCTCGTCGGCGGGATCAGCACCGGCGGATCCTGGCACGGCAGCCTGCAGGAGGAGCTGGGCAAGGCAGCGGCCTGGCAGCAGGCACACCAGGCTGTCCGGGCCGCGGTGACCGAGCACGCGGAACTTCTCGACGCCTACGCCGGTGACGACCTGCCCGATCTCGACGCGCTGGCCGGCGCACTGCGCCAGGCCGATGACGCCCACCGGCTCGCCCCGGACGTGGTGGCCGCCCTCGACCGTCGCCGCCGTCTGACTGCGCAACTCGCTTACGGCTCCCTTCCCGAGGCCGCTCTCCCCGGGTGGGGCAAGCGCCTGGAGGACGACCTGAGCGCATGGGAGGCGGCGCTGCGGGAGTCGCGGTTGCGCAAGCACGGGACGGCCCTGAGCCGTCTCGGACCGGCGGCGGCCGCCGCGTGGCTGCACACCCATGTGCCGGTGCTGGAATCCGCCATGCAGCTCATCGACACGGTTCAGTCCGCCGGCCGCCGGGAGTTCGCAGGGGGGACGGGGCACACCCTCGCCTCGGCACGCACAGCCGTTGCCGCGGCACACACGGCGCAGCGGGAGGACGCGGCATTCGCGGCCCGGGAAGCCCACGACCGAGAACTGCTGTGCGCCTGGTACGCGGGTCTGGACACGCGTCTCGACGACCGACCGGACGCCGATGGCAGCACAGCGGTGGAGGACGACCTGCTGAGCCGGGCCGTACGACTGGCAGCCGCGGACAACGACTCCGGGACGGAGTCGGCTGCTCCCGAGGCCGTCGAGCTCAAGCTCCTGGGCGAGTACACGCCGCACGGCCGTCCTCGCACCGCCTCCCTGGCCGCGGCGCTCGCTGCCGCGGCGGACGCCCATCGGCTGACGGGACCGATCCTGGCGGACCCGGCACGGCGCAGCGGCCTCGTCCGCGCCCTCGGCGCCGGACGGCCCGCTGTTCCGGGGCTGCTCGAGACGGCCGCCCGTCTGCGGTCGGAGTGCGCCGACTGGCAGACCTTCACGGACTCTCCCGTCCTGGCTCATGCCGCCTCCGGTCTGCGGGCGCGTTCCCTCCCCGACGGTTCGGCCTGGCTGCGTGCCCATCTCGATCCCCTCGACGAGGCCGCTTCCTTGATCCACTCGGTGGCCCGCGTCACGGGCTCCTCGGGAGGGGAAACCGACTGGCTGTCCCTGGGCGGCGCCCGCACGTCCGTGGCAGCCGTGGTGGCGGCACGCACCGCCGAGGAGGACTTCCTGAGCGCCGAGGCGGACCACCGCCGCCTGCTCGGCGACCTGTACGAGGGGGTGCACACCTCTCGGGAGACCATTCACAGCGCCCTGGACTGGGCCCTCAACGCCAGGCGCACCGCTTCCGACACCGGCTCAGCCGCTCCTCTGGGACACCAGGCCGCACGCCTGCTGCTGAGCGCGGCGCCCGACTCGTCGGTAGAGCGCCGCAACCGCGACTGGCTGGAGCGGACGGAGGTCCTCGTCGGCCACTTCACTCTGACCCGGGCGACGGAGATCCGCACCGAGCTGGAGGCCGGATTCCCGTCCGCCCGAGCACTCCTCGATCGCATGTTCGACGACCCGTACGGTCCGGACGCCTGGCTCCGCTCTGCCGAGGCCCACGAAGTGCTGAGCCGCTACGGGCTGGAGGACCTGCCGGCGCAGCTCGCGGACCGTGAGGTGCTGGCGTCGCTGTTCCCCGTGGCCGTGGAACGCACCGTGCTGCGCGCCTGGGTGGAGCACCAGTTGGCAGCCGACCACCGTCTCTCCACGGCGCGGGCCACCGACCGCGACCAGTTGGTGGAGCGCTACCGACGGCTGGACCGCGGACTGGTGCAGGCCGCTCACGCGACGGTGATCGACGTCTGCAACGCGCGGCGCCCTCGTAGGGCGACGACGGGCCAGGCCGCGATCCTGAGCCGTCAGGCGAAGCTGCAACGACGGCACATGCCGGTGCGGCGGCTCCTGGACGAGACCCGGGACATCGTGCAGCGGCTCAAGCCGTGCTTCATGATGAGTCCGCTGACGGTCAGTCAGTACCTGCCGTCAGACTTCCACTTCGACGTGGTGATCTTCGATGAGGCGTCCCAGGTCCTTCCGCAGGACGCCGTGAACGCCGTCTACCGCGGTGACGCCCTGATCGTGGCGGGTGACCCTCGGCAGCTCCCGCCCACGTCGTTCTTCAGCGCTGGCGGTGACTCCGACGATGACGACGAGTGGGACGAGGAGGTGCCCGACTCCTTCGAGTCCATCCTGGACGCCTGCAAAGCCAGCGGTGTGCTGCGTGAGCTGTCGTTGCGCTGGCACTACCGCAGCCGCCACGAGAACCTGATCGCCTTCAGCAACCACGAGTTCTACGACAACTCCATGGTCGTGTTCCCTGGCGCGGTCACTGACGGCCACGACGTGGGCGTCGCCTTCTACAAGGCCGACGGCGTGTACGACCGCAGCAACAAGCGCGACAACGTCCGCGAGGCCGAGCTGGTCGCCGAGCGGGTCATCCACCACTTCTCGACGCGACCGCACCTGAACCTGGGCGTCGTCACCCTGTCCAAGGCACAGGCGGACGCCGTCGAGGATGCCGTCGCCGAGGCCCGCAAGGCCCGGCCCGACCTCGACGGGTACTTCACGGAGGACCGCCTGGGCGGCTTCTTCGTGAAGAACCTGGAGACGGTGCAGGGTGATGAACGTGACGTGATCATCCTGTCGGTCGGTTACGGCCCCGACGCGCAGGGCAAGCTGCGTTCCTCCTTCGGTCCGATCAACCGCGAAGGCGGCTGGCGGCGGCTGAACGTGGCCGTGACCCGGGCACGGCACCGGGTGGAGGTTGTGGCGTCCTTCCACGGCGCCGACCTGCCGGACAGTACGAACAAGAGCGTCCAGCACCTCAAGCGCTATCTGCAGTACGCGGCGCAGGGGCCGGCGATCCTGGCCACAACGGCACCCGACGCGGACGCCGCGCCGGAGAGCCCGTTCGAGGAGGACGTGCTCGACACCCTGCGCGGCTGGGGCTACGACGTGCAGCCCCAGGTGGGTGTGGCGGGCTTCCGGATCGACATGGCGGTCCGGCACCCCGGGGCCCCCGGCTCCTACGCGCTCGGCATCGAGTGCGACGGCGCGATGTACCACTCCTCCCGCACGGCCCGCGACCGCGACCGGCTGCGGGAGGAGATCCTGCGCGGCCTGGGGTGGAACCTGCACCGGATCTGGGGCACGGACTGGTACCGCAACCGCAAGGACGCGCAGCGGCGGTTGCGTGAGGCCGTCGAGGTCGCCTGCGCGGCCGACCCGTACACGCCCGCGCCAGAACCCGCTCCGGTTCCCGTGCCCGAGAAGGCGCCGACGGAGATAACCATCGTTCCGGTCACCGAATCCGACCGCTCCGAGTGGAGCCGGCCGTACCGCGCCCTGAGCTGGGAGGAGTTGTACGACCTGAAGGATGCCCTGTGCACGGCCGCCGGGCTCCAGGACGTCGATCTCCGCGACCCCGACGCCCGGACGGTGGTGGCCGAAGTGGCGCACCACATCATCACGACGGAGGGTCCCATCGAGGAGGACGTGCTGATCAGCCGGGTCCGCAGCGCGTGGTTGCTCGACCGCTCGGGTCAGGTCGTGCAGAACAGTGTCCGTGATGCTCTGGTACGACTGCGCCGGATGAAGAAGGCGGTTCGGTCCGGGACCGTCTGGAACGTACCCGGACGGGACGTGACGGTGGCCCGGACGCCGAGCCCGGACTTCGACCGCAAGAAGGTCTTCCAGGTGCCGCCGGTGGAGCGCCAGGTCGCCCTGCTGGGCGTCCTGTCGGAGTCACCCGGCATGCGCCGCGAGGAGCTGGCCCGGGAAACGGCCCGGTTCTTCGGGTGGCTGCGTCTGGGGCCGGACATCCGGGCCGCGTTCGAAACGGACGTCGAGGAGCTGATCACTCGCGGGCTGGTCACCATGAGCCCGTCAGGGCTCGTCCCGGTGGCGGATACCGCCGGGTGACGGTCGCTCGTCGAGTCGAGGAGCAGGCCGGTCACGCCCCGACAACCCGCGCAAGCGGAGCAGTCGCTCACTGACCGGTCAGCAGCCCTTGATGAACCCTCCGCTCACCGGGTACTTCCCGCCCGCCGCACAGCGCGGGAAGTACCCGGTACGAGCGGGAACCTGCGCGCCGGACGCGGACGAGCGTGTCTCGGGAGTCCCATTCAGCGGTGGCGTGCCAGAGTTGACAGACCTCCAGAAACCGTACGAATGCTCGTACAGCCGGGATTCCGCTCCCACAGCGCGCCACCCATTGCGCCGTGCTCTTCGCGTCGACGCTCTTCGTCATGGCTGCACAGCAGGAGCAATCCTCGCTTCACCTCGGCTGGTCGAAAACCCATCCACCAAGGGCTCCCCACCTTTTCAGCCCAACTGCCGGGTTGGGAAAGGCCCACTGCCTGGAGCTGCTTCCTTCGGGGCCTGTCGTCCCGGTATCAGACTGTCCAGCCCAGAAGGGGAACTTCAAGCGCCGGTTCACCCTTGCCTTCGTTGCCCTGCGCATCGAGTCATGCGATCCCCACGGTTGCTCCTCATCCTTGCGGACGCGACCCATGGCATCCCGCAGTTGCACGCAGCGCCCGCGTCGGCGCGGACGGGAACCCCTGAAGATTTCACTGCTACACCTGATGACTACACTTCATTTACCAAACTTTCACTTACGAAGGGGCGTTGTGGTCATGTTCCACCAGGCCGACACCACGGCAGAAGAAGATACATCGGACAGAGGGATGCGGCCCGACGCGCCTCCGGCTCCCCGCCCGGTGCCCGACTGGCAGGCGGCGGAACACAATGCGCTCACGTGGGTCAGGTGGCTCGGATTTCCACAGGCGGAACCGACCCGCGATGGCTCCGACGGGGGATTGGACATAGCTGGCCCGGGAATATATGGCCAGGTGAAGTTCCACGGGAAGACCATTCCACCCAACCTGATACAGCAACTTTTCGGGGCACGCGGTTTGAACGATGGCGAGATGCTCTTCTTCGCTAATTCCGGGTACACCGCTGCCGCGATCACTGCTGCGGACCGGCTGGATGTCGGCTGTTTCACCTACTCTCCCGCAGACGGGATGATTGCGCCCGCGAACCGCTACGCGGCCGAATTGATGGAACGTGCGATGTCCCCGGAAGCCGAGGATGAGCGCGAAGCGCGGGCTGAGGGGGAGAGGCAGAAGAAGGAGAAGAAGAAACAGAAGAAACTGGTCAAGAAGCGGAAGAAGATCCAGCGGAGCATCGAAGCCGGCGAAGCGGTGATGAGTGAGGTAGCGGGCAAGGCCGCCACCATCGCAGCAGTCGCCGACCTCGAACTGTCAAGCGACGAGCGGCGCAAGCTCCTGGCAGACCTGGACAAGGAGCAGCTGGACCTGCTGGTGGCCTGCCTGCTGATCCGTGACGGGTTCGATCCCTCGCGCTCCCGAACAATAATGGCCAACGGCTTCCAGGGCGTGACCGCCTATTGGGCGAAACACCCTGACATCGAAGTCCTCGAATCCGAAAGCGGCGAGGAATTCGAGCCACTCTCAGTGACATGCTTGAGCGCCTCCATCGGCCAGGAGGAGGCCTTGCGAGAGCTCTCCGAACTCTTCGACGAAGACCTGTGGAGGAAGCTTCACACTCATGACGGTGTAGTCGTTCCCATAGCCGGGGGATGGCTCGCTCCAGGGGCGCCCATGCCGCACTTTAAGGTTGAAGTCGATGCAACCCTCCTCCGTTTCACCGGGGAGACGGACTACACGACGGTGGACCTTTCTGTGTACGCGAACAGGCTCATGGTCACCACCCTCCCGCTCGACAGCACAATTCGCGCCCAAATCGCTCGGCAGCAGCACGTGTTCCTCGTCGATCTGGACGTGCTCGACCGGTGGTGCCGCGAGGGGTTGTCGCTGATCATCGAGTACGAGTTGACACCGTCGCCCGGGACGAAGGCCGTCGGCCGCATCACTGGGTTCGGGTTCAAGTCCCTGCCGGACAACTCGTCGGGGCACCTTGCACTAGGGGCGCGGCAGGTTGTCGCCGCGGAACTGGACAAGGACCTGTTCGGTCACTACCTGTGCGCCCTGCTGGTCCGGGACGGATTCACGGTGATGTTGCACCACTCAGGTGCTTCAGGTGGGTCTTTCATGGTGCAGCTACCGGAGTCCGCGTCCGCCGGAGAGCTTTTCGGTGTGGTCAGCTACAGCAAGTCCTACGACATGGGGCGTACCGGCATGGCGAACCCGGAGCGCGTTGATGAGGCCGCGCGCGATCACATCACGGAAATGTCAGATCTGTCAGACAGCCTGTCCGAGGCAGGTGGAATCTTCAGCCTGTGGATGCATGTGACCGACAGTGCGATTCCCTCGCACATACGTGATGAGGTGGGAATGCCTGAGGGCGTCATGCTGTTGGAAGCGGGGGGATTTGCCGCATGGGGCGAGATGCGTCTGCAGGTGACCGTTGACGTCCTCGCTGACGACAAGGGGAAGATCGACCTGCAGCTGGTGCCTGTGGCGTGATCGCCCCCGGGTTGCGGAGTGAACTCTTTCCATCTTCACTCTGAGACCGCGTTTGAGAGCGAAGTTTGACGGTTGGGCTGACAATGTGGTGAAGCCTCTGGTGGATGGGGTCTCGACCAAGAGGACCGTCTCCACCAGAGGCTTCACGTGCTTGTTTGCCTGTCCGGTCTCGACGTGTCCAGCTCCGCTCTCCACTTCCTCGCCCAGTAGTTGCGGCGGCATCATCGTGTGATGGCCTCTCGTTTGCAGCGGCTGAGCGCCGGTCGTCAAGCCCTCCTCATACCCGCCCACCTGCAGGTGGTCTGCACTCCCCCAGCCTCTGGCCGGGGGCAACCCAAATGCCCGGCTCGCGGCCGGATTCGGCGTCGGAACCACGGCCGTCTACCGATACGTCACCGAGGCCGTCGACCTGCTGGCCGCCCTCGCACCCGGCCTGGGGCCGACTCCGTCCACACCGCGACGACGAAAGGGGCCGGTGTCAGCCTCGTTCCTCAAGACAAGGGAGATGGAACAAGTACCTTGGTTTTCAGGAGGAGTTACTCAAGCCGACGAGACGCACGGGTTCCGACAACACCGCGCGAGTACTTTCGAAGTCCGCGAGCCGGGCCGCGACCGTGGCGACGGCGAGGCGTTCCGGGAGGGCGGCGGAGAACTTCAGGCCGCGTACGGCGCGGGGGTCCACGTCGGGCAGGACCAGGCTCTCGCCGACCTTCTCGCGGGCCGCGCGCCAGTCGGCCGGGGTGAGGTCCTCGCGCAGGCGCAGCCAGCAGTCGGTGGGGCGCTGCAGAGGGTCGGCGACCTGCTGGAGGGTGGCGGCGAGGGTGGCGTTGGCACGGTAGCCGGCCCAGGTCCACCAGCGCACGTCGCTGCCGACGCGCGTGATCAGGGTGCCAGCGGGGTGCACGGTGTCGGGAGAGTCGTTCTCGCGTTGCTCGGCCAGGCACGCCTCGGCGCGCCTGGTGAGGGAGACGGACGGGTTCGCGCCCAGCAGCACCTCGCGCATGGCGCGGGTCAGGGCGTACGACAGCCTGACGATGCCGCCGTTCATCCACTTGGCGACGCCGCCGCCGTCGGCGGGTTCGACGAAGACGCGTTTGCGCAGCCAGTCGATGTAGGTGACCTGCCAGCTGCGTCCGCCGAGCAGCAGGCGCCGCGGGCCGGGCCGTTCCTCGGTGAGCACGCTCGGGTCGGTGCGGCCGATCTCGGTGCGCCCGGACAGCACGGTGAACTGCGGCGGCGCGGTAAAAGACGCGGTGAGTTCGATGAAGTGCCGCTTACCGAAACGGCGTTCCGCCTCGGGGCCGACGAATAGCATGCCGCCGTCGCTGTCGAGGAAGCCCTCCTCGGTGAGGTGGCGCAGGATCGGGGCGGCGGACCGGTCGAAGGGGGCGAGGCCGTTCCACTGCTGTTCCCAGAGCTGGTCGCCGAGCTTGTGCTGTTGCAGGGTGACGGCGAGGAGTTGCTGGGCCACGAGGTGGCGCGGCTCGGGCGGCGCGATGACCGGTTCGACCCAGCCCCGCGACCACAGCAGCAACAACCCGGCCGCCTGCAGCAGTGTGTCCTTGCGGGTGGTGAGGAACAAGCAGTTGCGTACGGTGCCGGGGCGCCTGCCGGTACGGCCGATGCGCTGCAGGAACGAGGCGACGGAGGCCGGGGAGTCGATCTGGATGACACGGTCCAGGTCGCCGACGTCGATGCCGAGTTCGAGGGTGGACGTGGAGACGATGACGCAGTCGCGTGCCTCGGCGAACGCCTGCTCGGAGCAGGTGCGTTCGTCGACGGAGAGGGAGGCGTGGGACAGGAAGACGGTCACCTCGCGGGCCCGCAGGGCTGCGCCCAGTTCCTCGACCTGGCGACGCGAGTCGCAGAAGACGAGGCGTTTCTCTCCCCGGTGCAGGGCGGCGATGAGTTTGGCGGCGTTGTCGAGGGAGCCCACGTAGTCGAGTTCCACCTCGCCGGCGGGCCTGGGCGACGGGTTCGCAGCGGCCGGCTCTCCGTGTGCGGCCGCACCGGTGGCGGGCAGGTGGACACCCGGAGCTACGACCTGCCCGAGGCGACTCCCGGCACCGGCCCCTTGCAGCCAGTGCAGCAACTGCCCGGGGTTGCCGACGGTCGCTGAGAGTCCGATCCGCTGGATGGGCCGGCCGGTGATCCTCTCCAGTCGTTCGAGCACAGCGAGCAGGTGCCAGCCCCGGTCGTCGCCCGCGAAGGCGTGCACCTCGTCGACCACGACGGCTCGTACGTTCCCCAGCAGCCGCGCGTGGTCGGTCTTGACGCCGATCAGCATGGCCTCGAGCGACTCGGGCGTGGTCAGCAGGATGTCCGGCGCCTCGGTACGGATGCGCCGCCGCTGCGACTCCTTGGTGTCGCCGTGCCAGAGTGCCGCCCGCCGCCCCAGCCACTGGGCGTAGGTGTCGACGCGGCCGACCAGGTTGTTGAGGAGCGCCTTGAGCGGGCACAGATACAGCACCGAGGTGCCGGTCCACCGCTGTTCCGCCATCGCCGACAGCAGCGGGAAGCAGGCCGCCTCGGTCTTGCCACCCGCCGTCGGCGCCAGCAGCACGGCGTCCTCGCCGTCCATGAGCGGGGTGATCGCCGCCCGCTGAAGGGGGCGCAGGTCGGGCCAGCCGAGGGTGTTGACGATGTGGTGCAGGACGACGGGGTCGAGCCGGTCCAGTACGTCAGACCCTTCCCCGGCCGCTTCCGTCCCGGCCGGGCCGTCGGCGTCCGCCATCACAGCTCCAGGTCGATGTCGTCGGCGGACGCGGAACCGCCGGTGACCGTGGCGGCCAGGTTCCGCTCCACGTCGGTGAGTTCACTGCTCGCGACGGTCAACTTGTAGTGCTGCCGGGGATCGAAGTCGTCGAACTGGTCCACGCGATCAAGCACGTCCCCGACGAGCTTCTTCAGGAACAGCCGGGGCGCCACCCCGACCTTCCCTCCCAGCGCCCCGCCGACGGCCCGCGCGAGGTCCGCGACGTAGGCGTCGTCGACGACCGTCCGCACGCGCTCGGGTGACGCGGCGGCGTCCGCGTACAGGTCCCGGATGGTGATGCCGAGGCCGACCAGGGACTCCTGGGTGAAGCCGGGCAGCCGGATCTGCACCGCGCGGGGGTTGTCGAAGCGCGGGTCGGTGGTGAAGTCGGTGGCGAGCCGCTGAGCGAGCGGGGCCAGTCGCGGCACGCCCTGCTGGCCGTCGTAGAAGGCGGGTGTGCCGGTGATGACGAGGTACAGGCCGGGGAAGCGGCCGGAGTGCACCTCGTCGATGAGCTGCCGCAGCGCGTTGAGCGCCTTGTCGCGGGCGTCGGAGCGGACCCGCTGCAGCGTCTCCACCTCGTCGAGGACGACGAAGAGACCGGTGTGCCCGGAGTCGCGCAGCACGGTGAGCAGGCCCTGCAGGAAGCCGAGCGCCCCGAAGTGGTCGAGGTCCCCACGTACTCCGGCGGACCGCCGCGCGGCGGCGGCCACGTGCGGCTGGCCGCCCAGCCACGCCAGCACAGCGGCGGCGGTCGCCTCGTCGCCGTCGGCGAGGGCGGCACGGTAGCCGCGCAGTGCGGTGGCGAAGGACGGGGCGTGCCGGGAGACCTCGGCGAGCCGCGCGACGAGCAGCTTCTCGACCTCTTCCGGCAGTTCCTCCTCGGTCGCACCGGCGGCGAGGGCGTCCTCCTCCAGGGCGTAGAACCAGGCGTCCACGACCGGGCGTAGGGCGCTGGGCGGGAAGCTGGAGGTGGTGAGGCGCTCGGTCAGCCGCCGGTAGACGGTCTCCAGCTTGTGCAGCGGTGTCTCGTTCTCCGAGATCTGGATCTCGGCCACGGCGAAGTTGCGGCGCTTGGCCCGCTCCCCCAGCCAGCGGGTGAAGAAGGTCTTGCCGGACCCGTACTCACCGCGCACGGCCTTGAACACGGACCCACCGGACGCGACGGCGTCCAGTTCCGCGTCGAGGGCTGTTTCGAACCGGTCGAGCCCGGTGGCGAGCAGGTCAAGTCCGCTCTCGGGTACGGCCCCGCGGCGCAGGGCGTCGATGACGGTACGGCGGCGGGCGGCGCTCACCTGGGCGGGGCGCTTGGATCCGGTGGTGCTCACGTCTGCCAGTGTTCCATCTCCAGGAGAGCTGGTGTGCAGGACCAGGAGCAGTCCTGACGAGAGCGCTGCCGTCCCACGGGTCCCGGCGTTACGTGACGCCGCAAAGCCATGAATACCCTCAAACCGATCACACTCGTCCAAATTCAGACCACTCGGCGACGGCGCGTCGACGGAAATCGACCACCTACGGAAGGTACGTGGTCCACCCAACACGTTGGCGACAGAATGAGCGCACAACCGGCATCCGTCTTCCCGGAGGACACATTGACTCGTTGGGCGTGCGCACTCTTACCAGCAAGCGGCTGGTTGCGGGCTCCGTAGAGCTCGTCTGCGCATCGCTGGGAGAAGCCGACACCTCACACAGGTGAGGTGTGCCCTTTTCTCTCAAGCGAGCCAACAAGTCAATGGAGGAACGGTGTCGACCAACTCGACCCCTCAGTCGTGTCACCACCCGGCCCGCGACATCATCATCGTCGCTCTTACGTCCGGTGTGATCTCGCTCGGCACTGCCATCACGACGATGGCATGCGGTGTCAGCCCGTTGATGACCCTCACGAGCAGCGGTGGTGCGTTCATCGCCGTCGTCAGCGCGGGAATGAACGTGCTCAACCACGTGAAGCGCGACGCGTAGCGGCTCCAGGGGCGGCCTGTCGGGAGCAGGCTGCCCCTGGCTTCACCGGCGAAACAGTTGACGGTTACCACAGAGCACTGCTGGAATCACTCTGCGTACAGGCGACAGGGTGGGAAGTGGAGTCACATGGCGGCCCTCGACAACGTGAAGCTCAAGGACGTGCTGGCGGACGTCGCCTCGGGTTCCTTACAACTGCCCGACTTCCAGCGGAACTGGAAGTGGGACGACGACCGGATCAGGGCAATCATCGCGACGGTCACGCTGGACTACCCGCTCGGTGTCGTGATGACGCTGCAGACCGGCGGCGCCACCCGGTTCCGCTCCCGGACCCTCACCGGTGCCCGGCCGGACGGGGATCCGGAGGCCGACCTCCTCCTGCTGGACGGGCAGCAGCGTCTCACCTCGCTCTTCCAGTCCCTGTGGCAGGACGCCCCGGTGGAGACGGCGGACGCCCGGGGCAAGCCCATCCAGCGGTGGTACTACGTCGACATCGCGAAGGCCGTGGGGCAGTCCGCGGACCGCGACGAAGCCATCGTGTCCGTCCCGGCCGACAAGGTGCTGCGGACGGACTTCAACCGCACGGTGGTGCTGGATCTGAGCACCACCGAGGCCGAGTGCTCGGCCGGCCTCTTCCCCCTCCACTTCGTCTTCGACGCCCAGCGCGTCAACGAGTGGAAGAAGGCGTACATCAAGGCGGACGAGGACCGGAACTGGGACCTGTGGGGCCAGTTCGACGAGGCCGTGCTCCAGCAGGTCCGCGCCTTCCAGGTGCCGATGATCCGGCTGGCCGCCTCCACCTCCATGGACGCCGTCTGCGCGGTGTTCGAGCGGGTCAACACGGGCGGCGTGCCGCTGAACGTCTTCGAACTGCTCACCGCCACGTACGCCGGGGACCGCGACTACGTGGAGCGGACCGGGGACTACTACCAGCTCCCGATGGTGTGGCAGGAGATCAAGCAGGCCCTGGCGAGCAAGTACCCGGTCTTCGGCCGCGTCGAGAGCGGCCTGGAGAACGGGCTGAGCAGCATCGACTTCCTGCAGGCCATCGCGCTGGTGCGCACCTGGGAGCGGAAGCAGGAGCGCGTCGGGACCACGGTCTCCTGCAAGCGCCGCGACCTGCTGGACCTGCCCCTCGCCGACTTCGTCCGCCTGGCGCCCAAGCTCGCCGACGCCTTCGCCTGGGTGGGCGACTTCCTGGAGCGGCAGTGCATCGTCCGTCCGGCCGACCTGCCGTACAAGACGCAGCTCGTGCCGCTCGCGGCCGTCCGCGCCATCCTCGACACGGCGACCGACGGTCTGGGGGCGGAGGAGAAGATCGAGCAGTGGTACTGGTGCGGGGTGCTCGGTGAGATGTACGGCGGCTCCACGGAGACGCGCTTCACCAAGGACGTTGAACAGCTCGTCCCCTGGATCGCGCAGGACGAGAGGGCGCCCGAGACGGTCACGAAGGCGTTCTTCTTCGCCGAGCGCCTCGACACCCTCAGCACCCGCAACAGTGCCGCCTACAAGGGGATCTACGCCCTGCTGGTCAAGCAGGGGGCGGTGGACTGGCACCACACGGACGCTCCGCTCAGCCCCGGAAGGCTGGACGAGTACGGCGTGGACATCCGGCAGATCTTCCCCACGGCGTGGTTCCGGCGGGGCAACAGCGAGGGCCTGCCAACGGGGTCGATCGTGAACAAGACCCCCTTGTCCTACCGCGCGGCGATGGACATGACGGGGGCGCCGTCGTCGTACCTGTCCACGATGATCGCCGCGTCCGACATGCGTCCCGAGTGGTTCGACGACGTCCTGTCCACCCATCTGATCGATCCGGACGCGTTGCGCGAGAACGACTACGAGCGCTTCTACCGTGACCGCTCCAAGCAGTTGCAGGAGCTGGTGCACTCCGCCATGGGCAAGAAGACGATGCTGCGCGACCTGCCGGAGGCGGACGTCCGATGACGACCAGGTCTCACGAGCGGGACGTCGCCTCGCTCAAGGGCAGGACCGTGTCCGTGCAGGAGATCCTCGACCTGTTCCAGGTCAGGGTCCGCGACCATCGGACGGTGCACCGCATCTCGCAGGCGTTCACGGACGCCGGGCTGACCACGCTGCCGGACTTCGCCGTCTGCGGTCTGCGCAGCACCGTCGACGTCGTGCCGCTGGCGTCCGTTCCCGCACAGCGGGCGCCGACCGGTGCGGGCGACGAGGCCGACACGACGGACGAGGCCCTGCCCTCGCACGCCCTGCCGCAGCGGCTACTGCTCGGCGACATCCCGTCGGCCCGGCGCGGTGTCGTGTCCGTGGGCCCGGGCACTCCGCTGTCCCAGACGACCTTCCTCATGCGTACGAAGGGCCTCTCCCAGGTCCCGGTGACCACGGGCATGGCGCAGGTCCACGGGGTCGTCACCTGGGGGTCCGTGGCCAAGATGTACGAGGCGGGGAAGCCGGCCACCCTGGACAACGCGATGGAGAAGGACTCCCTGCCCGTCGCCGACGCCCGCCAGGAGTTCTTCACCGCCCTTCCGGTCGTCCGCGAGCACGGCTACCTGCTCGTCCGCGGCGACGACGGCTGCCTCTCGGGCACCGTCACCGCCGCGGACGTCACGGAGCGCTTCGAGGGGGCGGCGCGGCCCTTCTTCATCGTGGGCGAGATCGAGTCGCTGCTGCGCCGCTGTCTGGGCTCGGCATTGGACACGGAGGCCATCAAGGCGGTCCAGACGAACAAGAAACCGGAGCATCGCACCGGCCAGGTGTCGGACCTCATGTTCGGCGACTACCTGAGGCTCCTGGACGGCGACCAGACGAAGCAGTCCTTCGCCGAGCAAGCCGACCGCAACTGGGAGGCATTGAAGTGGCCGAACATGCCCCGGGAGCAGTTCGTCGGCCTGCTGAAGCGGGTGAAGGACATCCGTAACCGGATCGCCCACTTCGACGAGAAGCCGCTTCCGCCGGAGATGACCGACGAGCTGACGACCTTCGCGAAGGTGCTGCGGGCGTTCGCGTCGTGAGCCGTCGCCATCGCGCCCGGCACCGTCCATGTCCGGGACTCGAAGGCGCAGGCAGGAGCGGTGCCGGCCTCCCTCCGGGAGCAGTGGGCCGCGTTCACCTCCTGCGCGGGTGAGATCGCCGTCTGACGACGGACCATGCTCCGGGTGCCTCCGGGACAAGCTCTGGAGGCACCCGGAACCGTGTCCTCAGCCCGCTCCGAGGGCGAACTGCTCGCGCAGCAAAGCCTCGTGGAGCCGCAACGTACGACCGTCCGGCAAGGTCTCCAGGACCTGGACGCCGTCGTAGTTGAGGAGTTGCCGCAGAACGGCGGCGAAGCCGTCGCTCCGGGTGACGGGCATGTCGGCGCGCTGGGCGAGCGCGGTGACGGGCAGGGTGCCGCCCGCGTCCAGCAGGGCGGCGAGCGCCTTGTGGACCTGATCCTGCTGCGGCTTGCGGGCCAGTCCGCCGAGCTGCGCCTGGTACGTCTCCGAGTCGAGCAGTGCCGTCACCAGCGTCTCGGTGCGGGAGACGACGGTCGGGGTGAGGAGGGCGTCGTCTCCCCCGGCCGTCAGCGCCACGTCGAAGAGCGCCTCGTGCATCCGGGCGACCTCTGCCTGCTCCTTCCTGGCCTTGCCCGTCGGCTTCTTGGGAGCGGGAGCCGTTGCAGCCACCGGTCGAGCGGCGCGCTCGTCCGGCAGCGGTGCCTTGCCGGCCTCCTCCGGAGCCCACCAGGCCGGCCGCTGGTCGCCCAGTTCCCGCCACCCCTTGGGCGGCTCCGCGCCGAACGGCAGGAAGGCCAGCACCGGGATGGTGACCTCGGCGAGCGACGCCCCGCCGTGGTAACCGGCCTTGAGCGCGGTGTAGCGGGAGTCGGCGTCCCACAGGGCGACGACGGATGCCCCGGGTTCGGGCCAGACCACGCGCGGCCCGGACAGGGCGATCTCGCGTTCCGCGAGCGGGCCGCCGCCGGGCAGGCGGTGGCGGGCGGACGCGGGGTCGGCGGCGGTGTCGACCTTCGTGCCGTGCCGATCGACGACGTGGCCGTGGTCGCTGGTGACGACGACCGCCCTGCCCTGGGTGGCCGCCACCCGCAGCAAATCCCGCAGGCCGGGCACGTCGTCGATCCGCCAGGCGCCGTCGCCGAGCTTCTGCTCCTTGGCGAGCCGGTCGTCGATGGCGTTGAGGACGACGGCGACGTGGGTCCTGCCGTCGTCCAGTGCCTCCGTGAGCGCCGGGCCGAAGGTGTCGCCCGCGGTCTCGGTGCGCAGGTCGTCCTTGTGGAACACGGCGGCCCGGGCCCCGCCCCACAGCTTCAGCGCGGGGAAGAGCCGCTTCTCGTCGGCCTGGGTTCCCTTCATCAGCGTGCCCGCGAAGAGCGAGGTGCGGGACACGGCCGTCACGGTGGGCAGGGCGGCGGCCATTGCCCGGCGGCGCGGAGCGCTGCCCTCGGGCAGCGGGTCGAACTCGGCCCAGGAGCGGCGCAGTTCCTCCCCCAGTTCGTTCGCGATGGCCGCGCTCATGCCGTCGAGCACGAGCAGCAGCACCCGCCGTTCCTCCCCGCGCCGCACGGCCGGGCCGACCACGCGGTCGAGGAAGGTCTCGACGGTGAGCATGGAGCCGGGCTGGGTGCCGGCCTGTGTCCAGGAGGCCAGGGAGCGCGCGAAGGACGCGTCGATCTGCCGGCGGCGGTCCCGGACGCGCGTGCCGAGGGTGTCGTAAGCGGCTTTGAGGACGGGGTCCGGGTCGCCGCCGGCCTCGATGTGCTCCAGGGCGAGGTCCGCCCAGCCGGTCTCGGCGACCTGCCGCTGTATGGCGTCGGCGACGGTGGGGGCGTCGGCGGGCGGGTCGGTGGCCAGCCAGCGGGCGAGGCGCTGGCCCATGCGGGCGCGTTCGACACGGGCGGACTCTTCCGACTCGGCGGCGAGCCGGTGGTCCTCCAGGCGGCGGACCGCGTCCGTCACCGCGGTCGTGTCGCCCGCCGTGATGGCCTGGCCGACGGCGGTGAACCGGGCTTCGAGTCCGCCGCGCAGGACGGGACTCGCAGCCACGGCCTCCTCCGCGCCGAACTGGCGGGCCAGCGCGGACGCCCGGTCGAGCACGATGCCGGTGGTGCGGCGTGCCTCGCGGGCCTGGTCGGCGTCGGTGCCTCCGGTGCGGTGTCCGGCCGCCAGCAGCGTGGCCACGTACTCCTCGGCGGCCCGGCCGAAGACGGTCACCAGGACGTCGAGCTGGTCGCCGGTCGCCGGGGGCTGGTCGCCGAAGTAGCGTTCGGCCCGCCCCCGGGCCCGGTAGGTCTCGGGAGCGGGCTCGGCGTGCTGCCACAGGGCCGCGCACACCAGGCCGAAGGCGGCGGCGTCCGCGCCGCGTTCGGCGTCGACGAGGGCGAGCAGGGCGCGGCCGGCGAGGCCCGCCTGGTCCTCCTCACCGAGGAAGGCGGCCAGTCCGGAGCGTTCGGGGCCGCGCAGGGCGAGGAGCCGTTCGGGGGCGCCGGGCCGGGTCGACCAGTGCAGCAGGGCCTGGGCGTCGAGCCGGTCGTCGCCGGGGCGGCGCGTGCCGCCCTCGGTGTCGTAGCGGCCCAGGCGCAGGCGCCGCTGGGCAAGCGCGGTGAGGGCGTACTGGCGGGACAGCCAGCCGCCGGGGACGGGCGGCCAGCCGCCCTGGGTCGGCGGAGTGGCGTCGAGGAGTGCCTCAGCGGCCCAGTTGACGTCCTTGAGCCGGGGATCTATCTGCCGGGCGCCGAACGCCTCGCGGACGACGTCCCAGCTGTCGACCGTGTCGATGCGCAGCTTGTGGACGCGGGCGAGGATCGCCGGGTCGAGTTCGTGCTGCTCGCGGTCGGTGAGGACGACCAGGACGGCGGAGCCGGGACGGCGGCCCGCCAGGTGATCCAGGACGAGTTCGTGGACGGCGAGCGGCGACGGCGCGACCGCGACGCTGGCCGTGCTGCCCTCGCCCCAGACGGGTTCGGCGGGGCCGTCCCACTGGGGTGCGGACCGCAGCAGCACGACCCGGCGCCGCCCCTGCTCCTCCCCCGTCAGGGAGGAGGCCAGATGCGTCTGGGAGGACAGGTACTGGGTGACGGTCGCGGTGTTCAGCCGCACCGCACCCGGTACGGCGGTGGCGGTGTCCGTCATTCGATGACCTGCCAGGTGATCTCAATGGTCGCGTTCGGGTGGCGGGCGGCCAGTTCGGCCAGCTCCGCTTGGAGGTCGGCGGCGGCTTGGCCCACGGTCGTGCTGCGACGCCCCGACTTCCGTGCCGTACCGCCGCCGCTCGCCGGGGAGGGCGTCTCCTGAGGCTGGGTGTAGGAGATGCGGGGGTCGCTGGACGGGGTGTTCAGAGGCAGGTCGTCGGCCCGGTCCTGCGGCGTGACGGGTGCGGGCGGCGGGGTGGCGGCGGCCTGGGTGCGCTTGATCAGGGCGACGACCTCGCGCTGGCTGCGGGCGAGCGTGTCGCGCAGATCAGCGGTGCGCTGGTCGTCGCGGGCCACGTTGCGCAGCGAGTCGAGCAGCGCCTCGCCCTCGGGGCCGAGCCCGGCGGCGAGCTCCAGGGTGCTCCAGGGCGCGGAAGCGACGGCCTCCGCGACGGCGCGGGCCTTCTTGATGGAGGTGCCGTACCGGTCGGCGCTGGTCTCGCCCAGGTCGAAGGAGGCGAGTGCCTCCACGGTCTTCTTCGCCCCGGCCGCGCCCTTGCCGGCCTCCGCCGTCAGCGCGTCCAGCAGTTCCAGGGAGCGGCGGGCGAGGGCCAGCCGTCCGGTGTCGGCGGTCTGATCGAGGCCGAGGAAGGAGGCGTGGGCCTCCAACTGGTGCACCAGGTCGGCCGCGTGGTCCCGGTGGGTGCGGGCGGCCTCGATGATCTGGCGGGCGAACTGGTTGACCATCCGGCCGCGCCGCAGCGCGGGCGGCTTCGCCCCGAAGATCGTCTCGAAGCGCTGCCGTGCGGTGTCCCAGTCGGACTCGGCGGGCAGCGGCTGGCTGCGCAGCGCGTCGTGGTCCTTGATCGCGGAGATTTCGGGCGCGGGGTCGAGGACGGTGCCGCCGCGCACCCACACCCGGTCGTCCATCTCGGCGAAGGCGGCGACGACGAGCCGGGCGAGGAAGTCGGGCAGCCCGCGCGGGTCGGGCTGGTCGGTCCAGTCGGTGAGCGTGATCAGGGACAGGTCCCCGGTGACGCCCTGGGAGCGTGCGAGCTGCCGGAAGTGGTCGGGCCAGTAGCGGGACAGCTCGAAGTACGCCTCCTTCTGCTGCCCGAGGCGCAGCGGTCCGGCGATGCGCTGCATCAGCTTGCGGTCGGCGGCCGGGACCTCCACCCGCCCGTCACGTGCCTCGGCGGCGGCCCGGACGTGGGTGAACACCTTCTTCGTGTCGGCGGGCCTGACGGCGGTGCCGGTGGCATCGGGGTCGAGGTCGGGGTGGGCCGGGTACTGGTGGACGAGCAGCTTCCCCGCGACGTGCCGGATGCCGTCGCGCAGGCTCTGCCCGAAGGACAGGGTGAGTCCGTCGACGTCGGGCAGCGCGACGAGGTGGTCGTCGAAGTCGGGCACGACGTCGGCGGCCTGCTTCTGGGCGAGTCCGTACGCCTGCTTGAAGGCGCCCTTGACCTGCTTGAGCAGAGCCTCGCGCTGGGTTTCCAGGAGGCCCTTGGCGCGGCTGCGGTTGTCGGCGTTGAGGTGGCCGGCGTACTGGGTGTCGAAGCGGTGCTCGTCGGCGAGTGCCTTGTCGATGACGACGAGGCGCCGGAAGTCCTGGAAGCGCTGCGCGGACAGGTGCGCAGGCAGCCAGGCGACGGTGCGGGACCGCTCGCCCTGCTGGCGCTCGCGCAGCCGCTGGATGCGGTTGACGTCCTCGACCGGGCCCCATTCGCCCTCGTCGAAGGGGAGGTCTATGGCGATGCGCCAGCGGTCCTCCTCCTGCGGCATCAAGTCGTGGTCGGGCAGCTCGTCCTCGTCGGCGACGTTCCCGAAGACGATCTCGGCGGCGCGGGCGGTGCCGCGCCAGGTGAAATTGAGCTGGTCACTCAACTGGCCGTGCTCGACGCCCAGTTCCTCGGACAGCAGGCGGCGGGCGAGCGCGACCCGGTTGCCGGGGTTGTCGTTGACCTGGGCGTTGGCGATGACGGAGTCCACGTCGACGCTGGAGAGTTCGAGGCGGACGCCGGGGTTGGCGTCGGTGCCGGTCTCCTTGATCTCGGGGAACCTGGCCGCCCACTCGGCGACCTTGTTCTTGATGATGCCGACCTCGGCGCCCGGGATGGGCGCGAGGACCGACCCGTGGTTGAGCGCGCCGAGTCGCCGGATGGTCAGCTCGGACAGGGCGGGCACGCTGGGTGCGAGCGCGGACAGCAGCAGGGTGCACACGAGCCGGTTGTCGCCGACGAACATGCGGCAGCCGCCCAGCCGCTTCGGGTCGGTGAGGGACTCGGGCCGGTTGCGGTACTGCTCGACGTCGTCCTCGGTGATGTCGTACGAGCTGAGCAGGTAGGGCCGCAGCTTGGTCTTGTAGAGCTTGTCGGCGGCCTCGAAGACGACCTTCAGGCTGTCGGTGAACGGCTTGTCGCCGCCCTTGGCGATCACCGGGTAGAGGTCGCCGACGGGGACGAGCTGGCCGAGGCGGATCTCGTCGCGGTGGTCGGCGAGGAGTTCGCCCATCAGCTTCAGACCGGTGCGGGAGCGCTGCAGCGCGGACGAGATGTGGACGAGGGTGTCCATGAACGCCGGCGAGAACGGGTACGTCAGCCGGAACGACTCCGCGTCCGCGCCGGTGGTGCCCTTCTCCGAGCCGAGCAGGGTGTCCCAGACCTGCGGGCCGACCCGCTTGGTCTGCTCGAAGGCGGCGTCGACCTGCTGGGCCGCCTCGGTGTCCTTGGGCTTGAGGAGGCGGGCGTGGGCGATCTGCGGGAGGTTGCGGTCCTCCAGGGTGATCTTGTCGAAGCGGCCGGAGGCCAGGTTCAGGGTGTCCTGGATGGACGACTCCGCCGCGCCGGACACCTCCTCGCCGACCAGCTCGCGCAGGTCGCGCTGGCGGGCGATGAACGACACGACGGGGATGGCGCGGCGGGCGTCGCCGCCCTCCACGAAGTTCGTGATCTTGCTGGCCTCGCGCGCCACGAACTTCTGGTCGTGGATGAGGGTGGCCAGCCACAGGATCAGCTCGTCCATGAACAGGATCAGGCCGTCGTAGCCGAGCGACTTGGCGTGCTCGGCGATGACGGACAGACCTGCGTCCAGGGAGATGAATCCGTGCTCGTCCTCGGCGGCGTTCCGGGTGAAGCCGGGGAGGAGGTTGGTGCCGGCGTCGTTGACCAGTTTGGCCCGCAGTTCGGCCGGGGTGGAGGGGTTGGTGAGGTTGAGCGGGACGCCCGCCTCGTGGTTCTCCTCGGCGGCGAGCGCGGTGTCGAGGAGTTGCGGGGTCCAGGCGAAGCCCTCGCCCCACTCGTCCTCCTCCCCGTCGTCCGCGTCGCTGCCGCCCAGGCCGCGGATGACCGCCTCGTCGCCCGTGCTGGCGCGCAGCGCGCGAATGTCGGCGAAGAGGGAGTCGGTCCGGTACACCTGCGGGGTCGGGGCCTCCGGGTGCAGCTTCTTGACGTGGTGCACGTACCCGCCGAGCACCCGCTGTTCCAGGGCCTTCGCGCCGAGCATGTGGTACGGCACGAGCAGGAACTTCTTGCCGTCCGTGGTCAGCCACTCGTGCTTGGTCAGCACCGGGTCGAACTCGGTACGGGCACGGGCCGCCGGGTCGCCGCTGAGCAGCGCGTACAGCACGGCCATGAAGTGCGACTTACCGGAACCGAACGAGCCGTGCAGGTAGGCCGCCTTGGAACGGTGCCCGTCGAGCGAGGACTTGATGAGCGCCAGCGCCTCGTCGAAGTTCTCCAGCAGCCGCTCGGTGACGACGTAGTCCTTGAGCGCGTGCTGGGCGCCCTCGGGCGTCGTCGCCTCGGCGAGGGACAGCACGAAGTCCGAGGTGGAGATGGACTCCTTGATGTCGATGACATCGCGGAGGAGGGGCGGCTGGGCCATTGCGGGTCTCGCTCTCCCTGACGGTGGTCGGTGCTGCTGCTCGTACTCGGTGTCGTGGGGGGTCTGCCGCCGGGGCCCGAGGCCGGTCCAGGCGGTGGGGCGGGGATCAGGTGTGGGGACGGCCGGTGCGACGGACCGGCGGCCCTGGCCGGTGGCGAGGACGGAACCGGTCGTGCGGTGACCGGATGGGAACGACGCTCACGGCGTCGGCCGGGTCAGGTGGGACGGGTTCGCGTCGTCTGCATTCTTCGTCCCCCTCGCACTGAACGTCACCCGTACGGCCTGCGCATAGCACCCTACATCGGTACTCCCATCGGCCCCGTGCCGTATGTCCTCGCGCACCGCCCGTGCGGGCCGCCCCCGTTCCGTCGTCAGCGCTACGGCCGCCATCGCCCCGACCGGTAGGCGTCCAGCAGGTACCGGCTCGCGACCGTGAAGGGGTGCTCGGGGCCCAGGCCGCGTTCCCGCCGCTCGACGACGTCGGTCATCAGCGCAATCCCCTCCTCCACGTGTCCGAGCGCGGCCCGGGTCCGGGAGAGGAGTTGCCGGGCGGCGAGCACGATCGGGTACTCGGGCCCGAAGCGCCGCACATACGTCTCGGCCACCTGCTGGATCTCACGGTCGGCCTCGTCGAAGCGGCCCAGGAGGTACAGCGCCCACGCGTGGTTGTGCCGGGCGCCGAGTGTCACGGTGTGGTCGGGGCCGAGGAGCCGATCGCATTCCGACGGCAGCGTGAGCAGTGTGCCGCCTTCCTCGGTGACCACGTCGGCAGCGGGCAGCATCTCCAGAAGGCCGGCGCGGGCCCGCAGGGTCAGCGGATGCGCGGGGCCCAGCGCCGAGCGTCGCCCGGCGACGGTGTCGCGGAGCAGCGCGACGGCTTCCTCGCGTCTGCCGAGGTTCGCCAGCACGAGCTGGAGCCCGTAGCCGCTGTCCGTGGTGTCGGGGTCGTCGGCGCCGAACAGTCGCTCCTGGGCGTCCCGGACCGCGCGGAGCGCCGCCTCGGCTTCGGCGTATCTGCCCAGCCGGAACAGCGCCCGCCCCGCCCTGGAGCGGGCGGCGAGGACCGTACGGTGGTCCGCGCCGAGGTGTCGCTGGGCGAGGTACGTGGCGTTTCGGGCGGTCTCCCAGGCGGAGAGGTAGTCACCGGTCCGGTGCAGGGCGACGGCCAGCCGCATCGCGACGGCCAGGGCGTCGGCGGCGGACGGTTCGCCGATATGCCTCAGCAGGGCAAGCGCGTGAGGCACCAGCAGACGCAGTCGCGGATCGTGCGGCCCCGCATCGGGTACGCCGGGCACGGCCGCGTCGAGGAGCCGGACGGCTGTCGCGTCGAGGGTGGGCACCAGGTCCGCGGGGGTCGCCGCCGAGACACTGTCGAGCAGGATGCCGTGACTCTGCACGCAGCGCGCGCCGGCGGCGTCGACCAGTTCGGACAGCGACTGGTCGAGAAGGGCTCTGAGGGCTGTCTCGGTTCGGGCACGAGGCAGCACGGCGCCGATGCCGGCATGGTTGAGCAGAGTCAGCTGCAGCGGCTCGGCAGCGAACCGGGCCAGCAGTCTGAGCAGGGCCGCCGCTTCGGGCAGTCCGCGCACCTCGAACGCGTCGAGGGTCAGCTGCCAGGTCAGGCCGACCAGGCGCCGGGGGTCCGCTTCGGACAGCGCATCGGCTCCCCGGTCGATCAGCTGGACCCGTTCGCCTCCGTCGAGCTGGTCCCCGTAAGCGTCCATCGTCCAGGGGTCGATGACCTGGTGGGAGAGGAAGCCGCCCGCCAGGGTGAGGGCGAGGGGCAGTCGCCCGAGCCGGTCCGCGACCCGCGCCGCCTGCTCCGCCGTACCGCTGTGCGGGGCGAGATCGCGCAGCACGAGCGCGGCGTCCTCTCGAGGCAGTACGCCGATGTACTGCAGCTCGGCGCCCGGCCACCACCGGGCCGCCGCGCGCCGTGTGGTCACCAGGACGGTGCCGCGCGGGCTGGTGCGCAGCCAGTCGCCGTCCCGCAGGATCTCCGGCTCGTCGATGTTGTCCAGGACCAGTAACCAGGGTTCGGCGGAACGGTCGAGATACGTCCAGACGAGATCGGCGGCAGGTCTGAGGCCGTTGCGTGCGGCAAGCAGTTCACCGTCGCCCGCCCCTCGGTCAGCGGCGACGGCGAGCATGCCGGCGCGCAGGCTCGCGCGGTCGGAGGCGTTGACCCACAGGCCCACCCGGCCCGGTTCTGCGGTGACCTCCTGGAACAGGGCGCAGGCGACCGCCGTCTTGCCGGAGCCGCCCATCCCGTACAGCACGTAGACCTGGCCGCCGCGCTCCCCCTCGACGCCCGCCCGCAGGCGTTCCATCACCTCACCGCGGTCGCGCAGCGCGACGGGTGGCCGCCCGACCGCCGGGCGTCGCACCGAGTCCGGTCCGCCGTGCTCCGGCCCGTCACCGCCGTAGTGGTGGTGCTCGCTGATGTGCTGGTCGCCCCGCGCCTGGTAGACACGTCCGTGATCCTCGGCGTGGCCGTCCGTCCCGCCCGTCATCGCTCTGCGATGTGCTGGTCACGTCCCGCTTGGTAGACCCGGGCCTGACCGGACGCGGTGGCGTGCTGGGTGATCTGCCGGGCGGCCGAGCCACCGGGATCGAGTTGGTCCAGCAGTGCGCGCAGTTCCTCGACGGCGGCCGGCCGGGCGACGAGCAGCCGCCGCACCATCCCCTGCCACTGAAGCCGCAGTTCGTCCAGGGTCTCCTGGTCGTCCGCGGCCGCGGCAGCCAGCACGTCCTCGCGGCCGGCCTCCAACTCGGCGGCGACGGTCTCGGCGCGCTCGGGTTGCGTCCGGCGCCAGAGCTGTGTGATCCCGTCACGCACATGGTGCCAGGCATCGGTCGCCATCAACGCGACCAAGGTGGTCCCCACGCTCTGCGCGAGCAAAGCCACTTCAGCGTCCACAGCCGCCCCTCCGTTCACCCGATTTTCCGACAGCACAGATGGAAAGTGTCACCCGTCAGGTGTTGGCGTGATCTTCAGTGCGATCAATATCATTCCACCCCTGAGCAGCAGGGAACAAGGAGGAATCAATCCTCGCCAATACCCCCGCGGACCGGGACTGACACATGGTCAGGCAGGCGATGTGCACGCTACAGTGAGGCCTCCCGACCGATCGAGGGGGCGAGGGAAATATGGCCAGGCCATGGGAAGCGGATCCGGACACGACCTTCAAACAACGCCTGGGAAAAACACCCCAGGAACTGGGAAACACCACCGGCACCCCTGACTGCCCGGACATCTGGGAACTCACTAACGGCGACATCGCCGTCATCGGCCGGGACCTCACCCAGTCACTCGGCAGGAACCTGCCCGACGGGGTCTCGATCGGGTCGGACGAACGCCTCGTGGTCATCCCCAGGAACATGCTCATCGCGGCGAAACCGGACATCCCCAGTGTTTGACTCCTTCCCCGACGGCGCCTTTGAACGCCTGGACCGCCCGACGTACCACGCGGACCTGGGCCGGGTCTACTCCAGCGGGATCGGCTTCCTCAACAAGCTCGAGCGCGGCCAGCACTTCAAGGAGCGCGGCTTCCCGAGCTGGGAGGCCTTCGCCGGCGGCGACTGGGAGAGGGCTCTGTCCCTGGCCGACGAGAGGCGCGAGGACTACGCCCGGGAACTCGGCCGGGCGTCGCGACTGGGCGTCGCTCACCGCCGTCTCCGCGTCGTGGAATTCCCGGTCACGCCCTATGTGCAATGGGAGTTGTTCGTCCTGCGCGTGCGCGTGGACCTGGGCGACGACATCAAGGTTCTCGACGCTCGCGATATTTCGAACATCGAGCGGACCCGACTGGTTCCAGAAGTAGTGATTCTCGGCGATGTGGTCATGTACGAGGTCGTGTACGACGAGGACGGAAATGCTGACGGAGCAAAGCGGTACACGGACAGCTCACTGATCCGGGAAACGAACGCCGGATTCGATGCGCTGTATGAGCGTGGTGAGGGATTCCACGATTTCTTCGACCGGGAGATCGTCGCCCTGCCCCCGCCCCGGGTGTCCGGTGCTCCGACGGATTCTCGCGGTGCGCGGTGATCAGCGGGGCGGGATGACGAGCGAGTCCCCACGCCCTGCTGATCACCGCCCCCGGCGACGACGAGAAGCCCACCGCAGCGGTCATTCCTTCGGCATGCAGGAGTGCGCCTGCGTCGTCAGGGCTGTGGCTCCTGCACCACGGTGGCAGTGGCGGCTGCGCCGCGCTGTTCGGCGTGTGCTGTGGTGAAGGGGCCGTGGTCTTCCACTACTTCCCCCTGCACAACTCGGTGCGACGGTTTCGTCAGATCCAAGTCGGAGAGGTGCTTCTTGAGCCTCTTGGCCATCGGAAGGTAGGTCGCAAGGGTGAGCCCGCCGGAGACGACGGCCCCGACGACGGGGATGGCCTTCGAGACGCTCTTCGCGAAGGAATCCTTCGTCATCTTGACACCGATGTACGCCGCGACCTTTTTCACTATCGGATAGATGACACCCTTGGTGAGTGCCTTCTGGGGCAGTTTCTTGGCGGCCTGCTCCGCCATCATCCCCGCGACCTTGCCCACAGCGGCGTTCGCCGACTGGGTGCCGAACATCACGCCGAAGAACAGCGTGAGCACCCCCATGGTCGCGTCATCGACGTCATCGCCGTCGTCGGAGAACAGATCGGGCCAGCTGTAGAGGTACGCGAGCTTCTGCGCGATACGCACCATGTGGCCGAAGTACTGGGCCACGTCGGCGGGCACAGTGGCGGGAAGAGCGAGGACACCGGGTATGCCGGCTGCGGCGGAGAGAGCGCTGACCTTCGCGGTTTCGAAGCGGATGGAGTCGTTGGCCACCTTGTCGAGAACCTCGACAGGGATGCCCGCCGCAGCGGGAGACTCCTCTACCGCTTTTCGGATGTCGTCCTCGGAGCAGTGACGAGCCAGCGCACTTCGGAGGTACGCCTCCCTGTTGATCCGCACACCTGGAAGCTTTGCTGCCGCCAGCAGCACCGCGGAGAAGCGCGACTCGGGATTCTCGATCCCTTTGCCCTGTTTCATAGCAGGAACCTACAGTAACTTTGCACTCCAAGGGCCAGGCTGCGTCAGCTCCGTTGGGGTCTCGTTATGTGAGTGACGGTGGCGTGCGGGCTGGGTGCATCACGATGTCGATCATCCACCCGGGAAGACGACCGCTGTCGCGAACCGAGCCCCTCAAAGCGGACGTTGATCGCCGTGGCAGCCTGCGTCGGCGCGGCACCCGGTGAGCAAGGCGTCAGGGCTGCGGAAGGTGCTGCGGGGGCGGACATGCGCAGGGCCCTCGGCAAGCACACGCCTACCGGAAGGCCCTGCGATCGGTACCGCCCCTGTCAGAGGGCCGCGAACCCGACGAACGCGGTCCACGCCGTGGGCTCTACGGCGAGGGCAGCGCGGGTCGTGTCCTTCGAGTCGCGGACGTGGACCCTGGCGGGGCGGACGGCGACCTCGACGCATTCGCCGCCTGCCCCGCTGCTGTAACTGCTCTTGAACCAGGCCGACTCAGGCACAGGCTGTTCGAAGTTCATCTCTCTCCAAGCAACTTCTCGACAAAGGCCAGCGATTCGCGCGGAGTGAGCGCTTGGGCCCGAAGGAGTCCGTACTGCTCCTCGATCTCCCGCACTGACTTCCGCGCCGTGTAGAGGCGACTGTCCTGCTGAGCCTCCACGTACGCGATCCTCCGCCCTTCCTTGACCTCCATCAAGGTGAACGGACCAGCCAGTCCGGCGTGCTCGTCCCGCTCGGTCGGCAGCACCTGGATCTCCACGTTACGCCGTTGGCCATGGAGCAAGATCTGCTCCAACTGCCCGCGCATGACGCCCCATCCACCCAGTGGCCTCCGCAGGACCGACTCCTCGATGACGAAGCTGATGGTGGGCAACTGCGTCCGGCCGAAGATCTCCTGCCGAGCCAAGCGCGCCGTCACCCTCTGCTCGACCACGTCCTCGTGCAGCAGGGGGCGCCAGTTAATGAACACTGCCCGCGCGTACTCTTCTGTCTGCAAGATTCCGGGCACCGCCTGGTTTGCATACACATGGAGTTCAACGGCCTCGGCCTCCAGCTTGGCCGCGTCCCGAAAGAACGCCGGATACTGAGCCCGAGCCACCTCCTCCTTGCTCGCACTCAACACCCCACCTGCCCCCAGCACTTCATCCACCTGGTCGATGAACTTCGGCGGCGAAATACGTCTCCCCTGCTCGAACGACGCAATCGTCGAGGGCGAGTACCCGGTCAGCGACCCGAGCTTCGCGCGGTCCAGCCCTGCCCGTTCCCTGAACAGCTTCAACTGCCGCCCGAACAGGCACAGCATGCCCGTCCCGACCTCGTACTCCGGCTGCTGAACCTCGTCGTCCACGCTGCGGACCTCCCGTACAACCATGTCACCGGCTTCCGCCCGCCCAACGCGCAGCCCGCGAACCGGTCACGCCCAAGATCATGTACAAGCGCGCCGACGACGTGTACAGCCCGCACCCGTCAGGGCGTCGCTCCTGTTCAACGCTACGCAGAGTCCGCGACCGTTGACCCCATGAAGCCAGAAGCTCCCCCGAATGGGCATATGTCACAGCACTTCGCACTCGAACGCGAGTTCACCATGCGCTTCACATCGACCCCACGCGGTGCCCGTCTCGCCCGTCGACTCGTCTCACTCCGCCTGAACGACTGGGGCCTCGCCTACACGACCCCGGTCAACGAGACACTCACCCTCATCACGGCGGAACTCACCGCCAACGCCGTGCGCCACGGCCACGTCCCCGGCCGGGACTTCCACGTCCGGCTCACCCTGGCCGACGCCATCGTCCGCATCGAGGTGACCGACACCCACGCCGAGAAACGGCCTCCGACCAGTCCCCAAGCGGCAACCGACTCGCTGTCCGAGTCCGGCCGGGGCCTGCTTCTGGTCGCCGCCCTGGCGGACGACTGGGGCGTCAGCCCTCGCCCGGCAGCCCCGGGCAAGACCGTGTGGGCGGAGCTGCACGTGCGGACAAAGGGCCACCCGCTCACGCACCAGGTGACCTCTGAACCGACGGATGTCGATCTACTCCTGGCTACCGGGGTCCATTCGCAGTGCCACGGCCTTCAGGCAGGGGGTGAAGCGAATCTGATGATGGCGACGCGGAGCGTCGCCGTATAGGGCCCGACGGAACCGGACAACGCTGTGACGCCGATACCGGTGACTTGTCGGTCATATGTTCCTGGTGACGGTGCGCGTTCGAGGTACCTAGGGTGATCGTCATGCAGCTTCGGTACAGCTTCCGCCTGTACCCGGACACCGGCCAGCAGACGGCGTTGGCGAAGGCGTTCGGGTGCGCCCGCGTCGTGTTCAACGACGCGATCCGTGCCCGCGAGGACGCTCGCAAGGCTGGGCAGCCGTTCCCGACGGCCGGGAAGCTGTCCACGCGATTGATCACCCAGGCCAAGCGGACGGTGGAGCGATCCTGGCTGAGCGAGGTCTCGGCGGTGGTGCTCCAGCAATCGCTGCGGGACGTCGAGACCGCCTACCGCAACTTCTTCGCCTCCCTCAAGGGCACCCGCAAGGGCCCGAAGCTGGGCCCGCCCCGTTTCAAGTCCCGCAAGGACGCCCGGCAGTCGATCCGGTTCACCGCCAACGCCCGCTGGAGCATCACTGGCAGCGGACGGCTGAGCCTGCCGAAGATCGGCGCGGTGAAGGTGAAGTGGTCCCGCGCCCTGCCCGCCACCCCCACCTCCGTCACCGTCATCAAGGACGCGGCCGGCAGGTTCTTCGCCTCCTTCGTCATCGACACCGACCCCGCCACCGACGCCGCCCGGATGCCCGACACCGACCGCGCCCTCGGCATCGACCTCGGCCTGACCCACTTCGCCGTCCTGTCCGACGGCACAAAGATCGACTCTCCGCGCTTCCTGCGCCGCGCGGAGAAAAAGCTGAAGAAGGCCCAGCGGGAACTGTCCCGCAAACAAAAAGGATCGAAGAACCGCGAAAAGGCCCGATTGAAGGTCGCCCGCGCCCATGCCAAGGCCGCCGACGCACGCCGGGAGTTCCACCACCAGCTCTCCACGAAGCTGATCTCCGAGAACCAAGGGATCGCCGTGGAGGACCTGTCGGTGGCGGGACTGGCCCGCACCAGGCTGGCCAAGAGCGTGCACGACGCCGGATGGTCGGCGTTCATCGGCATGCTGGAGTACAAAGCGGAACGCTACGGCCGCACCTTCGTCAGGATCGGCCGATTCGAGCCGACCTCCCAGACCTGCTCCACCTGCGGCGCCAAGGACGGACCCAAACCCCTGAACGTGCGGGAGTGGACCTGTACCGCCTGCGGCGCCGTCCACGACCGGGACCACAACGCCGCGATCAACGTCAAGACGGCCGCCGGACTGGCGGTATCGGCCTGCGGAGCACCGGTAAGACCAGAACCCGTTCTGGCACAGCGCGAAGAAACAGGAAGCCACGGATTCCCGACCGGGCCCCGTGCCGCGTAGCGGCACAGAGTTCGGCCGGGAAGGCCAGAATCCTCGGGCTTCAGCCCGAGGAGCAAGTCAATGCTTCGCTGCT
This sequence comes from Streptomyces cathayae, assembly GCF_029760955.1. Lineage (GTDB taxonomy): Bacteria > Actinomycetota > Actinomycetes > Streptomycetales > Streptomycetaceae > Streptomyces > Streptomyces cathayae. Next base: position 1,021,682 of record NZ_CP121682.1, read on the forward strand.
GCGCGGCGGCCTCGGGTTACGGCTGGGGGCCGCCAGTTGCGGAGGTCGTCGTCCGTGAGTCCGTGCTCGCCCTGCTTGGTCTGGCGGTAACCGGCGAAGAAGTCCGCCGGGGAGCCGCTGTAGAGCATGTCGAACTCGTTGTGCCACTGGTACAGCCAGGGCTGGAGTTCCAGCAGGCCGGCGAGGAACGGCGTGATCTCCTCGGTGGACAGCGCAGTGTTGGTGAAGTACGTCGCCAGCGCCTGCGCCTGCTCCTTGTGGTCCCAGCCAGCCCACCCGTACAGCTCGGGGGTGGCGGCGTTGGTCTGCCCGTAGGAGATGAACCGCTCCTTGGGCACGTCGAGCTTGCCGCGCGCCTTCCAGTAGGAGGGGCGCAGGAAGTCGGCCGAGGTGTACTTCGGCGGCACGGGGATGGAGTCCCGGATCTTCCGCTTGGCAGGCTCGTCGGGCGCGGCGTCCTCCTTGCGCTGCAGGTCCCACACCTCTTCCCAGTCGGCGCGCTTCTTCAGCCCGGAGGGCTTGTAGCGCAGAGCGGAGAGGAACGGCACCTGGTCCTCGGTGATCAGCTCTGCGACTACTTTGGACAGGTCCTTGCGGGGCGCGTAGAGCTTGGCCACGGAGACGAAGTCATCGTCGCGGGAGAGGGCGTCGGTGAGGCGGCCCAGAGTGAGGATGGCGGGCTGGCCGTTCTCGTCGAACCAGTGGTCGCGGTTCTCCATACGGTCGAGCAGCCAGGAGCGCAGTGCCTTCTCCTGGAGGGCGTCCCAGCCATCGGTGGCCCAACGGCGCTTGTACTCGGGCCGCTCGACCATGCCAATGGCCCGGTTCGCCTCGATGACGTCGATGCGCTTTTGGACGATCTCGCGGTAGGGGGCGGGCCAGTGGGCGGGGATCTCGGTGATGGGCTCAAACTTGTGGTTGTGATGTCCAAACCATGAGGTATTGATCTCACCGCGTTCCCTCTTTCGGGCCAGCACGATAGCGAAGGCTCGTTCGGGAGGGGAAACCAGAGGGATGTCCTCAGCGGACGCAATGATCTCCTGGTCAAGGAGACCGTAGAGAGCGTAGACCTGCCAATCCAGTTCTTCTTGGATGGCAACCATGCGGCCGCGGATGGCCTCCCACTTCTCACGGCCCTCACGGAGCGAAGCCGCATTAGGAGCACCGTTGGATGCGATAGAGGAAGGGCTAGTCGTAGCTAGCTCCTGCGCAAGGCTGTCCAGAGCAGTACCGAACCGCAGGGGAAACTCGGAAGGAATCGGGAATTCCTCCATTTTGGTTCCCGTGAACTCGAAACGGTGCTCCCAAGGTTCATCCGCTCCTGCTACGTCCGCACCAGGTCGCCCCTTATCGTGGCTGACCTGCCTGAGCCAGAACCCAGCCGTAGAGCTGTTGAGCAGCCCAAGCAACCGCAGGTACTCCTCCTCACTCGCATCCTCCCGCAACTTGATCACCGGCGCGGTGCGAATGAATACCTGCTTCTCACGGTTCAACACGAAGTGGTTGTGCGTAGAAACGAATGGAAACGCAATCGATTGGACTGCCTCATAACGCCGCTTGAAGAACATGGAGTATTCAAACCATTCCAGCCCACGCTGCAACTGAGACTTACCGAAAGCAACTCGGCCAATGAGGTACCGCCTGGCTGGCCATAGCAGCTTCTCCATCTCGACAGGCGCATCCGCAGCCAAGCCATTCTCCTTATATGGCCATAGCGACATAATTGGGGCGCTCACAGCATAGTCGCGCACCTCACCACCTTCGACAAGATGACGCCGGTGAGTGCAGGGAATCCTGTGACGCCTTAGCGCGCCCTCGCCGATCATGTACGCCTCGTCTTCGCGAGTGACTGCGGCCGCTCCGATTTCGTCGATTACCGACGCAAGCGTCCCCATAGCCCCTGCCGTCAACTGCTCAACCATCTCCAATCCGCCGTCGGCAAGAATCCACGGCTGCTTACTGAAGTACTTCTTTCGGTCTAGGTCATCCACAGACACCCAGTGACTCACCGAGCCCGGCTTGTCGATCTGCTCGACGACTGCTTGCCAGACCAGACCTTCCTCCGCGTTCTCTGGCGCGGCAGGCTCGCCCTGCACACTGCGGACAGTCCGAATGACTGGCGAACGCCCGGCACCGCCCCGCTGCTTGCCAACCAGGATGACCGTCGGCGTCCCGTGCCCCGGAATGTAGGCACCGGACGTGTCGATTACCTCGGTCAACTCCACTGCATGCCCGAAGTAGCCCTCAATAAGCTTCGTCCCAAACTCGCGCTTCATAAAGGAGTTGGCGGTGATTTGCCCGACCATGCCGAACCCTCGCCCCTCGGCATCCCCACGCTTGGCCAATTCGAAGAACCGCTGTGCGAACGGAACCGAGAGCGCGTACGCACCCGCGCACGCCGGATAAAGGTCGCGATACAATTCGTTAAGCTTCTTGTCCTTGACCGTGATGTACGGCGGATTTCCCACGACCACGTGATACCGTCCCGGCCTCAGGATATTCGGGTAATCCTGGCTGTCCTCCGTGGCGTACTTAAACTCCGCCAACTCATCCACGAAGTCTTCGTCCACCCCGCCGAACAGGTTGCCCTGCTGAGAGCGGCGCGACTTAATCAGCGAGTCCCCTACCGCCAGACGCACAGGCCACTCGTAGTTCGCCGCCTCCACTAGCGTCCGCACACCACCCGCCGCCATCGCCGCGACCAGCAACCGGAACCGAGCAATGGCCACGGCGAACGGGTTGACATCGACCCCGTGCACCGATTTCAGCGCAGCCGCTACCCGCTCATGCACGTCCTTCCCCGGCTGCCCCTCCCCCCACAGCCGCACCAGCCGACGAAACGCCCCCAGTACAAAGTGCCCCGACCCACACGTAGGGTCGATCATCTTCAGTTCCTCGTACCCGAACTCCCGCACCGCCGGGTCCATCGTCCGGTCGAGGATGAACTCCTCGACGAACTCCGGTGTCTGAAGCAGCGCGTATGTCTTGCGCGCGGTCTCGCTCAGGTCCTGGTATAGGTCACCGAGGAACCGCGTGTCCCATCCCTCCGTACCGTCCTCGTTCAGCGGGTCGGTGAAGTCGTGGACGAGGACACCCGCTTCATTCCTCCCCCGCCAGAACTCGACCAGGTCCCGCGCTCCGTCATGCGAAAGCGGAACCTGATAGAGCGGGTTGTGCCGCTTATCGAAAAGAAGCCGACCCGCCTGTCCCTGCCCCAGCTCGTCGAACGCCTTCTCCAGCCAGCCACGGTACGTCGGGTTGTCGTCCGACTCCACGTACGCGTCGTACCGCGACTCCGCCAGCTCACGCCGGTCCCCGTCCGGTCCCGTCAGGTACGGCTCGGGGATCAGCCGGTTGTCCTCGCAGAACCGCACGAAGACGGTGCCCAGCACCCACGCCACCGCAACCTGCGTGACCCGCTCGTCCAGCCACGAGGTCCACGTCGCCGCCGTACGCCCGAGCTTGCGTGCCTGGTCGTACTCGGCCTTCAGTCGCGCGCCGACCTCATCGAGCGCCTTCACCTGCTTGCCGAGGTCGGCCTCGACCGCCTTGACCTGCTGCTTCAGGTCGTCCAACAGAGCCTTGCGGTCGATCACTTCGCGTCTCCCTCGACACCGCTTGCCACAACCTCGCCGGACCCGCGGTGGGCGTTGCCCACCCACGTGTCCGGAAGCTGGATCCACTCCCCCAGGCCGGCCTGGTACGGCACGGCCACCTGCCCGAGCCGGGGCTCGCGCGAGGGGTCGTTCTGCGGGACCAGGAGCCACAGCCCCCGCCCGCCCCGCCGGGCCGCCGACGCCAGCCGGTCCAGGACGCCCATCGCGTCGTACCGGGCGAACACCCCGGCCTCCGTCAGCAGGACGGGACCCGCACCGCCGCCACCGTTGCCCAGCAGCTCCACGATCCGGGGCTCGACCGAGCCCCAGGCCGTCCGCGCGTACTCCGCGAACCGCACCGCGCCCTTCGAGCCCGGCTCGGCGGCATCCGCCTTGAGCAGGGTCTCCCAGGTCGGCTTGGTACCCGGCGTGACCTGCCCGTGCAGGGCCTCCAGGAACAGCTCGGTCACCGACAGGGCCTGCGCGCCCAGCCGTTCGGCACTCAGTTCCCGCACCGCGTCCCGCACGAGCTGCTGCCGTACGGTCAGCACCCGGTACCCGTCCCGGCGGGCCGAGGCAAGCAGCCGTTCCTCCGCGCGCACCGCGCCCGCGAGCTGCGGGTCGTCCGCGTACCGCGTCACCGCGCCCGTACGCGTCGACTGCCGCCACGCACCCGTCGTGAGGTAGCTGGACGCCTCGTCCACCCGCGTCGGCAGGTAGCGCAGCGTGCCCGTATCCTCGCGCATGCCCAGCGACAACTCGAAGCCCGCGTCGCGCAGCGCCTTGGTGAGCGGACCGCCCGTCGGCAGTTCGTGGGTCGTGCCGCCGCGCCCGTCCGGGACGACCAGCTCGGGGAAGCGGACCCGGACCCGCTCGTGCACGTCCTCGCCGGTCAGGCCGGGCTGCCGCCCTTCCGGAACGCCCGGGATCCAGCGGACGAGCCCGGCCTGGGTGAGGCGCAGCGCCCGGACGAGGGACAGGTCGCGCGGGTAGATCTCCAGGCGCGGAGTGGCGGCGGCGTTCACCGACGCGGCGGCGGCCAGCTCCACCATGCGCCGCTCGTCCCAGTCGACGGCGCCGGGCGGGACCGTCAGCGCGCCCAGTTCGGCCAGGACGGTCGCGGCCGTCGGCAGGGTGTCCAGCCTGGCGAGCCGGTCGGCGGTCTTGCCGAGGCGGGTCGCGTAGTCGAGCAGGCCGGGCGCGGTCGGGGTGTCGGGGGCGTCGTTCTCGCGTACGTCGAGGGCGAGCAGGCCGGCGCCCAGCGACTCGTCGGTCGCCTTGCGGTTCGGCTGGTGCTGGAACTCGGCTTCCTGCGGCACCAGTTGTTCGGCCTCGACGACGGCCCGTACCGCCGCCAGGGCCATCGCGCGCCGCTGTTCGCGCCCGGCGAGGTGCGTGCCGCGCCGGACGGCGAGGGCGTCGGCGATCTCCACGGCGGAGGCGACGCGTCCCATGCTCACGAGTAGGTCGATGATCTCGTCCCGCAGTGCCTGGACGGCGGGCTCCATCTTCCAGCGCTTGCGCTCGTCCTTGAGCATCTGCGGGATGCGGCCGTGGCTGAGGCCGAGCGCGTCGGCGACGTCCTTCTGCTTGGGCCAGACGCCGATGCCGGGCAGGACGCCGTGCTCGTCGGGCAGGCGCAGCAGCAGCCGCACCATCTCCGCCTTGTTGCGGTTGGAGCCGTTGTTGTTGACGGCCGGCACGAAGACGGTGGCGAGGGTGTCGAGGCTGACCGAGCGCAGGGTGCGGGAGGACAGCGCGCCCGCCGACTCGCCCGTGGCGAGCTGCCCGACGAGGGCCGACTCGGCGGCGGTGAGCTGCTCCAGCTCCTCCTTCGCCTCCGCCCGGCCCTTGGGCGTGAGCGGGGAGACGGGGGCCTCGCGCAGCCGCTCGCCCCATTCCCGCTGGCGCTGCTGGACCTCGTTGCGGGTCTTGGCGCCGAGGCCGGGGGCGTTGACGAGCTTGCGGCGGCTGTAATCGAGGAGTTCGCCGACCGTCGTGAGGCCCAGGCCGTAGAGGAAGGACTGGGCGGCGGGCGTGAGGCCGGAGACGGTGAGCGGGGTGTCGCGGGTGACCTCGGCGGCGAGGCGGTCGCGCTGCTGCTCGGCGGTCTCCGGCTCGGCGTCCGCGATGCCCGCGGCGGCGCCCTCGGCGGGTGCGGTCCCCTCGGCGGGGGCTGCGGGGCGGGTGCGGTGGCTGGAGGGGACGGTCTGGGAGGCGTCGAGGAAGACCTTGCGCCAGGCGTCCCGCATCGGCTTGAGCTCAGGGAAGCGCTTGCCCGCGTCGCGGTGCAGGGCCTTCTGGAAGAAGGCGACGAGCCCGTCCCGCACGGCCGGGTCGAAGGCCTCGGCCGCGATGGTCGGGTGCGGCCACTCCTTCGGGTCGGTCATGCGGGGCAGGACGCTGCCGTCGCCCCACTTCGGCAGCTCGCCGGAGGCCATCTGGTGCAGGGTGACGGCGACGGCGTACCGCTCGGCGTGCGAGTCGTAGGAGCCGCGCGTGATGACCTCGACGAAGGGGTCGAGGTAGCCGTCGGTGCCCGCGTCGGTGCTCTTCGCCGGGTAGCCGGCCAGCGAGAAGTCGATGAGGACCAGCTCGCGGGTGCGGTTGGGGCGGACGCGGACGGCGATGTTGTCGGGCTTGATGTCGCGGTGCCAGACGCCCTCGCCCTCCAGGAAGTCGACGGCGCCGAAGAGGTAGTCGCCGTACGCCTCCAACTGGTCGACCGGGAGGCGGCCGTGCTCGCGGAGCTGGCGGGCGACGGTCTCCTCGCGGCGGCGCGGGCGGGACGTGCCCTCGGCGCCCTGACCGCCGTCGTCGCGCTCGTCACCGACGTACTCCAGCGCCAGGACGGTGCGGCCGCCGATGTGCAGCGGCTCGGGCTCGACGAGGCGGATGATGCCGGAGTGGGGGCGCAGGCGGCGCATGGCCTCGGCCTCGCGGACGAGGATCTCGCCGCGGCTGTCGGACAGGGCGACCTTCAGCACGGCCAGCGGGCGCGTCCTGCGGGTCTCCGCCTCCAGGTCGCGGACGAGGAAGGCGCGGCTGGTGGAGCCGGTGCCGAGGCGGCGGCGGACCTCCCACCGGCCGGCGAGCACGTCGCCGGCGACGACCTCCAGCGGGTCCTTGTCGGCGCTCGCCCCGGTCTCCTCCTCGGCGTGCCCGTCGAGGGCCGCGGCGGGAGCGGTGAGGGAGTCCTCGACGACCTCCAGCAGCTCCAGGAACTCGTCGACGCTGGAGAGGCGCTGGCCGGGCCGGTAGGCGGTGGCGGCCTGCACCAGCTCGTCCACGTCCTCGGACAGGCCGTCCACCAGGGAGCTGGGGCGCAGGCCCTCCCCCGCCTCCAGGTGGGCCAGCAGTTCGGCCTGGCTGGCGGCCGGGGCCTTGCCGGTGACCAGCAGGTAGGTGAGGACGCCGAGCCCGTACACGTCGAGGTAGACCGGGTCGGGGCTGAGGGCGGTGAGTTCCGGCGCGAGGTAGGCGTCGGCGTCGTCGGACAGGTGCAGGACGGACAGGGCGGTCGGCGCGAACCGGGTCATGCCCTGGCCCTGGGAGGAGTCGCCGCTGCGCTGGGTGGCGATCTGCCAGTCGGAGACCTGCAGCTGCGGGGTGAGCCAGGCGGCCTCCTCCCCGACGGCCCGGCCCTTCCCGCCGCGCGGGCGGGGGACGACGAGCACGGAGCGGGCGGCGAGCGCCCGGTGGTGGATGCGGCTGGCGTGCGCGGAGCGGATGGTCTCGGCGAGCTGGCGCACCAGCGCCATCCGGCCGAGGATGTCCAGCTTCTCGCCGTACTGGACCAGGTACTCGTCCAGCTTCAGGGTGTTCGGGTGGTAGTCGAAGATCAGCGCGGGTCCGGCGGCGTGGCCGGAGGGGAAGTACTGCTTGAGCTGGACGGCGCCGGGGTGCTTGAAACGGCCGAGGACGGCGGCCTCGCGCCGGGCGGCGTTCTCGACGGACTGGCGCAGGGAGGCCTCGGAGCCGCGCTCGCTGAGGTAGATCCGCACGCGTGCGGCCTCGGGCAGGTCGCTGTGGCGGGCGAGGTAGTCCGCCCAGGTGGGCCCGGAGTCGAAGGACTTCCGCTCCAGCTCGTAGGGGCCGACCTTGTACTGGGCGTCGCTCTTGCGGATGCCGATCTTCTTCAGGGCCGCCGCGATCTCGCGCGAGCTGATGGCGGTGATGCGGCGGCGCTCGTCGGGCGGGGGCTGCTCGAGCATCTCGACCAGCTCGTCGACGGTGTACACGCCGTTCTGGTCGTGGGCTGGCAGCCGTACGCGCAGGCCGTTGTCGGTGAAGCAGACGGCCTCGGCGACCCAGACCCGCTTGCCACCGGTCTGGGCGAGCAGGCCGGCCAGCTCCTTGGCCTTGCGGTTGACCAGGTGCAGCGGATTGCCGTGGGTGCGACGGTGACCGCCGGGGGTGGTCTGGACCCAGGTGCCGTTCTCTGAGGTGACCGAGCCGTGCCAGTCCTTCAGCTCGATCATGCAGACGCCGCCGGGGGCGACGACCAGCAGATCGACCTCGCGGACGTGGCCGGTGTTGGCGGTGAACGTGAAGTTCGACCAGGCCCGCCAGGGATCGGCGTCCGGCAGCTTCTGGCGGATCGCCTCCAGGCCGCGGCGTTCGTGCTCGAACTCGGACTCGGTGACCGTGGCCCACCGGCCTTCCCGCATGCCTGTTCCCCCGCTCCTCGTGTCCTTCAAGGGCCACCGTTCCCCATGGTCAGGCCCTCGGGCAGATCCTAGTGGTTGCCTGTGACATGAAAAGAGGCGGTGAAGGACGGGACTATAGGACATACGGGCCGCACGAGAAGAACCGCCCGTTCCGCATCACGCCAACGCAGGCGACGGCATCCGACCCTTCCATGGCAAAAAGGGGCAAAAGGCCCGTCAAGTGGCGTCGTAGGCGAGCTCAGCCAGGGCGAGCGCCTGCTTCAGGGTGCTTTCGTCATAGATCTGGATGTTCACCCTGTATTGGTGATTACCCTTGGTGAGCGGATAGGCGTCCGGTGCCAACTCCGCGATCTCGGCGCTGTGCTGGAGACGGAAGTTGATCACTCCCGTCGATGCGAAGGCGTACACGAAACCGCCGTACTGGCTGCCTTTGCGGCGGAGTCGGAGGTAGCCCGTGTAGTCGAGCGGATCCCCCTCCTGCCACGTCTTGCGCTTGATGCCGTGGACTCCCACGCTCTCCCAGGAGGTGGCCTCCGTCATGAAGTCGAGGAACTGCTGAGCGGCCGGGTTGAAGGCGAGCTGCGCCTTCACCGTGCTCTGCCCCTCCTCCACGACCCCCGGCACGTCACCCTCGACGAGCCATCCGAAGTCGACTTCGTCATCGCTCTCGGGATCGACGACCACCCGGGGCGTCCGGCGAACGGCGTCGACCGTTCCGGACCACTGCCGGACCAGCTCGCGGACCGCCTCGGACGCATCGAGCTCCTGCGGGGTGCCCTCGAAACAGACATAGGTGAGCTTCACCGGTCCCCCGTTCATTGACGGCGTCTCACGTCCGCCACCGTACCCCGCCATCCGGCAGGACGATGTGGGCCGAGTGCGTCTTCTTGACCGCCGGACCGTACAACTGTGAGTGAAGTAGAGTGACTTGTGCTGCGCATCCTCCCGGAGGGGTACGAGTGCGGAGTTCATGTGCCTCTCGGCGGCATGTGAGCAGTGGTGGTGTATCGCCGTACGCGTGCGTGCGGTGTGTGAGCGGATGCCCGGTGGGCCGTCCCCCACCATTCCTGCTCACCACCAAGGAGTGGTCACCCATGGACCCTGTCGAGTACCAGCCTGCGCGTTACGCCCGGCTCCGCAAGATCCTGGCGGACGTCGCCGTCAACGTGGTCGCCAACCTGTTGGTGGCCGCGATGATGTCGGCAGCGCACCTGCTCTTCTGAAGCAGGCGAGTGGCGGGCTCCCGGGGGCCCGCCACTCCACATCGGCCGAGCGTTCAGAACAACATCATCTCGCTCTTCCGCTTCGCCTTGTTCCATGCCCGCCGGGCCCTGCGGCCCCGCGCGCCCCCGCCCTGCCGGGTGATCCGCAGCTCGGGCGGGATGGACTCCTGGGTCGGCCGGAGCCCGTGCACATCGGTCTCGCCGACCAGTTTCCTGAGGTGGCGCCGGGTCTCCGCGTCGGTGGAGTAGAGCACGGTGGCCCGACTCGCCCTGGTCAGGAGCACGTGGTAGGCGTGACGGACGCAGCGGGCGAAGCCCTCGTCGTCGAGCGTGCTCGTGCGGACCTTCGGATCCAGCGACCCCGCCTTCGCCACCCGGTTCACCCCGGCCGCCAGGTCCTTGCGCTGCTTACCTCGCTGGAACACCCAGCGGTCGGTGCGCCAGACCATGTCGTCGCCCATGATCACCCCGCACCAGTCCCACTCGAGCCCCTGTGCCGTGTAGACGCAGCCGATCTGTCCGATACCGGCGTCGTGCACGGGCCAGATCCTCGACGGCGGCTCGCCGTTGGCGCAGAAGGACTCACTCGACGCGTTCCACGGGCGGTGCCAGCCACCGATACGCACGTCGTTCTCGAGATTCTTGCCCTTGTCCGGCTTGCTCCAGGGCCAGCAGTACCCCGCCACCATGCGGGCGGTCGCACCGGCGTCGAACTCGGTGCGGACGATGCGTTCCATCTCGTCGGGCGTGTCGACGACCTCGACGTGCATGAGCCCGTCCGGGACCCACCCGTACTCCTTCTGCGGTGACACACCGAGCAGCGCACGGGCCCAGCGGATGTAGGCGTCACTGCCTCCGCACCGGTACTGCTCCACCAGACGGTAGTGACGGAAGACCGCGTCATGGCGTCGCGCCGCGTCCTCGATGAGTTCCGGCGTGCCCACCTCGTAGGGGCGCACGGTCTGGGCCCCGTCGAGGAAGAACACGGTCAGGCGGGACGCGTCGAGGAGTTCGTCCACCTGCGGCTTGGTGCCCTGCTTCTCCGCGGGCAGCCGCCAGTTCTTGGACATGTCCCGCAGCCGGTGCGCCTCGTCGCAGATCAGCACGTCCAGCGGTGGATCCGGCGGGGTCACGAAGCTGCTGAAGTACGCGAAGCGCTCCCGGAACTCGGTCGCGGTGTATCCGACGTTCTCCTTGATCGCGGCGTTGAAGGCCCTCGACCCGCTCGCGTACTTCACCGTTCGGCCGGCGGCTTCGAGATCGGCTCGCAGCTGAAGTCCGATGGCGCTCTTCCCGGTGCCGGCTCCCCCGGTGACCAGGAAGACGGCACGCTGCGGACGGGGGACGAGCGCCTCCCGGTCCGGAGGGTCCAGGATCATTTCCGAGGCTTTCAGGACCTCGTCGGCGACCTGCTTCTGACGGCCTCTCAGGGTGAAGACCGTGTCCTCGCCGTTCGACCTGACCATGGCGTCGAGCAGCGGGGTGTTCCGAAGGTTCATCCGGTGCAGGATGTACTCGGCCGCCGAGTAGTCGTCCTCGTCGGTGAAGTGGCGCCGCAGATCCTTGAGGAGCCGGCCCCGGGTGTCGCTCGTGTACGTATGGGCGTAGGGGCCCGTGGGCGCTTGGGCACCGAGCAGTGGCCGGACGGATTCGTCCGTGGCGTTGTGCAGGTAGGCGAATCCGCCGCATTCGAAAGGTAATCCGTTCAGTGGGCCGGTGGGGCCCGTGAACAGCGCCTGGTACTCACCGAGCTGAAGGGCGGGGTGGGCGACGGGATCCTCGATCCCCTCCACGTACACGAGATCGGCGGTCGCGGCCTCCACCCTCGTCACCGACGACCACTGCTTCAGCTCGACGAGCTGCACGGAAAGGGTGCCTTCCGCGGGATGTCTGCCCACCAGGACCACATCGATCTGACCGTGTGTTCTCGCCACACTTTCGGACGCGTCCACGGTGGGCGAACACTCGACGATCATCTCGACGTTGCCGCGGTCGGCGGCGACCAGGTCTTCCGCCAGCGAGACGAGACTGCGCGCCCACGCGGAGCGCTCCCCGTCGGAGGCATCACCCCGCTCGAAGTGCACCCAGCGGGCCGCGAGGTGGGGCACCAGACGGTGCCGGGCGTTCAGAGCGAGCAGGTCCCGCGCCGCTAAGCGCAGCAGGAGCATGGACACGAGGAGGGTCCCCCAGAGCACGAGTGACTCGTGCGGGTGGGGGCGTGTCCATGCAGGAAGCCCGTCGGGCCGCAACCGGTACTCGGGATCTTAGGGAGACCAGCTGTCCTACGGACGATGACGACACCGTGATCGACGCGAAGCGTAGCCATCATGGCCGGATCGTGTACTCCGTGGCGAGGACTTGTCCCCGTCACACCTTGGAAGCTCGCTGCTCCAGCCGGCCGCCCGCCAGCTCCCGCAGTTTCTCCCGCGTCTCCGGGTCCGTCGAGTACACGATCGTGCCGACCATGCCCCGGGTCAGCAGCACCTTGTAGGTGTTGCGGATCAGCCGGTCGACGTCGTCGTCCGGGGTGGACTTCTTGAAGACCGGGTCCTTCGACGCCGTTCGGTCCGTGACCCAGCGGTCGCCGCGCCAGAGCAGGTCGGGGCCGATGATGACGCCGGACCAGTCGTACTCGAATCCCTGAGCCGTGTAGACACAGCCGACCTGGCCGAACCCGGCCGGGTCGGTGGCCCACAGGGCCGACGGGGGCGCACCGGAGACGGAGCGTTCGCCCCGGAGGTTCCAGGGGCGGGACCAGTCACCGATGACGACGTCGGCCGGAAGCGGGTCACCAGGCTTCGGTTCCGGAGACCAGGTCCAGCAGTAGCCCGCGGACATGCGAGCGCCGTAGTCCTCGCTTCGGCGGGCTTCGAGGAAGGCTTCCATCTCCTGAGGGCTCTCCACGACGAGCAGTCGCATGCGGTCGTCGGGCTCCCAGACGACCGCGCCGCCGGGTTCGAGGCCGAGAAGCCGGACGACCCAGCGCAGGTAGGCGTCACTGCCACCGCAGCGGAACTGGCTCTCCAGCGGAACGACTCGGCACTCCAGGCCCTTGGCCGCCGCGGCCGCCTTTATCTCCTGCACCGTGCCCATCTCCCCCGGGCGCACCACCTGGTGCTCGTCGAGGAGGAAGACGGGGACGCGGGCGACATCGATGAGTTCCTCTATCTGCCGCTTGCCCGTGCGGTGGGCTGCCGGTGTGTAGCGGTTGGCGGAGGTCTCACGGATGCGGTGGGCCTCGTCGCAGATCAGGACGTCCAAGGTGTTCTTCTCGGTTGTCATGAAACTGTTGAAGTACTTGAAAAGCTCCTGCACCTCACGCTTGCGGGTGCCCGCGACCTTGCGCATCGTCTTGGTGAACGACTGGGAACCGGTGGCGTGCAAGGCGGGAACTCCCTGACGGTACAGCTCGCCGAGCAGGGAGAGCGCGATGACGCTCTTGCCGGTGCCGGGGCCGCCGGTGATGACAACAACTTCCTTGTGATCGGATTGCTTCGCCTTGCGTACGGCGTTGAGCACCATGCGGTACGCAACCTGCTGTTCGTCCAGGAGAACGAACTGCTCGCGCTCGCGGACCTCCTGGGCCGCCACCGACATGAGCTGCTTGGACGGCACCGTCCTGCCCGCCTGAAGCTCGTCGGCGGCCCGGACGCCCGGGTGCTGGTCGCTGAGCCGGGCACGGAGGTGGTCGATGAACTCGCCGCGCCGCTCACCCGTGAAGAGCTGGCCGCGCTCGTCGAGCTCGACGGCCCGCAGGCCGCTCACACCGAACTCGGTCGCGTTGTGCAGGAACGCCACGCCGCTGACCCGACCCGGGTGCTCGGCCACCGCACCGTTGAAGTTGACGAGGTACTCGCAGTAGCGGCGTACCTGCTCGATCGGGTTGAGGACCGGATGTGTGTAGGCGTCGATCCGGCACAGTGCCGGATCGTCCTCGTCCGGCTCCGCCTGGCTCCACTGCTTCAGCTCGACGACGACGTACGACGGCTCGCCCGTGGTCGGGTGCACCCCGGCAAGCACGGCGTCGGCGCGCTTGCTGTTCAGCGGGAGCGCGTACTCGAGCATGACCTCGACCTCGCCGAGCCCCGCGTCGTTGAGGGCCGCCGTCAGAGCGGGAATGCTCCGCTCCCAGGAACGGGCCTCCGCCGGACTGGGCCGGTAACCATGCATATGGACGAATCGCTCAGTGAGGTGCAGGTACAGCGAGCTGTCGAGCGCCCTCGCGGCGATCGAGTTCGCGGACTCGCGGAACAGCAAGGACTTCCCCCAGGCAGCACGAAATGACTCGTGCGGGTGGGGGCATGTCCTTCGAGACTCCACCGGGGTGGAGCGGAAGCCCGTCGGGCCGCGTCGACGATGCGTCCGAGATTACCTGGCGTCACTGACCACAGGGCAAGTGACCTGGAGCTGGAAGGGCATCGGAGTCGGCACATCGGAGCGGGGGCCGGGTCTGACCCCGGCCCCCGCTCATGGGGCGGTCACTTCCCGGCGTCGACGATGCCCAGCGCCGCGTGGAGGACCGGCTCGACGCGCAGGCGCGTGCCGTCCCGGTCGAAGACCTGGAGGGTCTCCAGGCAGGTGAGCGCCCACCGCGCGTCGTCGGGGGCGAGGCCGGCGAGTTCGACGGCCGTCTCGCAGTAGGCATCGGAGTTCCAGCCGGTGCCGAGTTCCTCGACGATGGCGTCGTACCCGATCCTGACCATGGTGTAGGGGTCGTCCGGATCGTCCGTGGCACCGGCGTCGTCCCTCAGCAGGCCTACGGCCTCGACGAGTTCGTGCGCGCCGTCCCGGTGGCCGAGCCACTCCGCCAGCTCCCGCACCGCCCTGTCCTGGTCCCGGTGCGTCTCACGCAGCTCCAGGACCCGGTCGAGCAGGACCGGCCAACCGCCGGTGACCGCCGCCAGCTGAGCCAGCCGCTCCTCCGTCTCGTAGGCGCTGTGGTACTGCGTCCAGTCCCGCAGTCCACGGAGGTCGTAGCGGCGCAGCACCACGGCGGTGTCGTCACTGCCCTCACCCTCCGGCTCGGGGCCGTCGAGCAGGTCGCGCCAGAAGCCGAGCTGATCCATGCTCGACACCAGGACCACGGACCGGGTCGCCCCGGAAGTGGTCGGCAGGTCCGTTCTGGCCAGGGACAGGGAATCCCGGCAGGACTTGTCACTGCCCAGACCGAGGTCGCTGATGAGCAGGCGCCGTTCACCGGCCCGGCCCGCCACCAGTTCCCGGCGGTAGGTGTTGGCGTTCCCGATCGGCGGCAGGGTCCAGCCCGCGACGCGGCCCGTCGCGTCCCTCAAGGTGCGCTGCACATCGCCGATGCCCGTCGCACGCGTACCGACGACCACGCGCACCTGGTTGCCGCCCGTGCCGAGGAGGAAGTCGATCTGGTTGATCGTCAAGGGGGCGGAGCGGCGGCCGTCGTCGAGACCAGGGCGGCTCTCCAGGACGACGGTCTCCTCCAGGCGGTACTCCCGCTCGGCGCCCAGCAGGCGCATCTCGATCTCCTGAGCGGTCCCGATCATGCGCAGGGCGTTGGGTCCGCGCAGGTGCCAGCCCTGTCCGTCATGGTTGGGTGCCAGGACGCCGAGGCCCACCATTTCCTGCAGGTAGGCCCGGAAGCCCTCGCTGTCCAGCTTGGCGAAGCCCTGCGGCCACCAGCCGGCGCACTCGTCACGCAGTTCCCGGTCGCTGAGCCTGGTCTCCAGGCCGTTCTCGCGCGCGTGCTGCGCGAGCACGTTGGCGACGACGTTGTAGCGGTCGTCGAGGGCGAGCGTGTCCTTGAAGGCCGCGTTGATGTCGGAACGCAGCGACGGGTCCTGTTCCACCTCGTCCACGTCGGACGCCTGGATGGTGTACGGCGGAGGCGTCAGCGGCTGGCGTGCCCGCTTGTCCTGCATCACCTGCACCATCCGGCTGCCGAAGATCTGGAGTAGGAAGGGTTGGTACGAGCAGAAACCCAGGACCCGGTTGACCAGGTCCACGTCGGCGAACTCGAAGCCGAGGGCCCGCATCGGGCGGACGATCAGGTCGGCGGCGAACTGCGGGGTGAGCGGCCCGACGACCGTGGGCGTCTGCGCGAGGTGGCTGAACGGCCCGTTGCGGGCCAGCCGGGTGAAACGCTGCACGGAGTGCAGACCGGCGAAGACGACCTTGGCCCGGCCCCGGGAGTCCTCCCCCAGACCACGCAGTCGGCGCGTCTCCGTGCAGTCGGGAACGTCGGCCTCGAAGAAGCGATCGCACTCGTCGAGGAGGATCAGCAGCCGTCGGTCGGCGTCCTGCTCCAGCCATGTGGCGATGCCGTCCGTCACCCGCTGCCAGGGCTCCAGCTTGGGTCCCCTACGGCGGGGCTCCTCCAGCACCCCTTCCTTGATGAGTTCCTGGTCGAGGGTGGTCCAGATCGCTGCCGCGCCGAGGGCCGTCCCCTTGCCGATGCCGATCTTGTCGAGGTTGAGATACAGCTTGCGGTACTCGGGCTGCTGCTCGACGAAGCGGTCGCCCGCGTCGGCCAGCAGCGCGGACTTGCCCAGGCCACGACCGCCGTAGATGATCTGCGTTCCGGTCGGGTCGAGAATGCTCCTGCGCTCCCGGTCGCGCCCGTAGAACATCTCGCGGCCGATCTGTCCCCTCTTCTCCTTGATGTAGGGGTTGACCCCGGAGAAGGGCAGGAGCGTCTCGGTCGCCGCATCCACCCGCCGGTTGCCGTGGGCGGTGAGGTAGGCGAGTGCCGCGTCGTCGACGACGAGGAGGGGCTTGGTGCCCCGGGACGCGGCGGCGAGTTCGGTGCGTGTCCGGTTGTCGAGTGTGCCGAAGTGCACGACGAGCAGGCTGCTCTCATCGGGGTCCAGCGCGACACGGCTGATCAGCAGCTTCGCCGCCGGTCGTCCCCAGATCAGCAGGACCCGCAGCTTGTTGCCACGGTCCTTGATCTGCGAGCCGAAGGCGGGTGCCCAGGCACGTCCGGTGACCTGGGTGTCGACCAGTTCGAAGAACCGGTAGTCCTGCCTGCGCGGCAGGTCGTCCAGGGGCCTGGCCCGTCGTGCCTCGAAGCCCAGGAGGGACAGGGCCGGGTTCAGGTCCTCCCGCGCGTTGATGTTGGCCCGGTCCCTGGCCGAGGCGAGCTTGCGCCACCTCTCCAGGGCGCCGGCGGCCCGTTCCGCCTCACTGTCCGACAGGATCGAGTAGTCGAGCACCGCCGCGTCACCGAACCGCCCACGGGAGCGGACTGCGCTGATCAGTTCCGGGGTGATGCCGTCGGGCAGGACGGCGGGTACGGCCGGGAAGAACGACTTCAGATGGGGGTCCTCGGCACGGATCTCGGGGACGGATTCGCCGAGTTCGAGGAAGTAGACCAGTTCGGCGGCCGTCGCCAAGCTGTCCGTTTCCAGGTTGTGCAGGACACGACTGCGGTCGCCCTCCCGGACGTCGGGGAGGGCCGCGAGCCTCGCCCGCAGCCGGTCGGCTGCCTCCTTGCGGTAGTGGGGCAGCAACTCGGCGACGCGGTCCAGGTTGCGCCGGATCGCGGAGAGCTCGCGCGGCTCACCGCTCTCCGTGCGGGGGGTGGCGTCCGCGAGCAGCTCCTGAAGGCTGACGTCCTGCTCGTCGGTCAGCGCGCCGTCCGCCTGGGCACGGCGCAGTTCCGCGCCCAACGTCCGGGCGTGCTCGGCGAGTGCGGTGTGCCGCTCCTTCTCCGCCTGTGCGAGACGGGTGATCCGGTCGCCGGACAACTCCAGGCCCTGGGCCGCGGGCAGGGCGCCCAGCTCGGCAAGGCGCAGGATGGTGCGCACGGCGGTGAACCCGTCCCGCACGGTCTGGATACCGATCGCGTCCTCCCACGTGCGGTCCACTGCCTCGAGCAGGGCGGACACGGTGAGTGGCCCGTGCGGCCAGTCGGACAGCTTGTACAGCTCGATGTCCAGCAGCGCGGAGACGTCGGCCTCGGCTCCGGCCGTGACCGGTGCGGCGCCCGACTCCAGCTGGTCGAAGACCGCTTCGAGCATCTCGCCCGCGGCAGCGGCGGCGGCCCGGGCCACGGGGTGGGACCGCCTCCCGGCGGTCGCCAGGTCTCCCATGACACCCTTGCGCAGCCCCAGGAGGGACCGCCTCAGACCGGCCACCGACTCGGCGGCCCATGCGGTTTCCTCGGAGCGGGTGCTCCCGAGTTCACGCTGGACCGTGTGCCATTCCCAGACGGCTGCACGTACCCGCTCCACGAACTGACGCACGTTGTTGCGTCCGGACCCGTGGATGGCGCGGCCACCGGTGCCGCGCAGCCCGGCGTCCATCCGGTCGATCTCGTCCTCGATCTGCGTGGGCCGGTCCAGCCGCTTCAGCAGCGCGTCCGCACGGTCCGCCGCGTCGGCGGCGTCGTTGACGACGGCCGTCAGCACGCTGCCGAAGAGGCCGTTCGGCAGCAGCCACTGCTTCACCATCTGCGAAGCCCGCTGGAAGCGCATCCGCGGGGGCACGAGCATGTTCCGGCATGCTTCCACCGCGTGCTGCAGACGGCCCTCGAGCTGTGACGCATCGGCGACCACGGACTGGAGCGGGGCGAGCAGCAGCGCACTGTTCAAGGTGCACTCCGCCACCTCTGCCGCCACCTGCTGGAGGGTCTCCGGCAGGTGCTGGGAGAGTGCTCTCAGCTGGGCGCCGGCCACCGGTGCCCCGGTTACCAGCGCCGTCTGTACGAGGACCGGCAACAGGAGCAGTTCCAGCCCGCCCGCCGCGGCGTCTTCTTGCGCGTCCCACTCCCGCAACGAGTCCTCGACGAATCGTGCGGCTTGGTCGGAGCGCGGGTTGAGCAACTCGGATGCCGCGGACAGACGCAACACCGTGGCCTCGGCGTCCGGGCGTCCGGCGGTCCTCGACAAGTGGGCGGCGAGGCCGAACCGCTTCTCGACGATGAGACGGGCGAGGACGGGCTCGACGTCCTGCGGGCGGGTGCCGGATGCGACGTCGATGGCAGTGACGGTGTGGGGCTCTGCCTCCCGTGAGTCGGTGACGCTCGGCTCGGACGGTGCGGCCGGAGGTTCGGGCGCGTGGGCGCCGGGCTCGGATCCGGGTGCGTCGATGACCTCGTTCGCGTCCACCGCCACGGAAGCGTCCTCGAGCCGTGGCTCCCGAACAGGGCCTGCCTGGTGGTCTTCCCGGCGTTCGGCGAAGGTCTCGTTCGCGGGCTGCGGCCCGGTGGACGGTTCCGTGGCCGTCACCGTGATCTGGTCGTGCAGGACGGCCGCCACGGCGTACGAGGGATGCGCCAGCGACAGTTTCTGCTGGACCTCGACGAGCATCTGCGGTGAGTCGGGCCGGTCCTTCAGCTCGACGAGGCGCACGAGCAGGGTGAGCAGCTCCGCACTGGCCTCGTCGTCCTCGCTCCATTCCTCCTTGGCGAGCAGCCCCGCGGCACGCTGCCGGGCGTCCGCGATCACGGTCGCGACCGCGCTGTCCGGCGGGCAGCCGAGAGTCAGGACCGTCTCCGCGGCGCCGCGGGCCCTGTCGTTCCTCTCGTTGCGTTCCGAAGCCTCGCGGAACGCTCCCACGGCTGCGAGCAGGTCATCGAGGCGATCTCCGACACCGGTGACATCGAGGGCCTCGAGCATCGCCTGTGCTCGGGCGAAAGCGGGCACGACGGCTTCCAGCGATGCCAGGTCGGGGTCGCCGGGCGGGCGTCCGTCCAGGAGCGTGAGACGTATCCGGTCCACGGCGTCCCTGGCCTTGTCGACGACGCTTCTCAGCTCCTCTTCGGCCGAGTCGAGGTCGTGGAGGGTGTCGTACTCTGCCTCGGGCTTCATGTCCGGTTCGCTTTCGGGGGTGCCGAGTGGTGGGCGAGGCGCCGGTACGGCGACCGCCTGCACGGCGTCCTCCGTCGGCTCCCCGTCGTCCCCGTCCTCCTGCAGGTCCGGGACGAACTGGAAGTCCGGGGCTGCCTCGATGACCCGTCGTGCTGCCTCGTGCACCGCTTCACGGGTCGCTTCGGCGGCTTCCAGGCCGTACCAGTGGTGTTCCGCCGCCCGGGTCACGATGTGCGCGTCGAAAACCGATGCGTGAAGCCGCGAGAAGAGCGCGAGGCGCACGAGACGTGTTCCCCATCGCTCGGCGGGATCGGCACCGTCGTGGCCTACCGCGTGTGCCACCGCCTCGTGGATGACGTCGGTCCAGATGCGCTCGGTGAGGTGCGACGTGGCGTGTCGGCGCTCTCCGGCCGGCTCCAGACGTCGTACGCGTTTGAGTACTTCTTCGCCCAGTACCCTGCCGAAGCTGCGCGGTTGCACGTTGCGGAAATTCAGATTCCGCATGATGGTCCGTCGGTCCTTCGGATGGAGGGAGTTGAGCGCGCTTCCCATGTCCTCGACGGTGAGTTGCCCGAGGATCGTGTCCACGACCGGACCGAACCCTTCGAGTGCCGAGGCCAGCTCCTTGAGTAGTTCGACGGGGGCGTCTGGTGGTGAGAACGGTGGTTCTGCGACCACTGGATAGCTGAGGGTCATTTTGCACCCGACTTCTTGTGACGATGTCTTGCGTGGTGTGTGAGGGCTTGAGGTGGAGAGGACGGTCAGCGTCGGCGGGAGTGCGAGCCGACGAAGGTGTAGCCACGGGGCAGGTCCCAGCCGTCCGCCTTCCCGACGCGACGGCAGTGCTCGCGGTAGGCGGTCCGCTGTGCGACGGTCGGTTCCCAGCCGGCGGGCAGCCGCCTCAGGAAACCGTGGACGAAGTGCTCGGCGCCTGTGGGTTGCGGAGGAACGCCACCGCCCGAGCCGGGCCGCGGCACCGCCACGGGACGCGGTGCGTAGCCGATCAGCGGGATCGACGGCTCTCCCTCGCGTGCGGGGTGATGAGGCTCGCCGTTCGCGCCCCGGCTGCCGGTGGCCGCGTACAGGTGGTGCTCGGCGAGGCACTCGGCGAGAGCCTGTTCCAACGCGGTGATCTGGTGTGGGGCGGGCTGCGTGTCATAGACGGCCCTCGGCAGGGTGGCCCGGTCGAGCAGCGCGTGCCCGTCGGGTGTGAGTCGGCCGAAGCGCCGTACGGCGCGCAGCACGAGGCGCCGTGTGTCGAGTCCTGCGGACGAGTCACCATCCCGGCTGCTTCCGGGAGCGTCCTCACGGGTCAGGACGGCGGGGTCGTAGCGGTGTGTGATGAGCCGCCCGTCGACGTCGACGGGGTCGTCGAGTTCGACTGTGGAGAGCCGGAGGACGGTGCCACCGCGCGGCCACTGGATGTGCAGACGCAGTCCCGGGAAGAAGTCGATGGGCCACTGGATCTCCCGGAGCATGCCGGTCTCCACGGTCAGGTCGAGGGTGACGTCCTGTACTTCCTCGGACTCGTCGGTCATGCCTCCCGGATGGCTGAGTTCCAGACGTACCGGCACGGTGTCCGGGCCGAGGTGGCGCAATGCGTCACGGATCATTCCCTTGAGCGGCAGCCGCTCCTCCATTAGGTGGGAGAGGCGCAGCGGTACCTGCCAGCAGATCTCGCTGTCGTTGATCCTGATGTAGTTCGCAGGGCCGAGTCGGTCGTCGTCGGTGAGCGGGGCATCGGCAGGGTGTGCCTCGGCCGGCGGTTCCTCCTCGGGCTCTTGTCGTCGGGGGGTCTCCGTGGCGGGGGGCGGTGGCGGCTCGACCGTGTCCCGCCAGCCTCGTCCCGCGGCGCTCAGGGGGTCGCCGCCGTCGGCTTCCTCGGTTCCCGGGTGGTGGGACCGCCAGATGCCGCCGCTCTCGAATCGGTCGTCAAGAGTGATCCGCACGTCGCTGTCGGCGCGCAGACCACTGTCCGTGTCCCTGCGAACGAAGTCCGTGACCGCGAGGTTGGCCCGGCACACCGAGACGGCGTACTCCACTCCGGTCAGCAGCGGTTCGGCCCCTGCCACATCGCGCAGCCATGGTCCGACCGCCGTGTACAGAGTGCGGGGGCCGTTCGGTCCGCGTCGCCGGCGCGTGGTGGGGGCCACTCCGCGCTCCAGAGAGCCGGTGAGCGTGCGGAGATCCGATGCGCCCAGGGGCCCGTCGTCACTCAGCCCGGCCCCTATCCGTCTGCGGGTCAGCGCGTAGTGGCCCCAGTTCCGCAAGGAGTCGCTGGTGCACAGTGCGTGTTCGACCGTGTCCATCAGTCCCATGAGTGCGTTCCGCAGCTCCTCCTCTCCGCTGTCGTCGGCCAAGTGGGCGACGGACACCGGGACGAGTGGGCTCAGGAGGGATTCCCGCCGGTGGGTGAGCAGATGGTGGACGAAGGCCGTCGTATCGTCGGGTCTGTCCCCCAGCCCAGGGTCGTACGTGGCGTCCACGACCACGTGTCCGTCGCTGTTGAGCCACTTCTGGCGTGCGCGGAACCGCTTGAGCTTGGCTTCGCTGAGCTGGAGCGCCGGGCCGAAGGCCGTGACATCGGGGACGAGGAGTTCCCTACGTACAGAGCCGCAGGGCTTCTGGTGTCCCCCGGGTTCTGGTTCCTGCGCACTGATCGGCGCTCCGGACACCCAGGCCGGGACGTCGACGTCCTCCTCGACATCTGGGTGCCGACCCTCCTTGTAGACGATTTCGGCGTACAGCGGGTCGGAGCCCGTGGCGATCCGGACCAGGGCTCCGACGGGTACGGCCGGTACCCGGTCTCCCAGGGTCAGTGTCGGGAAGGTGTCGGGGTCGAAGGGGCCGTTCCCGTGGCCCACTCCGCCGAGTTCGTAGCCGAAGTAGACGGCGTTGAAGGCCACCGCCGTGTGCACGGGACACGGGCGGTCGGCGACGACCGCCTCCAGGTAGCGGCGGAGCCGGTGCAGCTCGTCCGGGGGCGTGGTCCGGTGTCCGCCTGTCATGGCAGGGGTGAGTACGGGCTCGTCCTCGTACGGCTGCCAGACGCCTGTCGGAGCCGTGGTCATCGTGGTCACACCCCGTTCTCCTTCCGTGCTGATCCGTTCCCCGCGCGCCGTGCCGGACGGACTGCTCGCCAGCGTCCCTCCTCGCCCTGGACTGCGGATCCTTCGGCGGCCAGCCTTTCGAGGCTTGAGCCGACTGTGGAGAAGGGCAGGTCGGCACGGCCTCCGAAGTGGCGGCTGTCCCGTATCGCCTTCGGCAGTGGATTCATCTTCCGGCTCCTCGGGTTGTAGGAGGATTCGTCGCCGCGCAGGGCGTGCCAGAGCCTTCGCGGGTACATGCCCTGCGGCTGGAGCTGCAGAAGCCGTTGGACCTGGAGGTCGACGCGTCGGTCGCGCAGCGCGGTGTCGGTGCGACCGCCCTCGCGGGGACGCGGGCTGTGGAACGCCTGGGCGACGGCGGGACGCCGTTCGTCCACCGGCCAGTGAGCGGTGTCCCAGCAGGCGGAGCAGCGGCAACGGGCTGTCGTGCAACAGTCCTCGGGAAGGTCGGTGGCGGCGAAGTAATCAGCGAAGACCCTCTGGGCACAGACCGTGGTGGAGTCGAAGAAGTGCTTCAGTCTGCCGAGTTCTTCGGCGGCCCGGCGGCCGCGCCGGCCGAGCGACGGGAGGTAGTCGTCGGGCAGCGTGCGGGCGTGCACGGCGATACCGGTGACCAGGCGCCTGCTGGGCGCCGCCGACACGTCCAGGAGCCCTCGGTCGTGCAGGTCGGCGAGTAGTTCCCAGGTCGCCGCGGGTCCGCCGGCGACGGTCCGGAAGTCGGGGCAGTGGGAGGCGAGTTCGTGGTCGAGGAGTCGGACGTCGACGTTTCGCGGTGTGTCCCAGGTGAGTGCGGTGTCGATGACGGTCCGCTCGATCCGTGCGAGGGCCGCCTCTTCGGCACGCCCTCCGGTGAGCGCGGTCGGTCCTGTGCCGCGCCGTGACGGCCGCAGGTCGCCGGGCTTGATCGCACAGTACGGCGGGTGGTCACCGAGGTCTTCGACGGCTCCGAGGTCGGCGAGCGTGCTGAAAGCACGCATGATGCCGCTTCGGTAGCGTTCCTGGGTGTGCCGGTCCTCCAGTTCGGACTCGGTCAGCAGGCCGGTCGCGGCGTCCTCGGTCATGAGGATGTCGGCCAGGCGGACCGGGTCGAGCGTTCCTCCGCGCTGTGACAGGACGAGCCCGCCCATGCGTCGCAGCAGCGGAGGGGGCAGTTCCTGTCCTGTCATGAAGCGGACCAGGCGCAGCCCGCGGCTCGTGGCGAGGGCGAGGCCGCTGTTGACGGGCCCCTCACCGGTCGCCCGCAAGCCGGTGCTGTCGCGTCCGACCCTCCCGATCTGCTGGTACAGCGCGGCCAGGTCGGTGGGGGGCGACACACACATCACGGTGCGTACATCGGGCCGGTTGACACCGAGGCCGAACGCGGAGGTGGCGACGATGACGACGGGGACGAAGCCGTCGTCGCCCTCGCGGGGCGCCTCCCGGAACTCCGTCATCACGGCGGCCTTCTCCGCCTCGGTGAGACGTCCGTGGAACCGCAGCACGCGTACGCATCCGGCGTCACCGACGTACTCGCGCAGATGCGTGTAGAGAGTGTTGACCTCCTTGACGGTCAGGCAGTACAGGATGGCGTGACCGTCGAGCGCGTCGACCACGCGCTCCACCAGCCCCGCCACTCCGCCCTGTCCCAACCGGTCGAGGGAACGCCGGAAGACGGCGATCTCGGGACGGATCGGGTTCTCGAGCACCGTCACGAGCCCGCCGATGACATCGGCTCGTTCCGTCTCGGCGTCCGCTTCGGCCGATCCGGGCTCGGGAACCTCATTGGAGAGGGCGAACAGCCCTTCGCGCAAGGCTTCGTGGACGGACCGGTTGGCGGTGGCGGTCACCGCGGTGACCGCCACCCCGTGCTCCTGACGCAGTTCGTTCAGGAACCGGCTGACGCGACGCATGCTCGGCCGGAAGTCCTCCCACTGTGCCAGGGTGTGTGCCTCGTCGACGGCGATACGGGTGACCCTGCCCTCTGCCGCGGCCGCGCGCACGGTCTCGCGAAACCGCCGCTGGCACAGCCGTTCCGGGCTGACGTAGACCAGGCGGATGCCGTGATCGGCCCTGCCGAGGAGTTGGTCCGACACCTCGGTCTTGCCGGCTCGGCTGCTGGACTCCCGCAGGGGAGAGATCAGGGCGCGAACCGCCCCGCCGATGGACCGGTTGAGTTCGAGCGCCTGGTCGTGCATGAGTGCCACGAGAGGACTGACGACCACGGTGACACCGGGCAGAACCAGAGCGGGCAACTGGAAGGTGAAGCTCTTGCCGAATCCGGTGGGAAGCAGCCCGAGTACGTTGCGGCCTTCGGCCACAGCGGTGATGACAGCGGTCTGTGCCGGTTTGAGGGGCACGGGGTCGTCGCTGAGCCTCAACAGGCCGCCGATGTGGGCGCAGCGTCGCGTGACCTCCTCGACGAGGCGCCCCTGTTCCCGCAGCTTCCGCGTCTCCTCGGGACTGAGTGCCAGTTCCCTGATACGTCGGGTGTGCGGCAGCAGGGTGTGCCGTTCGAGGGCTTCATCGGTGCACAGCTCGGCAGCTCGTGCGGGGTCCAGCAGCCCTTGGCCGGCCATGAACCGCCAGATCCTCTGCCATCCCTCGGCCATCGTGGTGACGTTGCCGCCGCCGGTGTCGCCGGTGTCCGGGCCGGGTCGTTCCAAGCCTTCGTCGAGGCTGCCGAGGAAGGCACGCCGGTAGGAGCGTCGCAGGCTGCTCTGTCCGGCGAGCTTGCGATCGCTGATGACGACGACGCCACGGTGCCGGTCGGACCGGATGAGGCGGCCGACGGCCTGACGGAGCTGGAGCGCGGCGAGGGGCAGGTAGTAGTGCTCGGTGGCGGCACCGTCCGGATCGGGGTGGCCGGCGTGCTCCGCACGTCGGGCGACGGCTGCGCGCCGGGTTTCCACGATCGGATCAGCGAACGGGGCGAAGGGCAGTTTGTTGATCCAGACGAGATGCATCCGTTCGGCGTCGGAGACGTCGATGCCCTGCCAGAGCCCTTTGGTTCCGACGAGGAATCCGCCGCCGTCCCGTCGGTCGGTGAAGGCCTGGTAGGCGCGGCCGTTGCCGAGGGTGAACGCCTCGACGACCGGACTGTCCAGGGAGCGGGAGCGCAGTTCCTCCACGAGGAGGGAGCCGATGCCCGCGGCTGTCGACCTGGCGGTGGTGAGGATCAGGCCGCCACCGTCGAAGCCGGTGCCGTCGGGGCGCTGCCGGGTCATCTCGGCGGCGTATCCGGCCGCTTGGTGAGCGACTGTGCGAAGCGCGCCCTCTTCCTGCTCGGCCCAGGAGGGGAAGTCGGAGAAGCACACCACTTCGGCCTGGTTCCGCAGGTCGAACGGAGAGGGCAGAGCCAGGGCCGCCACCTCCGCGGACAGGCCCAGACGGCTCCTGACGAAGTCCCACTCCCCTGCGACGCGGAGGGTCGCGGAGACGTAGTGGACGCGATCGAACGACTGGAGGAAGCACTGCCAGTCCGGGTCGGCGGGCAGGTCGACGGGGCTGGTGGCGATGCGGAAGCGGTAGGAGCGCAGTTCCGCCTTCGGTTCGGCCGACTCCTCCAGATGGACGACGCGTGACGGGAGATCCTCGTCCAGTGTGACGACGGGATCGAGAAAGCCGCCGATATCGGTTGTGATGCGGGTGAGGTCGGTGGTGAGGGAGTCGGTGCGGGTGGCCAGAGCGGTCAGGCGTTCCAGGACCAGCGGATCCATGCGGGCGGTCTGCTGGGCGACGTACCGCTCCAGCGTGATGCGGGAGGTGACGAGCGCTTTGGCGATGCGATCCAGCACCAATGACAGGTGCCGGGTGCCCCGGGTCCCGGACGTACCGGAGTAGGTGCTGACCAGTGTGGTCGCTCGGTTGCCGATCCGTACGCCCACTCCCTTGGCCTGTGCGTCGAAGGCCTGGGCCGCCAACCGGGGGAGCCGTTCGTCGTCGAGCAGCCGTTCCAGTTCGGCGATTGCGGTGGAGGCCTCGTCCCGCGCAGTGCTGGGGTGCGCCTCCGCGAGCCACGTCTGGTGCTCCGACAACACGGTCTCGAGGTCCTGGTAGTCGACAGTGACGGCGAGTGCGGACGTGGCGGCGTTCTCCAGTTCGTGTGCCTCGTCGACGACAAGGAGGACGTCGGGGCCGAGTTCGCGCAGGTCGTCCAGGTGGGAGAGGACCAGGGCGTGGTTGGCGAGGATGAGTCGGTGCCCGCCGATGGCTTCCCGGACCGTGTCCGTGTGCGCGCTGAGGGGGGTGCCCGCGCCGGGGCCGTAGTCCCCGTCGCGCTGGGACAGCGACTCCAGCCAGAGGGACAGGCCGGACCCCATGTAGTCGGTGAAGAAGGCGGGGACATCGACCATGTCGACGGACCTGGCCGTCCACGTCTGCGGGGCTTCCTTCACCGCGAGCAGTCGAAGAGCGAGATAGAGGGTGAGCTCGCGGAAACGCAACTGCCGGGAGAGGGGCGCGCGGCCGCCTGCCCTGCTTTCGGACTTGCTCCGTCGGGTGGATTCGGCAAGGGCTTTGGTGAGTGCCGCGAGGGACAGCCGGTTGGACTGCCCCTTGATTAGGTCGGCAATGCCGAGGATTCCGGGGAGGGCACGCTCCAGGCCCTGGAGGTCCTTCGCCATCTGACTCTGCAACTGTTTGGTGTAGGTGGCGATGACCGCGGTGCGATCGTCTCCCCCGGCGAGCCAGTCGAGCGCGACGGCGAGTACCGCGTAGCTCTTGCCGGTGCCGGTGGGTGCTTCCAGCAGTCCACCAGCGCCCTGGTCGGTCCACTCGTGCAGCGTCTTGGTCATCCGCTGCTGGGCCGGGCGGGTTTCGACATGAGGGCCGTGCACCACACGTGCCAGGGCGGTCGGGTCGACCCGGCCGTCGGCGTCGCGGAGCGTGTGCGGAACGATGACGGCACCACGGCCCGGCGACCGGCGGTCATCGGCGCGGCGCGGCTTGTGCTGCGCGAACTCGGCACCGAGCAGACGGGCCACGTGCGTCTGCTCCCAAGCGAGCGGCTCCCGTTCGGTGGGCGGCTTTCCCTCGGCGAGTTCCCGGAGCAGTCGCCATGCGCCGGAGTCCGGGCAGACGTCAACAATGAGCTCACGCAGGCCGAGTTCCTTGCCCGCGAGATCGGCGGCGGCTCTTTCCAGCAGACGGACCAGCAGGGATGCGTCGTCGCCGGCCGTGTGAGCGCGCAAGTCCGTCCGCGACAGATCGAGTTCTCGGGCCACGTCCTGAAGCCGGTGAGACGGTGCTGTCGGCCACAGCGCATGGGTGAGGTACAGCGCATCGACGAGATGGAAGCGTGGGGAGGCGAGCGGGTCTTCGAGCCCAGCCGCTCTCACCGCCTCGCTGACGACGGGAAAGTCCAGGCTTGTGCCGTTGTAGGCGACCACGACGTCGGCGTCCGCGACGAAGGCGCACAGCTCCGTCCACGCCTGCCGAGCGGGGACCCCCTGTTCCAGCACGGCGTCCCGAACCTCGCCCGTGCGCAACTCGTCACTGTCCTGGGGGAATCGGAGATAACGCTGCCAGCGGGGAGCGCTCATCACCCAGTCCGGATCCGCGCCGAACCTGACGGCGGCGGCTTCGTAGACGTGACGCTCCACGTAGGGGGCGGTCGCGGTGGTCCGTACGATGCTTTCGACGTCCAGCGCGACGGCCCGCAGCACTCGGTCCACGGGCAGCGAGGCTCCGCGCCCAGCCCTGTTCTCCCCTTTTGAGGTCAGTGCAGGCGCCGACGGTCCTGACGGGGCGGCAGACATGAGACGGTCCCCCGAGAGGACCAGCCAACCTCCATCGACCGCCTCGGCGACCAGCTTGGCCAGCCGCTGCTCCGGCATCGCACCGAATCGCCGTCCCGCCTCCTGCAGAAGACCGGACCGCGTGATCCCTGACGGGAAGTCTTGAACCAGTGCCGCAACCCGTCGCGCCGCTCCGGATACATTTCGCTCCCCCATGCGCCCCCGATCCCCAGGCTCCGCGCTGCCCCCGATCGCGGCACACTTCCATGGCTCTCGCTGTCCAGCCTTGCGAGAACTGACCACAGGCTACCGAGCCTTGGATTTTTTTGGAATACCTAGGAAGACAATGGGCTACTCCCGGAGGGGCCCGCCATAAGCTCCGCGGTCACGCCTTCGGTGACGAAACGGAAGAGGTCCGGGACTTCCGGCATGAGATGTGCACGGTGCTGTGCCGTGTTCTTGGGATGCCGCACCGACGTGTCTGCGCGGCATCGACGTCCTCGACGAGTCGCTGGATACTCGGCATCGCCCTCGCCCCTTCCCCCGTCACCAAGCGTGGGTACGTGCTGGAGGACACGTCCCAGGAGGTTGAGCTGCCACATCTGCCATGGGATACGGGTGGTTTCGGCCATGCGTGGGCCTGCCGGCGGCAGCGCGAGGCCAAGGACGCGGGAGGGGGCGGAGAGCAACAGGCAGACGCGGTCCATGAGCAACCGGGTGACCGCCGGCGCTCACCGGGGATGCCAGTGGAGAAACGTCAGGCGGCCCGCCGTATCCGGTCCCCGTGGCCGCGGACGATGTCCGCGTACCGGTGGCCGGAGCCCTTGATGGTGCGGGTCTGGGTGGCGTAGTCGACGTGGACGAGGCCGAAGCGCTTGGCGTAGCCGTACGCCCACTCGAAGTTGTCCAGCAGTGACCAGGCGAAGTAGCCGGCGAGCGGGGCGCCCTTGCGGGCGGCGGAGGCGCAGGCGGCCAGGTGCTGTTCCAGGTAGTCCTGGCGTTCCGGGTCGTCGATCGTGCCGTCGGGGCGGACCACGTCCGGGAAGGCGGAGCCGTTCTCGGTGACGTAGAGCTTGCGTGCGCCGTAGTCGTTCGTCAGGCGCAGCAGCAGCGTCTCGATGCCGCTCGCGTCGATCTCCCAGTCCATGCCGGTGCGCGGGACGTCGGCGCGGCGCACGAAGGCGGCGTGCGGTGCCGGGCCGTCGGGGTCGGCCGTCACCACCTGGGGGAAGTAGTAGTTGAGGCCGAGCCAGTCGAGCGGGGCGGCGATGGTCGCCGGGTCCCCGGGGCGCTCCGGGAGTTCGACTCCGTAGACCTCGCGCATGTCGGCGGGGAAGCCGTAGCCGTGCACGGGGTCCAGCCACCAGCGGTTGGTGTGGCCGTCCATGCGGGTGGCGGCGGCCAGGTCCTCGGGGCGGTCGGTGGCGGCGTGGATCGTGGAGAGGTTGTTGACGATGCCCACCTGGGCGTTCGGGGCGGCGGCGCGGATCGCCCGCGCGGCGAGGCCGTGGCCCAGCAGCAGGTGGTAGGAGGCGCGGACCGCCGCCGTCAGGTCGGTCAGGCCCGGTGCCATCCTGCCTTCCAGGTGGCCGATCCAGGCCGAGCACAGCGGCTCGTTGAGGGTGGCCCAGTGGTGCACGCGGTCGCCGAGGCGTTCGGCGACCGCCGACGCGTACGCGGCGAAGTGCTCGGCGGTGTCGCGCTCCGGCCAGCCGCCGCGGTCCTGGAGGGCCTGGGGCAGGTCCCAGTGGTAGAGGGTGGCGGACGGGGTGATGCCCGCCTCGAGCAGGCCGTCGGTCAACCGGTCGTAGAAGTCGAGGCCCTGGGCGTTGACCGGGCCGTCGCCGCCGGGGACGACGCGGGGCCAGGCGAGGGAGAAGCGGTAGGCGTTGGTGCCGAGGCGGCGCATCAGGTCGATGTCCTCGCGCCAGCGGTGGTAGTGGTCGCAGGCGGTGTCGCCGTGGTCGCCGTTGTCGATGGTGCCGGGGGTGTGCGCGAAGGTGTCCCAGATCGACGGCGAGCGGCCGTCCTCCGTCACGGCTCCCTCGATCTGGTACGCCGAAGTGGCCGTGCCCCACAGGAAGTCGTCGGGGAGGGCGGCGTGGTCGATGGTCACGGAGGTCCTTTCGGGTACGGGGACGCCGGTCACTTGACGGCTCCCGCCGTCAGACCGGCGACGAGGTAGCGCTGCAGCAGCAGGAAGCCGGCGACCACGGGGACGCTCACCACGAGCGAGGCCGCCATGATCTGGTTCCAGTACACGTCGTTGAGGGTGGAGTAGCCCTGGAGGCCGACGGCGAGGGTACGGGTGGTGTCGTTGGTCATCACCGAGGCGAACAGCACTTCGCCCCAGGCCGTCATGAAGGCGTAGACGGCGACCGCGACGATGCCGGGGATCGCGGCCGGCACGACGACCCGGAAGAGCGCGCCGAGCGGGCCGCAGCCGTCGACCAGCGCGGCCTCGTCCAGGTCCCTCGGCACCGAGTCGAAGTAGCCGATCAGCATCCAGATGGAGAAGGGGAGGGAGAACGTCAGGTACGTCAGGATCAGGCCGCCGCGCGAGCCGAACAGGGCGATGCCCGTGGCGTTGCCGATGTTGACGTAGATGAGGAACAGCGGGAGGAGGAAGAGGATGCCGGGGAACATCTGCGTCGACAGCACGGTCACCGTGAAGACGCGCTTGCCGCGGAAGGTGTGGCGGCTCACCGCGTAGGCGGAGAAGACCGCGATCACCACCGAGCAGACGGTCGCCGCGCCCGCCACGATCAGCGAGTTCACGAAGTACCGGGCGAGCGGGACGGTGGACCAGATGTCGATGTAGGGGCGGATCGTCACCTCGCTCGGCAGCCAGCGGAACGTGCCGGTGACGTCCGCGAGCGGCTTCAGCGAGCTGGAGATCATGACGTACACCGGGATCAGCACGAAGCCGGCGAGCAGGGTGAGGAAGATCCGCCGGGACCACAGGAAGGAACGGGGCGGGGCCATCGGGGACCGGGGCGGGCTCATGGGGCGGTCCTCCGTCCGCGCGAGGTGAGTACGAGGTACACGCCCGTCACGGCGAGCAGGAACAGCAGGAGCAGGACGGACATGGCGGAGCCGGTGCCGAAGTTCCAGGTGACGAAGGACGCCTGGTAGATGTGGACCGAGATGAGGTCCGCGGCTTCGGGGGCGGCCTTGCCGAACAGGACGAACGGGGTGTTGAAGTCGTTGAACGTCCACAGGAACAGGACGAGGACCAGGACCTGGTTGACGGGGCGCAGTGACGGCAGGGTGATGCGGCGGACCTGCTGGATCATCCCGGCGCCGTCGAGGGCGGCGGCCTCGTACAGCTCGCGGGGGATGTTCTGCAGGCCGGCCATGACGATCAGGAAGGCGAACGGCCAGCCCTTCCACACGGACACCGTCAGCAGTGCGAAGAAGCTGTTGTCGCCGATCAGCCAGAAGGACGGCTTGTCGGTGAGGCCGAGCTGGTCGTGCAGGACGTGGTTCACCAGGCCGTTGTCGTGCTGGAACATGAACACCCAGGTGATGACGGCGGCGTAGACCGGCAGGGCGTACGGCACCAGGAACAGGGCGCGCAGCAGGCCGCGGCCGCGGAAGGTGTCCTGCAGGCAGATCGCGGCGGCGGTGCCGAGGAGCCAGCACAGGCCGACCGACAGCACGGTGAAGGCGACGGTGACGAAGAAGGAGTGGAGCAGGGCCGCGCCGACGGGGGCGTCGAAGTCCACCGACACCTTGTAGTTGTCGAGGCCTGCCCAGGGGGCGGTGCCCCAGTCGCGGATGTAGAACTGGGTGAGCTCCTTGAAGCTCATCACGATGCCGATCACCATCGGCACCAGGTGGACGAGGAGTTCGAGGAGGACGGCGGGCAGCAGGAGCAGGTAGGGCAGTCCGACGCGGCGGATCCGCCCGGGGCGGCGGGGGCCGCGCGCCGCCCCGGGGGAGGACTTCCGCGCGGCGGCCTCCGCGGTGGGGGCAGTGGCGGTCATGGCGGTGTCCGGGCTCACTTCTCGGGCATCTGCTGCTGGGCCTTGGTGAGGGCGGCCTCGACCGAGCCGGTGGTCACCTCGCGGCCGCCGGCGGCGTCGGCGAACAGGTCCTTGATCGCCGTTCCGACGGCGGTCTCGAACTGGGACTCGTCGGGGACCTGCGGCAGTGCCACGGCGCTGGTGGCGAGGGTGTCCTTCAGGACGGCGTTGGCCGGGGAGTTGAAGGCCGGGTCCTCCTGGGCCGCCTTGACCGGCGGGATGGAGCTGTAGGCCGTGTTGAGGATCTTCTGCTCGGCGTCGCTCGTCATGAACTTCACGAACTCGGTGGCGCCGTCGAGGTTGCCGCTGTTCTTGAAGACGGCCAGGTTGATGCCGGCGACCATCGAGTTGACCTGCTTGCCCGCGCCCGGGGTGCCGGACTGCACGGGCACGGGGGCGATGCCGTAGTCGTCCTCGCTCATGCCCTGGGACGTGAGGTTGGCGGAGGCGGACTGCCACAGCAGCATCGCCGTCCTGCCCTTGGCGAAGTCGCTGACGGACTGGTTCTGGGCGTACTCGGCGTTGCCCGGGGCGATGATCTTGTCCTTGGCCATCAGGTCGACGTACTGCTTGACCGCGGTGACCGCGCCGTCGTTGGTGAAGTCGGGTTTGCCGTCGGCGGTGAAGAAGTCGGCGCCGTGCTGCTGGGCGAGGACGAAGGCGTGGTGGATGTTCTCGGAGGGGTTCGAACCCTCCATGGCGATCCCCCACTTGCCGTCCTTGGAGACCTTCTTTCCGGCGGCGACCAGCTCGTCCCAGGTGGCGGGCGGGGCGTCGACGCCCGCGTCGGCGAGCATCTGCTTGTTGTAGTAGAGGGCGTACGCCATCGAGTACAGCGGGACGGCGGCCGGGTCCTGGCCCTCGGTGCCGGTGGAGCCGAGCGCGGAGTCGACGAAGCGGTCCTT
This sequence comes from Streptomyces cathayae, assembly GCF_029760955.1. Taxonomy (GTDB): domain Bacteria; phylum Actinomycetota; class Actinomycetes; order Streptomycetales; family Streptomycetaceae; genus Streptomyces; species Streptomyces cathayae. Next base: position 1,054,707 of record NZ_CP121682.1, read on the forward strand.
GCCGCCGATCCTGTCGAAGTTCTTCGCGTCCCACGGCAGCAGCGCGCCCGTCGCCTGGAGCGAGGCGGACCAGGTGTTGCCGATGTTGAGCACGTCCGGGCCCTGGCCGGAGGTGGTCGCGGTGAGGATCCGGTTGAGCAGGTCGGACCAGGGCACGACCTCGAGCTTGACCTTGATGCCGGTCTGCTTCTCGAACTTGTCCAGCTCGGGCTGGAGCACCTTCTTGTCGATCTCGACGCTGGCGCCCTGGTTGGAGGCCCAGTACGTGAGCTCCTGGGGCGAGCCGCCGGACCCGCCGCCCGTGCTCGAACCGCCTCCGCAGGCCGAGGCGGTGAGTGCGAGGGACAGGATGACGGCGCCGGTGGCCGCGGCTCGGATACTGCGCATGGCTCCTGATGTGCCTTTCCGGGGGTGCGGGCAGGAAGCGGAGAAGCGGAGAAGGAAGGCGGGGTCGGCGACTCATGGCTTAATTTAGGACGTGAGTTAAACCCTCCGAAGGCGGCACGTCAAGGGTTTGGACGGAGTCACCCCACTCTTGCCGCGCCTCTTGACTCATCTGTTCCACGGATGAACCATCAGCGGCGAAAGAGCGCTCCCCACTCCCCCACACCGTTCACTTCCTGAACCAGGAGAGCCCCCATGATCTCCGACTCCCCCTCCGTCCAGCCGTCCTCCGACGACGGCCCCCGCGCCTCCGTCCGGCGCCGGGCCGTCCTCGGCGCCGCGGCCGCCGCCCCCGTGCTGGCCGCGCTGACCACCACGGCCTCCGCCGCACCGGGCACCCCCGCCGCGCCGGCCGCCCCTTCCGCCGCGGTGAAGCCCAAAAAGCCGCGCCGGCTGCGGGCCGGCGGCGACCTCGGTCCGAACGTGATCGTCTTCGACCCGTCCACACCGGGCATCCAGGCGAAGCTGGACGAGGTGTTCGCCCGGCAGGAATCGGACCAGTTCGGCCCGGGCCGCTACCAGTTCCTCTTCACACCGGGCACCTACCACGGACTCAACGCCCAACTCGGCTTCTACACCTCGATCTCGGGCCTCGGCCTCTCCCCCGACGACACCACCATCAACGGCGACGTGACGGTCGACGCCGGCTGGTTCGACGGCAACGCCACCCAGAACTTCTGGCGTTCGGCGGAGAACCTGGCCCTCGTCCCGGTCAACGGCACCAACCGCTGGGCGGTCTCCCAGGCCGCCCCGTTCCGCCGGATGCACATCCGCGGCGGCCTCAACCTGGCGCCCGACGGCTACGGCTGGGCCAGCGGCGGCTACATCGCCGACAGCCGGATCGACGGCACGGTCGGCCCGTACTCGCAGCAGCAGTGGTACACCCGGGACAGTTCGGTCGGCGGGTGGACCAACGCCGTGTGGAACATGGTGTTCTCGGGTGTCGAGGGCGCCCCCGCGCAGAGCTTCCCGGAGCCGCCGTACACCACGCTCGACCGGACTCCGCTCTCCCGCGAGAAGCCGTTCCTGTACCTGAACGGCGCCGACTACCGCGTCTTCCTGCCCGCGCTGCGCCGTGACGCACGCGGTGTCAGCTGGGGCAACGGCACCCCGCGCGGCACCTCCCTGCCCCTGGACCGTTTCTACGTCGCCAGGCCCGGCGACTCCGCGGCCACCCTCAACCAGGCACTCGACCAGGGCCTCAACCTGTTGCTGACGCCGGGTATTTACCACGTCGACCAGCCGGTCCGGGTCAACCGGGCGGGCACGGTCGTCCTCGGCCTCGGCTACGCCACCCTGATCCCCGGCAACGGCGTCACCGCCCTGAAGGTCGCCGACGTCGACGGCGTACGGCTGGCCGGCTTCCTGGTCGACGCCGGGCCGGTCAACTCCCGCACCCTGGTGGAGATCGGCCCGGACGGTGCCTCCCGCGACCACTCGGCCGACCCGATCACCGTCCAGGACGTGTTCATCCGGATCGGCGGCGCGGGCCCCGGCAAGGCGACCACCAGCATGGTGGTCAACGCCCGGCACACCATCGTCGACCACACCTGGATCTGGCGCGCCGACCACGGCGAGGGCGTCGGCTGGGAGACCAACCGCTGCGACTACGGCGTCGTCGTCAACGGCCACGACGTCCTGGCGACCGGCCTGTTCGTCGAACACTTCAACAAGTACGACGTCCAGTGGAACGGCGAACGCGGGCGCACGATCTTCTTCCAGAACGAGAAGGCCTACGACGCGCCGAACCAGGCCGCCGTCCAGAACGGCTCGATCAAGGGCTACGCCGCGTACAAGGTCGGCGACCACGTCACCACCCACGAGGGCTGGGGCATGGGCAGTTACTGCTACTACAACGTCAACCCGTCGATCGTGCAGCACCACGGCTTCGCCGCCCCGAACCGCCCGGGCGTCCGCTTCCACCACCTGCTGGTCGTGTCGCTCAGCGGCCACGGGCAGTACGAGTGCGTCATCAACGACACGGGTTCACCGACCTCGGGCACCGAGACCGTGCCGTCGAAGGTGGTGTCCTACCCCTGACCCCGGTGTGCGGTGCGCGCTCCGGGCGGAGCCGGCGGTCGGAGCGCGCACCGCGACGGCGCCGGTTGTGGACGCGGCGACCGACTCGCCACGGACACGGACGGGCGTACCGATGGTTCCGGCGCGGGCCGTACGTCGTTACGGGTGGAAAGAAAGGAGATCCACCATGCCCCTGCCGGAGTCCGCGCGGTACCCCACGACCGAACTCGACACCCGCTACAGCTCCGCGCTCAATCCCCGCCCGGGTGCCGCGGACGTCACCGCCACCGAGTGGGCCGAGGCCCGGCGGCGACTGGAGGCGGCGGAGATCTTCTGGGTGTCCACGGTGCGGCCCGACGGCAGGCCGCACGTCACGCCCGTGATCGCCGCCTGGCACGACGGTGTGCTGTACTTCTCCACCGGTCGGGGGGAGCAGAAGGCGAGGAACCTCGCACACGATGCGCACTGCGTGCTGACCACCGGCGCGAACTCGCTCACCGAAGGGCTCGACCTGGTGGTCGAGGGCGAGGCGAGACCGGTTACCGATCCGGCGCTGCTGGAAGAGGTGATCGCGGCGTACGAGGCCAAGTACGGACCGCACATCACCTCCCCCGAGGGCACCTTCCACGGGCTCGGGGAGACGTTCCGGAAGGGGGACGCGGTGGTGTTCGCGGTGGCCCCGGCCACCGCGTACGGTTTCGGCCGGGACGACGGGGTGTACAGCCACACCCGGTGGGTGTTCTGAGCAAGCGGGCGAACGGCGCGCCGCCGTGTGCCGCCGTGTGCCTGCGGCGGTGGCCCCCTCCACGTGTGGGTGCGGAAGGGGCCACCGTCCTGCCGGCCGGCGCGGGCGCGGGACGGCGTTGCGGCTACCGTGCCGGGACGGGTGCCGGTGCGTAGCCGACGGGCCGGGTGGTGAAGGTGCCGCGGCCCTGGGTGCGGCTGCGCAGGCGGGTCGCGTAGCCGAACAGCTCGGCCAGCGGCACCGTCGCGGTGACGACGGTGCTGCCCGACCGGGTGGCCGAGCCGGTCACCCGGCCGCGGCGTGCGGCCAGATCGCCGAGCACCCCGCCCACCGTCTCCTCGGGCACGGTGACGGTGGCCTCCACCACCGGTTCCAGCAGCACCATCGCGCAGGACCGCAGGGCATCCCGCAGACCGAGCCGGCCGGCGGTGCGGAAGGCGGTGTCCGAGGAGTCCTTCACATGGGTCGCCCCGTCGGTGAGCGTGACGCGCAGCCCGGTCACCGGATGACCGCCCGACGGCCCCTCGGCCAGGGCGTCCCGGCAGCCGGCCTCGACCGCGCGGACGTACTCCTGCGGCACGCGCCCGCCGACGACGGCCGAGCGGAACTCGAACCCGGTGCCCGGGGCGCCCGGGACGCCCAGCGGCTCGACGTCGAGCACGACGTGGGCGAACCGGCCCGCCCCGCCGTCCTGTTTGACGTGCCGGAAGACGAACCCGGACACGCCGCGGCCGACGGCCTCCCGGTAACCGACCTGGGGGCGGCCCACGTTGACGGCCATCCCGTGATCACGCCGGATCTTCTCCACCGCGATCTCCAGATGCAGCTCACCCATGCCGGACAGCACCGTCTGACCGGTCTCCGGGTCGGTCCGCACCACCAGCGAGGGGTCCTCCTCGACGAGCCGCGCGAGTGCCGACGCCAGACGTCCGGTGTCGTTCCTCCGGAGTGCCTCGAGCGCCACGGAGACGACGGGCTCGGCGACCCCCGGAGGTTCCAGGACCAGCGGGGCGCAGGGTGCGCACAGGGTCGATCCGGCACGGGCGGACCTCAGCCCGGCCACGGCGACGATGTCCCCGGCGACCGCCCGGTCCAGCGGGGCGTGCCGGTCGGCCCGGACCCGCAGGATGCGGCCGATGCGCTCGGTGCGGCGGGCGGTCGCGTCCCACACGGTGTCTCCCCTCTCGATCGTTCCCGAGTACAGGCGCAGATAGGTCAGTCGTCCGGTGGACGTGGCGTTCACCTTGAACGCGAGGGCGGCCAGCGGTGCCCCGGGGTCGGCGGGGCGGTCCTGCTCACCGGTGCCGTCGTCGCGCGTCCCGCGCACGGGCGGCACGTCGAGCGGGGACGGCAGGTAGGCGAGGACGGCGTCCAGCAGGGGCTCGACGCCCCGGTCGCGGTAGGCCGAGCCGCACAGCACGACGACGCCCTCGCCGCTGCGGGTGAGGTCGCGCAGGGCGGAGGTGAGCGTACGGGTGCTGAGCGCGCCCGTGTCGCAGAACTCCTCCAGCGCGCCCGGATGCAGTTCGGCGACGGCCTCCTCCAGCGTCCGGCGCCGACGGCGGGCCTCCTCCCTGAGGTCGTCCAACACGGGGCCCTCGTGGGCCGTCGTACCGTCGTCGGTCCAGGTAAGCGCCCGCATGCGGATCAGGTCGACGACGCCGGTGAAGGTGTCCTCGGCACCGATCGGCAGCTGGACCGCCAGGGGTGCGGGGTGCAGTCGCGCGCGGATCGAGGCGACGGCGGCGTCCAGTTCGGCACCGGCACGGTCCATCTTGTTGACGAACGCGATGCGCGGTACACCGTGCCGGTCGGCCTGCCGCCACACCGACTCGCTCTGCGGCTCCACGCCGGCCACCGCGTCGAACACCGCGACCGCGCCGTCGAGGACGCGCAGCGAGCGCTCGACCTCGTCTGCGAAGTCGACGTGCCCGGGGGTGTCGATCAGGTTGATGCGGTGACCGTCCCAGGTGCAGCTGACGGCGGCGGCGAAGATCGTGATGCCCCGGTCGCGTTCCTGCGGGTCGAAGTCGGTGACGGTGGTGCCGTCGTGCACCTCGCCCCGCTTGTGCGTGGTGCCGGTGGCGTACAGGATCCGCTCGGTGACGGTGGTCTTGCCGGCGTCGACGTGGGCGAGGATGCCGAGGTTGCGGACGGTGGCGAGGGGGTCGGCGTGCAGGAGGTCGCGCATGGCCCGTGGCCTTTCGGTGTTCTGTGACAGGACAGCGCGATTCCCGGACGAGACCCGTGGTCGGGCGACGGGGGCACAGGGGTGCCCAAAAGCCGTCACGACAATGCGACGTGGCCGCCCGTCAATGATTCGGTCTCGTCACGGCATCCGGTGCCGGCCGCGCAGCGGGCACCGGACGGCCGAGGACACGAGGAGCACCTCGGAGCGGACGGACCGGGTCCGGAGAACGGCCGCGGCGGTGTGGTCACGCATGGCCGGACTCCCCTCACGGTCTCGAAGGCGCGCCCTTCCGTCGAGGCGGCGCCTGCTCGTTGCCGAGTGTAGGGAGGGCCGGGTGGGCGGAGCCACGGGTTTTCCCGTGTGACGGGGATCACGTCGGGGGGAAAACCCGCGGCGCGGCTCGGGCGTCTAGCGGGTGTGAGATCAGTCAGGGCAGCACTGCACAAGGTGGACGAGGAACGTCTCGTCCGGCTGGTGGCGAAGGGCGACCGTGCCGCGTTCGAGGAGTTGTACCGGCGTACGGCGCCGTGGCTGGCGGTGCGGCTGCGCCGCCGGTGTGCGGACGAGCAGATCGTCGCGGAGGTCATGCAGGAGACCTACCTGGCGGTGTGGCGCGCGGCGGGCGCGTTCGCCGGGGCCGCGGTCGGCGGGACGGCCGTCGGTTGGCTGTGGACGATCGCGGCGCGCCGCCTGGTCGACGCGTTCCGGCGCAGGGCTCACCACGCGGAGCCGCCGCCGGCCGCCGCCGTGCCCGGCGCGGCGCCCGCCGCCGAGGAGGAGGCGCTCGCGGCGACCGTCGGCGGTGAGGTCGGGGACGCACTGCGGTGCCTCGCGCCGGAACTGAGACAGGTACTGCAGGCCATGGTGCTCGACGGGCTGTCCGTCCGGGAGACCTCGGTCCTGCTCGGGCTGCCCGAGGGCACGGTCAAGACCCGTGCCCGCCGGGCCCGGATCGCGATGCGGAGGGCGCTGGCGTGAGTGGGGAACATCCGTCGACGCGGATCGTCGAGGGGTATGCGCGCGGCGGTACGGACCTCGCCGTTGACGAGGTGTGGGCCGTGGAGGCCCATCTGGAGGCGTGCCGGGTGTGCCGCGACCGGCTGTCCGCCGCCGTCGGTACCGAGGCGCCCGCCGTGGCGGCGCTGGTCGGCACCGTGTGGTCCGGCCTCGAACCCCGGCTGGCGGTCACCGCCACGATGCCGCGCGGACGGCGCCGGCCGGCGCGGCTGTCGAGGTGGCTGACGCCCACGATGGTGCCGTGGCTGGCCATGGTCGTGGGCGTGGTGCTGCTGGCCCTGCTGTTCGACCTGGCCGGCACCGGTTCGGGCGAGGTGTCGCTGGTGCTGCTGTTCGCGCCGGTCCTGCCCGTGCTCGGCGTCGCGGCCTCCTGGTCGCGCGGTCTGGACCCGGCGTACGAACTGACGTCCTCGGCGCCCAGGGCCGGTCTCCCCCTGGTGCTGCGGCGCACCGCGTCCGTGCTCGGCGTGGTCGTCCCCGCGCTGCTGGTGGGCGGATGGGTGACGGGGGTGATGGTGGCCCAGTGGCTGCTGCCCTGTCTGGCCTTGACGGCCGCGACGCTGGCGCTCGGCGGTGCCATCGGGGTGACCCGCGCCGCTGTCGCACTGGCCGCCGTGTGGGCCGCCGTGGTCGTGGCGCCGACCCTGGCCACCAGCCGTACGGCCTTCGCCCTGCAGACGGGCGGTCTGCCCGTGTGGGGGCTGCTCCTCGCACTCGGCACCGGTGTCGTGATCGCCCGCAGGGGCGCGTACTCCGTGCCGGGAGCTACTCGATGACCATCGGAAAGGAACACCACATGACGTCCGCCGTGAGCGCGGCCGACCTCGCACCGACGGCCTACGCCTGGGAGATCCGGGCCACCGGGCTGAAGGTCAAGGTCGGCAGGAAACGCATGGCCGTCGACGGCCTCGACCTGTCGCTGGGCACCGGCGTACACGGGCTCCTCGGTCCCAACGGGGCGGGCAAGACCACCCTCATCCGGACCCTGGCCACCGTGCTGCGCCCCACCGAGGGCACCCTGGAGCTGCTCGGCGAGTCCGCCGACGGCAGGGGCGGGCACCGTGCGCTGCGCCGCCGGATCGGTTACCTGCCGCAGGAGTTCGGCTACTACAAGCGTTTCACGGTGCGCGAGTTCGTCGAGTACATGGCGTGGCTGAAGGAGGTGCCGAAGGCGGAGATCCCCGCGGCGGTGCAGCGCGCCGTGGAGCGGGTGGGGCTGGCGGACCGCGCCGACGAGAGGATGAAGGCCCTCTCGGGCGGCATGGTGCGCAGGGTCGGCATCGCCCAGGCCATCGTCAACGACCCGGCGATCCTGCTGCTGGACGAGCCGACGGTCGGCCTGGACCCGGCGCAGCGGCTGCGCTTCCGCGAACTGCTCCAGGAGCTGGGCACGGACACCTGTGTGCTCGTCTCGACCCATCTGGTGGAGGACGTCGCCGCCGCCTGCACCGACGTGGTGCTCTTCGCCGAGGGCCGGCTGGTCTTCCAGGGCACCCCGGACGAGCTGGCCGCGGCGGGCGGCCCCGAGCACGTGGGCGACAGCCCTCTGGAGCGTGGCTACTCGGCGCTGCTGCAGGGTCCCGTCCGGGAAAGGGGCACCTGGTGAACACCCGTGTTCTGCGCATCGAGTTGAGGCGCTCCGTCGCCCCGTGGGCCGGCGCCGTGGTCTTCACGAGCGCGCTGGCGTTCCTGTACCTGGTGGACGCCTCGTGGTGGAGGGGCACCACGGCGTGGACGGCCCAGTGGACGTCCCTGGCCATGTGGACCCGCAGCCTGTTGTTCTACCTGTGGCCGCTGGCCGTGGGGCTCGGGGCGCTGCAGGGTCTGCGCGACCACCGCTCGAAGATGCCGGAGCTGCTGACGACCACGCCGCGACCCGCCTGGCACCGCGCGGCCGTATCGGCGGGTACGACGGCGATCACCCTGGCCTCGGCCTTCATGCTCCTCGTCCTCGTGGGCGCGGTCCAGGTGGTCGCCCACACCGAGTACACGCACCTCGGGTGGCTGCCGATCTCGCTGGTGGGGGCGCTGTCCCTCGTCGCGGGTGCCGTGCTGGGCATGGGAGCCGGGCGGGCCCTGCCGTCCGCGCTCACCCCGCCCGCGCTGGCCATGGGTGCCTTCGTGTTCACGGCCCTCATGCACATGTCGTTGGGCCGGACGGAGACGGTCACGCAGGAGGGGTATCCGAGCACGGAGCCGAACCGCGTCTCGCTGCTGTCACCGGCGGTGGAGGAGGTGCGCGACGTACTCGTCACGTTCTCCGCCCCCGTACACGTCGGGCAGACGATCTGGCTGCTCGGCATGGCCACGACCGGCTTCGCGCTACTGGTCGCCATGACCCGGCGCGCCCGGCTGGTCGCCCTGACGCCCGTCCTGGCGGGCGCGGTCCTCGCCCTGCTCGTCCTCCCCTCCGACCCGCGCCGGATGTACGTCGTCGACGAGGCCGCCGCGGAGCTGGTGTGCGACGGCCCGGTGTGCGTGACCAAGACGCACCGGGCACGACTCGCCGACCTCGCGGGTCCCGGTAAGGAGGCACTGCGCCTGCTGCACGGCGCCCTGGGCGACCGGGCACCGGTCTCGGTCCGGGAGAACATCGCCGTACTGCCGGACGGCACCGTGCCGCAGTGGTCCGGCGAGACCGTGCTCTTCGACTTCGACGACGGCATCATCGCCGCCGCGCAGGGCGAGGAGCTGACCCGGGCCCTGATCGCCGAAGCCATGGTGCCGGGGTGCACCCCCGTGGGCTGGAGCAGTTGGGGGAGCGAGGACTTCGCGCAGGCCGTCGCGGTGGGCTGGGTCCTCGGGGACCTCAGGCCGCTTCCCGGCACGGAGTCGGCGAGTCTGCGCAGCGAGGTCGAGGCCGAGACCCGTCCGGTGTGGAAGGAGCTCACGGCGCTGCCGCGGGCCGAGCAGCTCTCGCGGATCAACGCGATGCGCGCCGCCGCGCTCTCCTGCGAGGGCAGGGGCGACGCCTTCGACGCCCTGTCCGGCGGTGCGTCCCGGTGAGATGGCTGACGCTGTACGCGCGCTCGCGTCAGGTTCCCGCGTCGCTCGCCACGGTGGTGATCAGCGCGGTGGCGGCGTGGGCGCTCTCCCGGAACGGGGGCGAGGAGCCCGGTGATCTGCGACTTCCCGCGCTCGTCCTCGCCATGGGGGCGATGGCGGCCTCGATCGGGCTCAGCGGGCAGGACCTCGCGCTGGACCGGACGGCCTCGATCCGCTGGGTGCCCCGCAGAGCGGCGCACGTGCTGCTCGCCGGCGCGGTCGTCGGCACGGTGCTGCTGACGGTGCGGGCCATGGGCGAGACCATGGCCACCACCGCGTTCGTCGTCCGGGACAGCGCGGGCCTGATGGGCCTGGCCGCCCTGGGCGCGGCGTTCTCGGGCGGCCAGTACGCGTGGACGCCGCCGTTCGCCTGGCTCTCGTTCGCGTTCTTCGCCCCGCCCCCGACGAGTGTGCCGACGCAGGTGGCGTCCTGGATACTGCTGCCACCCGGCACGGCGGCGGGCACCTGGACGGCCCTGGCCCTCACGGTCGCCGGCACCACGGCCTACGCCGTCGCGGGCCCGAGACGGTGACCGGACCGGGCCCGCCGTCAAGCCGATGATGTCGGGTGCGGGTGATACCGGCGCGCGCCGCTCCGGCGTTCCGAGCCTGGTTCAGCGGCCCCTGCGCACCCGGGCCGCCGCCCTGGCCTCCGCCGCCTTGCGGGCCTCGGCGACCTTGCGGGACTCCTTGCCCGGACGGCCCGAACCGCCTGAACCGCCCGGACGGCTGCCCAGGCCGCGGAAGGGCGCGTTGCCGCTGCCGGCCTTCGTCCCGGCCGGCGGGCGCTTCGCACCGGTGAGGGCGGTCAGCGTCGCCTCGCCGGAGCGCACCGGGGTGACGGTCGGCCGGACACCGGCGTCGGACATCATCCGGTTCACCTCGCGCCGCTGGGCGGGAGTGACCAGGGTGACCACGGTCCCGGACCGTCCGGCCCGTGCGGTGCGCCCGCCGCGGTGCAGGTAGTCCTTGGGGTCGGCCGGCGGATCGACGTTGACGACGAGGTCGAGCGCGTCGACGTGGATGCCCCGCGCCGCGACGTTGGTGGCCACCAGCACGGTGAGGTCACCGTCCGCGAACCGGCCGAGCGTGTGCGTGCGCTGCGGCTGCGACTTGCCGCTGTGCAGGGCACCGGCCCGCACGCCGGCGGCCCGCAGATGACGTGTGAACTGGTCGACGCCCGCCTTGGTGTCCAGGAACATCAGCACCCGGCCGTCCCGGGCGGCGATCTCGGTCGCCGTGGCGTACTTGTCGGCGGGATGCACGGTCAGGACGTGGTGGTCCATGGTGCTCACCGAGCCCGCCCCGGGGTCGACCGACGCGTGGACCGGGTCGTTCAGATGGTTCCGCACCAACTGCTCGACGTGACGGTCGAGCGTGGCCGAGAACAGAAGCCGCTGCCCGTCGGCGGGGACCTGTTCCAGGATGTCCGAGACCTGCGGCAGGAACCCCAGGTCGCACATCTGGTCCGCCTCGTCCAGCACCGTGATCCGCACGTGGTTCAGATGGCAGTCCCGGCGCGACACGAGGTCGGCCAGCCGCCCCGGCGTCGCGACGACCACCTCGGCGCCGCTCCGCAGCTCCGCCACCTGCCGGTTGATCGACAGCCCGCCGACCACCGTCGCCAGCCGTACGTTCAGCGTCCGCGCGTACGGCACCAGGGCGTCGCTCACCTGCTGGGCGAGCTCCCGGGTCGGGACCAGGACCAGCGCGAGCGGCCGCTTCGCCTCCGCCCTCCGGCCCGCCGTCCGGACGAGCAGAGCGAGCCCGAAGGCCAGCGTCTTGCCGGACCCCGTCCGCGCCCGCCCGAGGACGTCACGGCCGGCCAGCGCGTCGGGCAGCGTCGCCGCCTGGATGGGGAACGGTTCCGTCACCCCGAGCCCGCCCATCGTCTCCACCAGCTCCGGCGGCAGCCCGAACGCGTCGAAGGACGCGGCCGGGGTCGCCCCCGGCGGCGCTGTCACTCGCGGGGGCGTGCCGCCCCCGGAGAGTCCGGAGAGTCCGGAGGCCAACGGCTTCGCGTTCATGAGGGGCACCTTCCTGGTCTGGCGCCCGGAGCGCACCGGGGCCCGTACCGTTCGGTACGGGCCCCGGTGCAGTGAAGCGCGGGCACAGCTTATCAGCGGCCCGGAATGCGCCTCCGGCGCCGATTCCTCCCCCTGCACCGGCACCCGCGCCCTCCGAGCGGCTCCGGCCGCCGGCAGGCCGTGTCACTCAGGAGGTGCCGGGTACCTGGAGCGGGCCAGGAACCCCCGCCGACCTGGAGGGAAGCCGCATGCTCTCCGACACCTCCCGCCCCGTCATCACCGCCACACTCCCCGTGGTCGCCGACCACATCGGTGAGATCGCCCAGCGCTTCTACCGGCACATGTTCTCCGCGCATCCCGAACTCCTCGACGGCGTCTTCAACCGCGGCAACCAGGCGCACGGCCACCAGCAGCAGGCCCTGGCCGGCTCGGTGGCCGCGTTCGCGACGACCCTGGTGGAGACACCGGAGCGGGTGCCGGAGCAGTTGCTGAGCCGGATCGCCCACAAGCACGCCTCGCTCGGCATCCGCCCGGACCAGTACCCGATCGTCCACGACCACCTGATGTGGGCGATCGGCGACGTCCTGGGCGACGCGGTCACCGCAGAGGTCGCCGCGGCCTGGGACGAGGTGTACTGGCTGATGGCCAACGCCCTGATCAACCAGGAGCGCGGCCTCTACAGCGCCCGCGGGGTCCGGCCGGAGACGGTCTGGCGGGACTGGCGGGTGGAGCGGAAGATCAAGGAGACCGACGACGTGGTCACCTTCGTGGTCAAGCGGAACGACGACCGCCTGGTGAAGACCTCCCTGCCCGGCCAGTACGTCACCGTCCGGATGCGGATGCCCGACGGGAAGCTCCAGCCGCGCCAGTACAGCCTGACCCGTGCCGACGACGGCGAGCACCGCCAGTTCTCGGTGAAGCGGGTGCGCGGCGAGGGCGGCGACCCCGACGGCGAGATGTCGGCGCTGCTGCACGACTCCGTCGGGGTGGGCGACGACCTGACGCTGTCGCTGCCGTACGGCGACGTGGTGCTCGACGACTCGGGACGTCCGGTGGTGTTCGCCAGTGCGGGTATCGGGGTCTCCCCCATGGCGGGCATGCTGTCGCACCTGGTCGCGGCCGACTCCGGGCTGTCGATCACCCTTCTCCACGCCGACCTCGACGAGGCGTCCTTCCCGCTGCGGCGGCAGGTGGTCAACGACGTGCTGGCACTGCGGGACGCGCGGATGTACCTCTGGTACGAGAAGGGCGCGCACAGCCTCGAACCGGTGACCGGCGTCTTCGAGGGACAGATGGACCTGTCCGCCGTCGACGTCCCCGACGACGCCCTCTACTACCTGTGCGGGCCCCTGCCCTTCATGCAGGCCGTACGGAGCCGCCTGATCGAGCAGGGAATCGCCCCGCGCGACATCCAGTACGAGATCTTCGGCCCCGACCTGTGGCAGGCCGACCTGGACTGACCGTCGTGCCGACGGCGGGCGGCGGCAGGAGAGCGGCCGGGAGTCGTTCCGCGGTCACCCGGAGTTGTATCCCCACCGGGCGTTGCCGTCCTTGCCCATGAAGCACTTCGCGGGCCGCCCATCGGTGGTCGTCGCGACGGCACCGACGGGAGAACAGTACTGACCGAACTGGACACCGGGCCGGCTTCCGGTGCCGCCGCTCGAACTGCCGGAGGAACCACCACTGGTGGAACCGCCGCCGGACGAGCCGCCACTGCCGCTGCCGCCTGTGGTGCCGCCGCTCGAGCCGGTGCCGTACGAGGGCTGCGGTCGCGGCTTCGACTCGGGTTTGGGCTCGGGCTTCGGTTCAGGCTCCGGTTCAGGCTTTGGCTCCGGCTTGGGCTTCGGTTTCGGCTTGGGTTTGGCGCAGGGGTCGCTGGGGCCGATCAGCCACAGGTCGATCTGCGTCCCGGTCGAGACCTCGGTGTCGGGCTCCGGCTGCTGCCTGCACACCTGCCAGTCGGCCAGTTCCTCCAGCCCGTCGTACAGACGCTTGCCGGTGTGGGCGTGGAAGTAGATCACGCGCTCGAGACCGAGGTCGCCGAGAGCACGGGAAGCATCGTCGGCCTGCTCGCCGACGAGGTCCGGCATGACGATCCGGCGGGGGCCGTGCAGCCGGGTCGGGCACTGCTCCTGCTTCGGAACCGCATACAGGGTCAGCGTCCTGGCTGCCGGAGGGACCGTCTCGTCACGGGCCGGGCTCTGGAAGCAGACCTGCCAGCCGCTCGTGGTGGTGTTCACCGGCCGCTGGTCGGAGGAGGCGTCGGCTGCCGACACCGTCTTCCACGGATGCCGGCCGGCCGACACAGCCGCTACGGCGAGAGGGGTCGCCTTGAAGTCGGGGACGGTCAGAGCGGGCTCGGGCTTCTGGACCACGGCCTCCTTCTCGCCGGAGCCCGGACCCAGGTTGGCGAAGAGGAATCCGATCACCGCTACGGAGACGAAAACAGGGTGTCGGCTTATCCAGGTGGCGAACCGTGTTCCGCGGCCTGGGCGCAAGGGGGAGTCGGGAGGGAGAACCTCGCCCGTGGCCACGAGGAGCTCGCCCCTCGGGTCGAGTTTCGAGCCCCACAGTTTGTGCGGATGCCCGTGGACGAGGACCTCGACGGACCGGAACATGCCGTAGGTACGGCGGGAGATCCGCAGGGGCGCGGGGACGCGGATCGCCCTGGGCCTCACAAGACCCCGCAGAAGGACGAGGTCGTTCTTCGTGAGCACGGCCCAGCCCCAGCCGTTGCGGTAGACGGCCCGGACGTCTTCCTGTGGGCCCAGTTCTCCCAACAGCGCCTTCGCCTGGTCGTCGGACAGGGAGAGACTCTCACCAGCGGCGGCTTCGGCGGTGCGCCGGTCCTTGGCCAACAGATCGGACAACGGTTCTCCAGCTCTTTCGAAAAGTTCTCCGGACGTGTCGAGCTGTGAGCCCCGGAAGCCGGTACGTCGCCCCTGCACGAAGACACGTCCCGCACCGCCGGACGCCGTGCTGGAGGCACTGCGCGACAGTTACCGACAAATGCAGATGTTAACGGCTGCCGATCCGGGCCCGGACACCGGCAGGACTCACCGAAGGCACCCGTGACCTGCGCCGATTTCCCGGAGCCATCCTGCTCACCCCGCCGGCACGCGGCAGCGGCCCGTGCCACCCGCCGACGCGAAGGCTCAGGTGAAGCCGCCGTACCGGAAGCACCGGGAGACGTATCGTGAGGCCGTGAAGAGACGGCGTTGGTGGGTTCTGATCAGCTTGTGGGCCATGTGGTGGGCGGCCGTTACCGCTGCCTTTGCGCTTCTGGGCGCGGTTACCGATCAGCCGATGGGTCTGGGGGAGTGCGCGGCGGGCGCCGCGTTTGTGATTGTCGTCGGTGAACTCGGCGACCGCCTGCGGCGACGCTTCTTTCCCCGCCGCAAGGTCGGTTGACTGCTCGGCTCGTCAACGCTTGCTGCGTCGCCGGAACTTCGACCCGCGAGTCAGGCGGGACATGGTGCGGAGGGGCGGCTTCGAAGTATGCCCATGCCCTCCCCCAGGCATGATCTGCACGGACACGTTGCGGAGCCGGGCGAAGCCCAAGACGTGGTCCAAATTGGAGAGGATGTCGAAGGCCGACTGGGGCGCCGACCGGAGGTCCGCGCCGATCAGCAGGGGCGCGGCCATGACCGACCACATCGAGAAGTGGGTGCGGTACTCGGTGTCGGTCATGCCGCCGTTGCCCACCTCCAGCATGTCCGGGTCGTTTCAGCCACCCGGGCCCGCGTACTCGTCGAGGGACAGGTTCTCCTTCATGATCGACAGCATGGAGTCCCAGTCGTCACTGATGTCCCCTGTGGTGCGCCATGACTGCCCGACACCCCTGGCCCATTCCCAGGGCTTGTTCTCACCCCACTCGCAGAGGCTGTAGAGGATCGGACGCCCGGTGGCCTCCAGCGCGTCGCGCATGGTCGTTTGACTTGCTCCTCGGCCTGAAGCCCGGGGATTCTGGCCTTCTCGATCGTTGCTGTGCCACTACGCGGCACGGGGTCCGGTCGGGAATCCGTGGCTTCCTGTTTCTTCGCGCCGTGCCGGGATTGCTCCTGGTCTTACCGGCGCTCCGCAGGCCGATACCGCCAGTCCGGCGGCCGTCTTGACGTTGATCGCGGCGTTGGTGTCCCGGTCGTGGACGGTGCCGCAGGCGGTACAGGTCCACTCCCTCACGTTCAGGGGTTTGGGTCCGTCCTTGACGCCGCAGGCGGAGCAGGTCTGGGAGGTCGGCTCGAACCGGCCGATCTTCACCAGGGTCCGCCCGTACCGTTCCGCCTTGTACTCCAGCATGCCGATGAACGATGACCATCCGGCGTCGTACACCGACTTGGCCAGCCTGGTGCGGGCCAGTCCCGCCACCGACAGGTCCTCCACCGCGATCCCTTGGTTCTCGGAGAGCAGCTTGGTGGAGAGTTGGTGGTGGAACTCGCGGCGCGCGTCGGTGACCCCGGCGTGGGCGCGGGCGACCTTCAGGCGGGCCTTCTCGCGGTTCTTCGATCCCCTCTGTTTGCGGGACAGCTCCCGCTGGGCCTTCTTCAGCTTCTTCTCCGCGCGCCGCAGAAAGCGCGGGGAGTCGATCTTCGTGCCGTCGGACAGCACGGCGAAGTGGGTCAGGCCGAGATCGATGCCGATGGTGCGGTCGGTGTCGGGCATCCGGGCCGTGTCGGCGGCGGGGTCGGTGTCGATGACGAAGGAGGCGAAGTACCGGCCGGCCGCGTCCTTGATGACGGTGACGGAGGTGGGGGTGGTGGGCAGCGTGCGGGACCACTTCACCTTCACCACACCGATCTTCGGCAGGTGCAGACGGCCGCCATCGGTGATCTTCCAGCGGGCGTTGGCGGTGAACCGGATCGACTGCCGGGCATCCCTGCGGGACTTGAAGCGGGGCGGGCCGATCCTGGGGCCCTTGCGGGCGCCGTTGAGGGAGGCGAAGAAGTTGCGGTACGCGCTCTCGGCGTCCCGCAGGGACTGCTGCAGCACCACCGCGGAGACCTCGCCCAGCCAGAACCGCCCGGCTGTCCGCTTGGCCTGGGTGATCAGGCGCGTGGACAGCTCGCCGACCGTCGGGAACATCCCGCCTGCCGTGCGGGCGTCCTCGCGGGCGCGGACCGCGTCGTTGAACACGACGCGGGCGCATCCGAACGCCTTCGCCAACGCGGTCTGCTGGCCGGTGTCCGGGTACAGGCGGAAGCTGTACCGAAGCTGCATGACCGTCACCCTACGTACCTGCGTTGTGGGTGAGGCACAGGAGAACAGAACTGGTCGGCACTGTGTTCTCGTCATGCATGTACATGTGGGCTTCGTGACCGGGTTCCGACACAAGGTGTTCACTGGTGCCCGTTTGAGGCGGATGGAGGAGATCAGCGGCACCTCCTCACCGTGGTCGGGCGGTACATCGCACAGCGGAACCGGCCGGTGTGAGCACAGCCCGGCTCCGCCGGGAGAAGCACTCACGACGCTCCGCGCCGCAGACGGTGAACCCTCCGTGTCCGGCTCCGCCGGACCATCTGCGGCGACGCTCCGCGTCGCGACCATCAGATTCGCTTCACCACCGGGCTGAAGCCCGATGCACTGCGAATAAATCCCGGTAGCTCCCTGGCCTGCCCTCACCCATCGGCAACCGGTGGAGAACTACGGGTACCGATGACGGTCAACCGATGCGGCTGAGACCACACCCAGCGCACTGGAGCATCGGGCGCGGTCAGGGCGCGCGGACCGCCGAGATGTCGAACTCGAGCTCGATCTTCTCGCTGACCATCAGGCCGCCGGTCTCCAGCATCGCGTTCCAGGTGAGGTCCCACTGGGCGCGGTTGACGACGGCCGTGCCGTCGAAGCCGATCCGCTCGACGCCGAAGGCGTCGACCACCGAGCCCGTGTAGAGGAGGTCGACGGTGACCGGGTGCGTGCGGCCCTTGACGGTGAGGGCGCCCGTCATTCGGAAGCGGTCGGCATCGACCTGCTCGATGTAGGTGCTGCGGAAGGTGATGGTCGGGTAGCGCTCGACGTCGAGGAAGTCGGCGCTGCAGAGGTGACGGTCGCGCTGCGCGACGCGGGTGTCAACGGTGTCCGCCCGGATGACCACCCCGGCTCCGGAGCGTTCCGGTCGTTCACCGTCCAGCTGAAGCCAGCCGTCGAAGCCGGTGAAGCTCCCCCGGACCCGGGTGACCACGGCGTGCCGGGCGGCGAACCCGATGGTGCTGTGCGCCTGGTCGAACATCCACTCCCCGGAGAGCTGGGCCCGGGAGGGGGCGGCGTTGAACGTCCGGGCGTCCGTGCCCGTCGGCGGGGCCGGCGACGGTGTCGGCTCGGTGTCGGCGGACCGTGCGGTGCGGAAGAGAGAGCGGAAGTCCATCAGATCTCCCGGTGAGGGTGCTTGACAGCCGCGCATGCGGCTTCAGGAGACCGCCATTCAACAGGTGTAGAGCACACCAAAACGATCTTGCCCGGATTCTTTCTCAACTTGAGATCTTCGACGTGGGCCGGGACCGGCGGCAGGGCTGGGGGCCACGACTTCGGCGGCTCGCCGTGAGCCGCGCCGAGGCCCCGGGCGCGGATCCGGTGTGGATTCCGCGCGGGCTGCCCTCAGCCCGCGCCACGGCGACGATCTCCCCGGCGCCTCCGGCCGGAACGGCGTTTCAGCTGTTCTTCGCGAGGAAGGCCTCCACCTCGTCGCGGCGGGTGAGGGAGGGCTGGGCGCCCGCCCGGGTGGTGCTGATCGCCGCGGCGGCGCAGGCCCAGCGGGCGGACCGCTCGAGGGTGCGGCCCTCCGCGAGGGCGACGGCGAGCGCGCCGCAGAAGGAGTCACCGGCGGCGGTGGTGTCCACGGGCCGGACGGAAAAGGCGGGGACGTGCAGGTGCGAGGCGCCCTCGAGGAGGAGCACCCCGTCGCCGCCGAGCGTGACGATCACCGCGCCCGCACCGGTCAGTTTCCGGGCCGCGGCGACGACCTCGTCGATCGTCTCCGGTACGGGCGTGCCGGTGAGGGCCGCCAGTTCCGTGCGGTTGGGGACCAGTACGTCGACGTGGGGCGGCGGAACGGCGCCGGCGACGGCGGGGGCCGGGTTGTGCAGCACGATGCCGCCGGCCAGCCGCGCGGCGGCGTGGTTGGCCTCGTCCGGGACCTCCTGCTGGAGGACGGTCACGGCCGCCTTCCGCAGCACGTCCGCCGCGGCCTCGCAGTCGGCGGTGCTCACGCGGGCGTTGGCACCGGGGCTGACGATGATGGTGTTCTCGCCCGCCGGGTCGACGGCGATCAGGGCGCGGCCGGTCGCCACGCCCGGGGTGCGGGTGATGTGCGTGACGTCCACGCCCTCGCTCCGGACGGCGTCGAGCATGACGTCGGCCGCGTCGTCCTCGCCGACCCGGCCGACGAAGGAGACGTTCCCGCCGAGCCGGGCGGCGGCGACGGCCTGGTTGGCGCCCTTGCCGCCGGGGTGCTGGGCCATGTCACCGCCGAGGACCGTCTCACCGGGAACCGGATGCCGGGGAACCGGCGCGACGAGGTCCAGGTTCAGGCTTCCGACGACTGCGATCACTGTTCTACCTCTGGGGTGCGGGTGCTGCGCATCCAGCGCACCCCGGGTGTCCTCGGCCGAGGACACCCGGGGTGCGCTGGATGCGCGTACGACGAGTTCGGGGGCGAGACGGACCGACCGGCGCGGCCCGTCGTTCTGTCCGGCCAGCCGGTGGCCGAGCAGGTGCACGGCTTCGGCGGCCAGTGCGCGCACGGGTTGGCGGACGGTGGTCAGGGCCGGGTCGGCGAGATCCATCATGGGGATGTCGTCGAAGCCGGTGACAGCGATGTCGCCCGGGACGTCCCTGCCGAGTTGTCGCAGCCGTTGCAGTACGCCGACCGCGAGGAGGTCGTTGGCGCAGACGACGGCGTCCGGACGGGACGGCAGGATCCGCTCCGCCGCGGTCCGCCCCCACTCCAGTGAGAAGTCGCCGAGTTCGATCTGTCCGGAGCCGCGCGGGAGCAGGGCGCCGGCCTCGGCCTCGTACGCCGCGAGCCGCTCGGCCGCCGCCGAGCCGGTTCCGGCGGCTCCCACGAAGCAGACCCGGCGGCGGCCGGTGGCGACCAGGTGGTCCATGACGAGCGCCATGCCGGTGGCGTTGTCGGTCGCGACCGAGTCGGCGACGCCGGGGCCGCAGCCGCGGTCCAGCAGGACCAGCGGCACGTGGGCCGCGGCCTTCTCCACCGCGGCCCGGCTCCGTTTCCCGTCGACGGGGATGACCAGCAGGGCGTCGACCTGCCGGTCCAGGAGATCGGCGATCCGGGCGGCCTCGATCTCCGGGTCGTCGTCGCAGTCGGCGAGCAGCACGGCACGTCCCTCGGCGTGCAGGGCGTGCTCCACCTCCCGCACGAGAGAGGGGAAGAAGGGGTTGGTGATCTGCGGCAGGACGAGGCCGACGGTGCCGGTGGAGCGGCTGCGCAGGGCGCGGGCGACCTGGTTGGGCCGGTAGCCGAGCTCCTCGGCCGCCTCCCGTACCCGGCGGGCCGTCTCTGCCCCGACCGGACGGGTCCCGGCCAGGACCCGGGAGACCGTGGCGACGGAGCAGCCCGACGCGCGGGCCACCTCCCTCAGGGTGACGTCGGTCACGATGCGGCCCCCTTCGTTCGGTTCGGCTGCGCTGGGCCCGGTCGGGCTTCACCGGGCGGGAAGCGGCCTCCCGGAAACAATTCCGGCAAACGTTATCACCGCACAACTGCCGAGCATCGGCTCATTCACACTCAAGTATGTGATGTCCGACATTGACAAGGGCGCGTGCTTGGGTGAAATTTCTGGAGAACGTTTTCCCACGCTATGGCCCAGGGATGCGGGCGGTGATGTCCGCTCCTGTGGTCGGCGACAGCGATTCCGTACGTGTCGATGCCCCCGGCAGCGCGGCGGGGGCCGCTGCCACCTCCGGCGCCGGAGACGTGAGCCGACGCACCCTCCGCAGTGGCCCGCCCGCGGCCGCCGCTGCGCAGTTCCATCTCCTCACAGACCCGCTAGAGCGAAGGGGCTCTTCCGATGACCAGGAAAATCATCCTCGACTGCGACCCCGGGCACGACGACGCCATCGCACTGCTGCTGGCGCACGGCAACCCCGACATCGACCTGGTCGCCGTCACGACCGTGGTCGGGAACCAGACGCTGGAGAAGGTGACCCGCAACGC
Organism: Streptomyces cathayae; assembly: GCF_029760955.1. Taxonomy (GTDB): domain Bacteria; phylum Actinomycetota; class Actinomycetes; order Streptomycetales; family Streptomycetaceae; genus Streptomyces; species Streptomyces cathayae. Next base: position 1,075,364 of record NZ_CP121682.1, read on the forward strand.
CCTGTCCGTGGCGCGCATCGCCGGGATCACCGGTGTGCCCTTCGCCGCCGGCTGCCCGCGACCGCTGGTGCGGGCCATCGAGACAGCGCCGGACATCCACGGCGAGACCGGTCTGGACGGACCGGTGCTGCCCGAGCCGACCCTCGAGCTGGACCGCCGGCACGCCGTCGACCTCATCATCGACACGGTGATGTCGCACGAGCCCGGCGAGATCACCATCGTCCCGACGGCGGGCCTGACCAACATCGCCCTCGCCGCGCGCAAGGAGCCCCGCATCGTCGAGCGGGTCCGCGAGGTCGTCCTGATGGGCGGCGGCTACCACGAGGGCAACTGGAGCGCGGTCGCCGAGTTCAACATCATCATCGACCCCGAGGCCGCCCACATCGTCTTCAACGAGAGCTGGCCGGTCACCATGGTCGGTCTCGACCTGACGCACCAGGCGCTGGCGACGCCCGAGGTCGCCGAGCGGATCGCCGCGGTCGGCACCAAGCCCGCCAAGTTCGTCGGCGAGCTGCTGGACTTCTTCGGCGCCACCTACAAGGAGGCGCAGGGCTTCGAGCACCCGCCCGTGCACGACCCGTGCGCGGTCGCGTACGTGATCGACCCCTCCGTCATGACGGTACGCAAGGCTCCCGTGGACGTCGAGCTCAGCGGCGGTCTGACCCTGGGCATGACCGTGACGGACTTCCGCGCCCCGGCGCCGGCCGACTGCCACACCCAGGTCGCGGTCGAGCTCGACCGCGAGCGGTTCTGGGACCTCGTGGTGGACGCCCTCGAGCGGATCGGTGACGTCGAGGCATGAGCGCACCCACCACTCTGAACCGGCCCGGCGAGGCGTCGGGCCGGCGCACGACCCGGGTGGGCGTGCTGATGGTCGCGCTCCTCGCGGCCTGTTTCGCCTTCCAGCTCAACGCGAGCATGCTCAGCCCCGCGCTGAAGAACATCGAGGAGAGCTTCGGCGCCAGCTCGGCCGAGATCGGGCTCACCCAGACCGCGTTCTTCACCTCGGCGGCCCTGTTCTCGCTCTTCCTGCCCCGGCTGGGTGACGTCCTCGGCCGCCGCAAGGTCCTGGCCGGCATGCTGGCGGTCATGGCCGTCGGCTGTGTCGTGGCCGCACTGGCGCCGAGCGTGCCCGTGCTCTTCGTCGGCCGCATCATCCAGGGTGTGTCCGGCCCGGTCGTCCCCCTCTGCCTGATCATGCTGCGGCAGGAGGTGAGCGAACCGAAGAAGTACGGCACCCTGCTGGGCGTGATCACCGCCGTCAACGGCGGCATCGCCGGTGTCGACGCCCTCGCCGGGGGCTACCTCGCCGACACCCACGGCTTCCGGTCGGTCTTCTGGACGATGGCCGTCGTGGCGGTCCTCGCCACCGTGCTGGTCGCCACCCTGACCCCCGAGACCAAGGCGCCCAACGCGACCCGGATGGACTGGCCGGGTGTCGCGCTCCTCGTCGTGTCCGTCGGCGCACTGCTCACCGCGCTGAACGAGGCCGGCAAGCTCGCCGACGCCCACTGGCTCCTGGTCGCCGTCCTCATCGTCGTCGGCGCGGTCGCCTTCGCCCTGTTCTGGCGGACCGAGGACCGCAGCACGCACCCGCTGGTCGCCACCCGGCACCTGAAGCAGCGCTCGACCTGGGCGACCCTGCTGACCACCCTGCTCACCATGACGGGCGTATTCGCCGTCATGAACGGACTGATCCCGGCGCTCGCCCAGGACGGGAACGCCGGACTCGGCATGGGCGCCGAGCAGTCCGCGTGGTGGACCCTCACCCCGTACGCCCTGGCCGGTCTGGCCATGGGGCCCCTCGCCGGCCGGCTCGCCGCCACCTTCGGGTACGGCCGCGTCCTGCGGCTGGGGCTGATCGGGGCCGTGGCGGGTGTGCTGCTGATGATCCTCACGATCGACTCCCAGTCCCGCCCCATGCTGCTGCTGACCTCGATCCTGGTCGGCATCGCCTACGCGGGTGTGGCGAACATCGTGCTCAACGGGCTCGGCATCGTCCTGTCCCCCAAGGACAACCCGGGCTTCCTGCCCGGTCTCAACGCGGGGGCGTTCAACCTCGGCGCCGGTCTCAGCTTCGCACTGCTGTACGCGGTCAAGACCGCGGCCCTGCCGGACGACCCCACGTCGCCCGCCGACTACACCGCCGGCATGATCGCCGGAGTGGTCATCCTGGCCGCCGCCTTCGCGACGTCCTTCATGATCCCGAAGCCGGTGGAGGCCGAGGCCCGCGACTGATCCGGGCCTTTTGGCACCGCCTCGCTCCGACGGCACCCGGTGCGGCGACATGACGACGGCCCGCGGCACGGGCCGGGAATTCCTCCCGGTCCGTACCGCGGGCCGTTCGCCGTTCGCCGTTCGCCGTTCGCCGTTCGCCCGCCGACTGCCCCGGCCCGCCCCTGCGCGCGCTCAGGACACCCGACACCACGCACTCGTCTCACATGTCGATACGGGCTGACTGGCACGTGAGATGTCTGAGAGCCTTGAAATGCCTGTACCGTGCACACGACCTTCCCCCGGGGAAGGCTCCTGCTGTCGGACGGACCGTCGGCGGCACACCGCCGGCGTCTGTTCTCCGCCCTCGTGCGAAAGACCGAGAAATGCCCGCACCAGCCACCACCCCAGCCCCGGCGCCCGTCAACTCGCGGTCCCGTGTCCTCGTCGCGAGCCTCATCGGCACGACGATCGAGTTCTACGACTTCTACATCTACGCGACCGCCGCGGTCCTGGTCTTCCCCTCGCTCTTCTTCCCGAACAGCGACCCGACCACCGCACTGCTGTCGTCCTTCGCGGTGTTCGGCGCCGCCATGGTCGCCCGCCCGATCGGCGCCGTCGTCTTCGGACACCTCGGCGACCGGCTCGGCCGCAAGGGCACGCTGGTGGCCTCGCTCCTCACCATGGGCATCGCCACCTTCCTCATCGGCGTGCTGCCCACCTACGCGCAGGCCGGCTGGATCGCGACCGCGCTGCTGGTGCTGATGCGGCTCGCCCAGGGCTTCGCGCTGGGCGGGGAGTGGAGCGGCGCCGCGCTGGTCGCCACGGAGAACGCGCCGAAGAACAAGCGCGCCCTCTACGGCACGTTCCCGCAGCTGGGCGCCCCGCTCGGCTTCATCATCGCCAACGGCCTCTTCCTGATCATCGGCGCGCTGCTGCCGTCCGCCGCGGGCGCCGACCCGTCGCAGCCCTCCGAGGCCTTCCTGAGCTGGGGCTGGCGCATCCCGTTCCTGTTCTCGGCCGTGATGGTCGCGATCGGCCTGTGGGTGCGGATGCGTCTGGTCGAGGCACCGGTCTTCGCCAAGACCCAGGAGGCCGGGCTGGTGCGGAAGCTGCCGCTGGCCACCGTCTTCCGCAACCACTGGAGGCAGCTGGTCCTCGGCACCTTCTTCATGCTGGCGACGTACGTGCTCTTCTACCTGATGACCACGTTCTCGCTGAGCTACGGCCGTACCGCGACGGACGCCGCCGTGCCCGGTCTGGGGTACAGCTACACCACCTTCGTCCTGATGATGATCTTCGGGGTGCTGTTCTTCGCCGCGTTCACCCTGATCTCGGGTCCGCTCGCCGACAAGTACGGCCGCCGCGCCACCCTGATCTGGGTCACCGTCGGAATCCTGGTCTTCGGGCTGGTGTGGGTGCCGCTGATCGGCCTGGGCACGCTGGGCGTGGTGCTGTGGCTGGTGCTCGGCTTCACGCTGATGGGCATGACCTTCGGCCCGATGGGCGCGCTCCTGCCGGAGCTGTTCCCGACGAGCGTGCGCTACACCGGTTCCGGCATCTCGTACAACGTCAGCTCGATCCTCGGCGCGGCCGTCGCCCCGTTCATCGCGGTGGCGCTGTGGGAGGCCGCCGACGGCTCGCCGCGGCTGGTCGGCGTCTACCTCTCCGCGATGGCACTGCTGACCCTGGTCGCCCTGCTCATCGGCAAGGAGACCAAGGACACCGCCCTCGACGAGGGCGAGGCCACCGCCGACGCCGCCGTCGGCCGGGACGAGGTCCCCGCCGCCACCGCGGCCCGCTGAACCCGTCCGGCGTTTCACCGCGGCCCCCTCCCTCGTGCGAGGGAGGGGGCCGCGGTGTCTTCTGTACGGGCGCCGTCGGACAGCGCCCGTGGACACACGAAAAAGGGCCGCGACCGTAAGGTCGAGGCCCTTGCATCCGTATCGTCACTGCGAGTGTCCGAGGGGGGACTTGAACCCCCACGCCCGATAAAGGGCACTAGCACCTCAAGCTAGCGCGTCTGCCATTCCGCCACCCGGACCAGGTGTGTGCCGCCGTGTCAGGGGCGTTCCCCTCGGCGACGTGGACAACCATACCAAGGTTTCGCAGTGCCTTTCACCTGCGTTTCCGTGCCCCGGGCAGGGGTTGCTCGCCCTGCCCGGAGCACGGGGTGCGGGGCTCGTCAGGGCATGAGGTGGTACTCCGGGAAGTTGCCCGGCAGCCGCTCTCCCGCCGGACCCTGTGTCACGGCGCGGACCAGCAGCTCGCCGCCGACGAACGCGCCGCGCCAGGAGGCGCCGAACCCGCCGAACAGTTCGTCCCGGTCGCCACGGGAGCGCGGGGTGCCGTGGCCGACCTTGAACGCGCGGATCTGCGGGGCGAGTCGGTCGTAGGTGGCCCGGTCGTCCGTGGACAGCGTGGCCACCAACGCACCATTGGACGCGTTCATGGCGGCCAGCAGCTCCGCCTCGGTGTCGACCAGGACGATCGTGTCGACCGGCCCGAACGGCTCCGCGTGGTACAGCGGCGACGACGGGGGCGGGTCCAGCAGCGTGACGGGCTGGACGTACGCCGAGGTGTCCTGGCCGGGCAGGAAGCGGGCGTCCGCCTCCTCGCCGTGGTGCAGCGGTACGGCGCCGCGGTCGACGGCCTCGGTGATCTGGTCGCGCAGCTCCTTCGCCTTGGCCGCGTTGATCACCGGTCCGAAGTCCAGCCGCGGGCAGGGGTCGTCGGGGTGCTCCACGGCGAGCGGGTGGCCGATCCTGAGCGTGCGCACCGCGGGGAGGTACGCGGCCAGGAACTCGTCGAACAGCCGGCGCTGGACGACGAAGCGCGGATACGCCGTGCAGCGCTGCTTGCCGTAGTCGAAGAGCTTGGGGACGACCGCCGCGAGCGCGTCCCAGTCCGAGTGGTTCCAGATGCCCCAGGTGTTGAGGCCCTCCTGTTCGAGGATGTGCCGCTTGCCGAGGTCGGCGACGGCCGTGGCCACCGCGGCGCCGGTGTCGCGGCCGCCGACGAAGGAGACGCAGCCGATCTCGGGCGCCCGCAGCAGGGCCTCCGACAGTTCGCCCCCGCTGCCGCTGACGAGGGTCACGGGGATCCCCTCGCGGGCGGCGAGCGCCGCGGCCAGGGTCAGACAGGCGACGCCGCCGTCGGTCGGGGTCTTGGCGATGACCGCGTTGCCCGCCAGCGCCTGGACCAGCAGGGCGTGGACGAGCACGCTCATCGGGTAGTTCCAGCTCGCGATGTTGGACACCGGCCCGTCCAGCGGGGCCCGGCCGGCGACCATGGCGTCGATGCCGTCGACGTACCAGCGCACGCCGTCGATGGCCCGGTCGACGTCCGCCTGGGCGAGCCGCCAGGGTTTGCCGATCTCCCAGACGAGGAGGAGGGCGAGCAGTTCGCGGTGTTCGGTGAGGGCGTCCAGGGTGGCGGCGACGCGGGCGCGGCGTTCCGGCAGCGGGACGTGCCGCCAGGCGCGGTGCTGGTCGAGCGCGGCACGTACGGCGTCCTGGGCGGTGGCCCGGTCCAGGCGCGGCGGGCCGACGACGGGGCTGCCGTCGACGGGGCTGACGGCGGGCAGTGTGCTGCCGTCGGCCTGCCAGGCGGCGTTCCAGAGGTTGAGGACGCGGTCGTCCCGGAAGGCCTCGGGGGCGACGGCGAGGCAGCGCTGCCAGGCGTCGGTCCAGGAGGTGCCGGCTTTGAGGGTGAGGGTGGGTGGGGTGAGGGTGGATGCCATGCGGTTCGCTCCGCTCTCGGTGCACAGTCGAGAGGAGGGGGCCCGGGGGCCGTCCTTGGACAGATGTGCGGCCGGGGTGTGGGGGTGGGTCACCGTCCGGCTTCGAGGACGGCGAGTACGTGTCGTGCCGTTTCCGTGGGTGTGCCACCCACCCGGACGCCGACGGCTTCCAGGGCGTCCTTCTTCGCCTGCGCCGTGCCCGAGGAGCCGGAGACGATCGCGCCCGCATGGCCCATGGTACGGCCCTCCGGTGCGGTGAAGCCCGCGATGTAGGCGACGACCGGCTTGGTGACGTGCTCGCCGATGTAGGCGGCCGCGCGCTCCTCGGCGTCGCCGCCGATCTCGCCGATGAGGACGACGAGGTCGGTGTCGGGGTCCTCCTGGAAGGCGGCGAGACAGTCGATGTGGGTGGTGCCGACGACGGGGTCGCCGCCGATGCCGACGCAGGTCGAGAAGCCGATGTCCCGCAGTTCGTACATGAGCTGGTAGGTGAGCGTGCCGGACTTGGAGACCAGTCCGATGCGGCCCGGTTTGGTGATGTCGGCGGGGATGATGCCGGCGTTGGACTGCCCGGGGGTGATCAGGCCGGGGCAGTTGGGGCCGACGACCCGGGTGCCCTTCTGCCGTGCGTACGTGATGAAGGCGACGGAGTCGTGGACGGGGATGCCCTCGGTGATGACGACGGCCAGGCCGATGCCGGCGTCGGCCGCCTCCACGACGGCGGCCTTGGCGTGGGCGGGCGGTACGAAGACGACCGTGACGTCGGCTCCGGTCGCCTGTATGCCGTCGGCGACCGATCCGAAGACGGGCACCGCACGGTCGTCGAAGTCGACGGTCCGGCCGGCCTTTCGGGGGTTGACCCCGCCGACGACGTTCGTGCCGGCGGCGAGCATCCGCCGGGTGTGCTTCATGCCCTCGCCGCCGGTCATGCCCTGGACGAGGACCTTGCTCTCCTTGGTGAGGTGGATCGCCATGTCCGCTCTCCTCAGGCTGTGGTGGCGAGTCGGGCCGCGCGGTCGGCGGCGCCGTCCATCGTGGTGACCTGTTCGACCAGCGGGTGGGCACGCTCGTCGAGGATGGCCCGGCCCCGGGCCGCGTTGTTGCCGTCGAGGCGTACGACGAGCGGTTTGGTCAGCCGGACGGTGTCCAGGGCGCGGACGATGCCGTCGGCCACCGCGTCGCAGGCGGTGATGCCGCCGAAGACGTTGACGAAGACGGACTTCACGGCCGGGTCGGAGAGGATGACGGACAGTCCGTCCGCCATGATCTGCGCCGACGCCCCGCCGCCGATGTCGAGGAAGTCGGCGGGGCGGGCCCCGCAGCCGGCGACGACGTCGAGGGTCGACATGACCAGGCCGGCGCCGTTGCCGATGATGCCGACCTCGCCGTCCAGTTTGACGTAGTTGAGGCCCTTCGCCGCCGCGGCCGCCTCCAGCGGGTCGGCGTGGGCCGAGTGCTCCGCTCCCCACCGGGCCTGGCGGAAGCGGGCGTTGTCGTCGAGGGTGACCTTGCCGTCCAGGGCCATGATCCGTCCGTCGCGGGTGCGGACGAGCGGGTTGACCTCGACGAGCAGGGCGTCCTCGCGGACGAGGACCTCCCAGAGCCGGACGAGGACGTCGACGGTCTGCGGCGGGAGGCCCGCCGTCTCGGCGATGCGGGCCGCGGTCGCCGAGGTGACGCCCTCGACGGGGTCGACGGGGATGCGCGCGACGGCCTCGGGGCGGGCTGCGGCGACCTCCTCGATGTCCATGCCGCCCTCGGCGGAGGCGATGGCGAGGAAGCGGCCGGCCGCGCGGTCGAGGACGTAGGAGACGTAGAACTCGTCCTCGATCTCCACGGGCTGGGCCAGCATGACCTCGCCGACCGTGTGCCCCTTGATGTCCATGCCGAGCATCTGGCGTGCCGTCAGTTCGGCGGCGGCCGGGTCGGCGGCGAGCTTGACCCCGCCCGCCTTGCCGCGTCCGCCGGTCTTGACCTGTGCCTTGACGACGACGCGGCCGCCGAGCCGGCGGGCGATCACGCGGGCTCCCTTGGGCGTGTCGGTGACCTCGGCCTTCGGCACCACGATGCCGTGTTCCTCGAAGAGTTGCCTTGCCTGGTGTTCGTACAGGTCCATCTCGGCTCCTGTCTGCGAAGTCGCCGGAAGGTCGCTGGGAGAAGCCGGGGTCCGGCGTGGGAAAAGTGGCGCGCACCCCCTGGACACCACTCATGGGATGCGGGATAACAAGCTTCATACAGTATTCGTCGACTGTATGCAATGTACTGCGAGAGCGGTGCGCGAGTAGTGCGCGAGTAGTTCGCGAGAGCGTTCCCACCCCCTATGAAGGGACAGGACTTCGCCATGCCCGACGACACACAGGACCTGATCTCAGGCGGTCACCTCGTCGCCAAGGCCCTCAAGGCCGAGGGCGTCGACCGCATCTACACGCTGTGCGGCGGCCACATCATCGACATCTACGACGGCTGCGTGGACGAGGGCATCGAGGTCGTCGACGTACGTCACGAACAGGTGGCCGCGCACGCGGCCGACGGCTACGCCCGGATCACCGGCAAGCCCGGCTGCGCGGTCGTCACCGCGGGCCCCGGCACCACCGACGCCGTCACCGGCGTCGCCAACGCCTTCCGCGCCGAGTCGCCGATGCTGCTGATCGGCGGTCAGGGAGCCCTGACCCAGCACAAGATGGGGTCCCTGCAGGACCTGCCGCACGTCGACATGATGAACCCCATCACCAAGTTCGCGGCGACCGTGCCGGACACGGCACGCGCGGCGGACATGGTGTCGATGGCCTACCGCGAGTGCTACCACGGCGCGCCCGGCCCCTCCTTCCTGGAGATCCCGCGCGACGTCCTGGACGCCAAGGTCCCGGCGTCCGCGGCACGCGTGCCGCGGCAGGGCGCCTACCGCGCCTCGACGCGCTCGGCCGGCGACCCCGAGGCCGTCGAGAAGCTCGCCGACCTGCTGACGCACGCCGAGAAGCCGGCCATCCTGCTCGGCAGCCAGGTGTGGACCACCCGCGGGACCGAGGCGGCCGTCGAACTCGTCCGCGCCCTCGACATCCCCGCCTACATGAACGGCGCGGGACGCGGCACCCTGCCGCCCGGCGACCCGCACCACTTCCAGCTGTCACGCCGGTACGCCTTCACGAACGCCGACGTCATCGTGATCGTCGGCACGCCCTTCGACTTCCGCATGGGCTACGGCAAGCGGCTGTCGCCGACGGCGACCGTCGTGCAGATCGACCTCGACTACCGCACCGTCGGCAAGAACCGCGACATCGACCTCGGCATCGTCGGCGACGCGGGGCTGGTGCTGAAGTCGGTGACCGAGGCGGTGTCCGGAAGGATCAACGGCGGTGCCTCCCAGCGCAAGGAGTGGCTGGACGAGCTGCGCGCGGCCGAGCAGACCGCGCTGGAGAAGCGGCTGCCGCAGCTCAGGTCCAACGCCTCGCCCATCCACCCCTACCGGCTGGTCAGCGAGATCAACGACTTCCTCACCGAGGACTCGATCTACATCGGGGACGGCGGCGACATCGTCACCTTCTCCGGGCAGGTCGTCCAGCCCAGGTCGCCCGGCCACTGGATGGACCCGGGCCCGCTGGGCACCCTCGGCGTCGGTGTCCCCTTCGTGCTCGCGGCCAAGCAGGCCCGGCCCGACAAGGAGGTCGTCGCCCTCTTCGGCGACGGTGCCTTCTCCCTGACCGGCTGGGACTTCGAGACCCTCGTCCGCTACGACCTGCCCTTCGTCGGCATCGTCGGCAACAACTCCTCGATGAACCAGATCCGTTACGGCCAGGCCGCCAAGTACGGCAAGGAACGGGAGCGGGTCGGCAACACCCTCGGCGACGTCCCGTACGACAAGTTCGCGCAGATGCTGGGCGGTCACGGCGAGGAGGTCCGCGACCCCGCCGACATCGGCCCCGCGCTGCGCCGGGCCCGCGAGTCGGGCAAGCCGTCCCTGATCAACGTCTGGGTGGACCCGGACGCGTACGCCCCCGGAACCATGAACCAGACGATGTACAAGTGAGGTGCACGCCCATGACCGCCAAGGCACTTGACGGCATCCGCGTCCTGGACATGACGCACGTCCAGTCCGGGCCCTCCGCGACCCAGCTGCTGGCCTGGCTCGGCGCGGACGTCGTCAAACTGGAGGCCCCCACCGGGGACATCACGCGCACACAGCTGCGCGACCTCCCGGACGTCGACTCCCTCTACTTCACGATGCTCAACTGCAACAAGCGGAGCATCACCCTCAACACCAAGACCGAGCGCGGCAAGGAGATCCTCACCGAGCTGATCCGGCGCTCGGACGTCATGGTCGAGAACTTCGGACCGGGCGCCGTCGATCGGATGGGCTTCACCTGGGACCGCGTCAAGGAGATCAATCCACGGATCGTCTACGCCTCCATCAAGGGGTTCGGCGAGGGCCCGTACACCGACTTCAAGGCGTACGAGGTCGTCGCGCAGGCCATGGGCGGGTCGATGTCGACCACCGGTTTCGAGGACGGGCCGCCGCTGGCGACGGGGGCCCAGATCGGGGACTCGGGCACGGGCATCCACGTGGTGGCGGGCATCCTCGCCGCCCTGTTCCAGCGGGAGCACACCGGGCGCGGGCAGCGGGTGAACGTGGCCATGCAGCACGCGGTGCTCAACCTCTGCCGGGTGAAGCTGCGCGACCAGCAGCGCCTGACCCACGGTCCGCTCGCCGAATATCCCAACGAGGACTTCGGCGACGAGGTTCCCCGGTCCGGAAACGCCTCCGGCGGCGGGCAGCCCGGCTGGGCGGTCAGGTGCGCGCCGGGCGGACCGAACGACTACGTGTACGTCATCGTGCAGCCCGTCGGCTGGAAGCCGATCAGCGAGCTGATCGGCCGGCCGGAGCTGGCCGAGGACCCCGACTGGGCGACCCCCCGGGCACGGCTGCCCAGGCTGGGCAAGATGTTCCAGCTGATCGAGGAGTGGTCCTCGACGCTGCCCAAGTGGGAGGTGCTGGAGCGGCTGAACGCGCGCAACATCCCGTGCGGGCCGATCCTGTCCACCAAGGAGATCATCGAGGACGCCTCGCTGGCCGCGAACGGGATGGTCGTCACCGTCCCGCACCCCGAACGCGGCGCGTTCGTCACCGTCGGCAGCCCGCTGAAGCTCTCCGACTCCCCCGTCGACGTGGTCGCCTCCCCACTGCTCGGCGAGCACAACGAAGAGGTGTTCGTCGGCGAGCTCGGAATCGGCGACGAGGAACTGCGTCTGCTCAAGTCGAACGGGGTGATCTGAGTGATGGCCGAGGACCGCACGCTCCGGGTGCGCGCACTGCTCGACGCGGTGCGCGCCGACGGGCGCACCGCCCTCACCGCGCCCGAGGGCAAGGTGCTGGCGGACGCGTACGGGATCGCCGTACCGGGTGAGGAGCTGGCGACGGACGTCGAGGAGGCCGTGGCGTACGCGGCGCGGTTCGGCGGGCCCGTCGTGATGAAGATCGTCTCACCGGACATCCTGCACAAGACCGACGCCGGCGGTGTGATCGTCGGTGTGGAGGGCGCGGCCGATGTGCGGGCGGCGTTCTGCCGGATCGTGGAGAACGCGCGTGCCTACGACCCCGCCGCCCGGATCGACGGTGTGCAGGTGCAGGAGCTGCTGCCGCAGGGGCAGGAGGTCATCGTCGGCGCGGTCACCGATCCGACGTTCGGGAAGGTGGTGGCGTTCGGGCTCGGCGGGGTGCTCGTCGAGGTGCTCAAGGACGTCACCTTCCGGCTCGCGCCGGTGGAGGCCGACGAGGCGCTGTCGATGCTGGACTCGATCCGGTCGGCGGAGATCCTGCGCGGGGTGCGCGGCCGGGAGGGCGTGGACCGGTGGGCGGTCGCCGAGCAGATCCGCCGGGTGTCGCAACTCGTCACGGACTTCCCGGAGATCGCCGAGGTGGACCTCAACCCGGTGATCGCCACCCCGGGCGGGGCCGTCGCCGCGGACATCCGGGTGATCCTGTCCACCGAGACGCCCAGGGAGCGCCGCCAGTACTCGCGCGAGGAGATCCTGACCTCGATGCGGCGGCTGATGCAGCCGCGTTCGGTGGCGGTGATCGGCGCCTCCAACGAGGCGGGCAAGATCGGCAACTCGGTGATGCGCAACCTCGTCGACGGCGGTTTCGCCGGGGAGATCCACCCGGTGAACCCCAAGGCCGATGACATTCTGGGCCGCAAGGCGTACAAGAGTGTCACGGACGTCCCCGGTGAGGTGGATGTGGCGGTCTTCGCGATCCCCGCCAGGTTCGTGGCCGCGGCGCTGGAGGAGGTGGGGCGCAAGAAGATCCCGAACGCCGTCCTCATCCCCTCCGGGTTCGCCGAGACCGGTGAGCACGAACTCCAGGACGAGATCGTGGCGATCGCCGAGCGGCACGGTGTCCGGCTGCTCGGGCCCAACATCTACGGCTACTACTCGACCTGGCAGGACCTGTGCGCCACGTTCTGCACACCGTACGACGTCAAGGGCGGGGTCGCGCTGACCTCGCAGTCGGGCGGCATCGGGATGGCCATCCTGGGCTTCGCCCGCACCACCAGGACGGGTGTGTCGGCGATCGTCGGGCTGGGCAACAAGTCGGACCTGGACGAGGACGACCTGCTGACCTGGTTCGGGGAGGACCCGCGCACCGACTGCATCGCCATGCACCTGGAGGACCTCAAGGACGGGCGGGCGTTCGTGCGGGCCGCGCGGGAGACCGTGCCGAAGAAGCCGGTCGTGGTCCTGAAGGCGGGGCGTACGGCGGCGGGCGCGAAGGCCGCGGGCTCGCACACCGGCGCCCTGGCGGGTGACGACGCCGTGTACGACGACATCCTGCGGCAGGCCGGTGTGATCCGCGCGCCGGGTCTGCACGACATGCTCGAGTACGCGCGCGCGTTGCCGGTGCTGCCCACCCCGAAGGGCGACAACGTCGTGATCATCACGGGGGCGGGGGGCAGCGGGGTGCTGCTGTCGGACGCGGTGACGGACAACGGGCTGTCGCTGATGGAGATCCCGCCGGATCTGGACACGGCGTTCCGGGCGTTCATCCCGCCGTTCGGGGCGGCCGGCAACCCGGTGGACATCACCGGGGGCGAGCCGCCGTCGACGTACGAGGCGACGATCCGGCTGGGTCTCGAGGACCCGCGCATCCACGCGCTGGTCCTCGGTTACTGGCACACGATCGTCACGCCTCCCATGGTGTTCGCCGAGCTCACCGCGCGGGTGGTGGCCGAGTTCCGCGAACGGGGCGTCGAGAAGCCGGTGGTGGCGTCGCTCGCGGGTGACGTGGAGGTCGAGGAGGCGTGCCAGTACCTCTTCGAGCGGGGGGTCGTGGCGTACCCGTACACGACCGAGCAGCCGGTGGCCGTGCTCGGCGCGAAGTACCGCTGGGCGCGTGCGGCGGGGTTGTTGGGGGGCGGTTCATGAGATGAGCGGAAAGGGGCCGGCCGACGGTGCGCGTCGGCCGGCCCCGGGACCCGAATGCGCACGAAAGGCATGGGACAGGGGGCGCTGGCCAGAACTTTCGACGCAAGGGGTGCAACACGACATGACAACGACTGATCTACGTAGTCCGGTTCCCTACCGGGAGGTGGCCGACGCGAACGGACGCGTCTACCGCCTCGGTGAGACCGACGTCGACATCATGGGCCGCAAGCGCAAGTGGATGGTCATCCTGCCCTGGGTCGGCATGATGGGCATCAGCTCGGCGGAGTACGCGTTCGCGTCCGCCGAGGACACCCTGCACACGGCTCACTCGTGGAGCAGCGCGCACATCTTCTGGATGCTGGGGGTCTGGGTCTTCTTCCAGGCGGCGGTGGCCTTCCCGGCGGGCAAGCTGCGGGAGAGCGGCCGGCTGCCGGCCCGCTGGGCGATGATGTGCGGTGCGGTGGGTACCCTGCTGGGCTATCTCTCGCTCGCCTTCGCACCGCATGTGATCGTCGCGTATCTCGGCTTCGGCATGTTCAGCGGTATGGGCGCCGGCATGGTGTACGCGACCTGCGTGAACATGGTCGCCAAGTGGTATCCGGAGCGCAAGGGCGGCAAGACCGGCTTCGTGAACGGCGGTTTCGCCTACGGTTCGGTGCCGTTCGTCTTCCTCTTCACCGGCTTCATGGACCTCACCAACTTCCGGTGGGTGCTGGTCTCCGTGGGTGTGTTCCTGGCCGGTGTGGTGGCGGTGTCCGGCTACTTCTTCAAGGACCCGCCGAAGAACTGGTGGCCGGCCGACATCGACCCGCTGAAGAAGCCGACCGACGCACGCACCCGGCGCGCGCTGGAGAAGAACCCGCCGGCCGTGCACCAGTACACCCCCAAGGAGGCGTGGCGGACCGGCCGGGTGGCGCTGATGTGGTTCTGCCTGCTGTGCACCTCGGGCGTGAACATCTTCGGCATCGCCTTCCAGGTGCCCTTCGGCGACGACGCGGGCTTCGCCGGAGGCATCGTGGCGACCGCCATGTCCCTGAAGGCGATCGTCAACGGCACCGGCCGCGGTGTCATCGGCTGGCTCTCCGACCGGTACGGCCGCAAGCAGTGCCTGATCTTCGTCTGTATCGTCCTCGGGCTGTCCCAGTACGGCATCCTGTTCTCCGGGAACATCGGGAACCTGCCGCTGTTCCTGCTGTTCTCGTCCATCTCCGGCTTCGGCGGCGGTGCCATCTTCCCGATGTTCGCGGCGATGACCGCCGACTACTTCGGTGAGAACAACAACGCCTCCAACTACGGCCTGGTGTACTCCTCGAAGCTGGTCTCCGGTCTGCTCGGGTCCGGCATGGGCGCCGTCGTGGTGGCCACCTGGGACTACGCGGGCGCGTTCATCCTCGCCGGTTCGATCTCCCTGTTCGCCGGTTGCGTGGCCGTGTTCCTGCATCCCCCGGGGCGGCCGAAGGCCCGCATCGTCCCGAACCCGCAGCCGCTCGGTGACGAGACGGCCTGACCCTTCCGGTCGCCGCCGACGCCGCATACCGTCCCTGCTGCGGAGTACCGCACGAGAGTTTCGTCCACACGGACCGGGCGGCCCCTCCCGCATGCTGCGGGAGGGGCCGCCCGGTCCGTGTTCCCGGTCAGCGGCGCCGCCGGCGCAGGGCCGCCAGGTTGTCGTAGCTGATCTTGGCCTCGCGCAGCGACTGCCCGGGGTCGGTGTCGCTCGGGGCGGTGTCGTCCTCGACCATCGGGTTGCGGTAGTTCCGCTCCCCGACCCGGGAGAAGAACGTCGTGTAGTCGATGACGCCGGTTCCGAAGGGCACCATCTCGTAGCCCATGCCGTTGGTCGTGCTGACGACGCCGTCCTTGGCGTGGAACAGCGGGTAGCGCTTGTTGTGGCGGGCGACCAGGCCGGCCGGGTCGAAGACGTTCCTGCGGGTGGAACCGTCGTGGGCGGTGTACGTGTGGAACTTGTACTGGGCGACATGCGCCCAGAAGATGTCCATCTCCAGCCAGACGAGCTTCGGGTCGGTGACCTTGAGGAAGTACTCCAGCTTCCGGATGCCCGAGCTGCGGGTCGGCCGGCCCTGGTCGTCCAGCGGTCCGCCGTCGAGCAGGAAGCCGTAGGCGCCGTCGTGGTTGTGGGTGTAGAGCTTGATGCCCTCGCGGCGGGCGATCGCGCCGAGGGCGTTCCACTTGTCGGCGGCCACGTCCCAGTCGGCGCGGTGGGAGCTGCCGGTGGGGTCGCCGCCGGTGCCCATGTGGTCCAGGCCGAGGATGTTGGCGATCTCCAGGTGCTTCTTGAAGGTCTCCTTGTCCGCCGTGGTCAGCGGCCAGGAGGACGGGATGAAGCCGTGGTTGCCCTGGGCGCGCAGGCCGTAGTCGTCCAGCCAGCGGCGCAGCAGCTTCGCTCCCGCCACGGACTCCAGGCTCGCCCCTCCGGGTGCGTTCGCGTGCTGGTTGTAGCCGGCGAACTCCACCTGGCGGTAGCCGTGGCGGGCCAGCTGTTTGAACACCTCGCGGAAGCCGGAGGGCAGATCGGTGGACAGGGGGTCGCGGCCGGTGGCGTCACGCACGGTGTAGAGGATGATGCCGCGCTTGTGCGGCGGGACGAGCACCTGCCCGCCGCGGTCGTGGCCGTGGTCGTGCCCGTGGTCGTGGTCTCTGCCGCGGTCGTGGGCCAGGGCGGGGGCGGCGCCGAAGACGGGGAGCGCGACGGCTCCGGCCGCCACGGCGGTGCAGGTGCTGAGGAAGCGGCGCCGGTCCACGCCCAGGGAGCGGCGCAGTCCCTCGTCCGGGGCATCGGCGGCCGAGGCGGTGACGGCCTCGGTGCGGGAGGGGTCGGAGTACGGGGTCACAAGTGGCCTGCCTTCTCGGTCGTGGCCGGTTCCGGTGCCGCCGGGACCGGCCGTTGTCAGTGCCGTGTGTTTCACTCTCCGTAGCTGGATCGCTGGATCTCGGAGGCGTCTGTGTGGTGGTGCGTCCGTCGTGGTGGGGCGTCAGCCGTGGTGGTGTGTCAGCCGAGTCCGGCAAGCCGGAGCAGGAGTTGTTTGACATCGGTGGCCGCGACGCGGTCTCCGACGGCACGGGGGGTGGAGCAGATGAGGAGCGGACCGTCGTCGTCGCTCGCGGGGAGGCGGCCGTGGCTGCCCCGAATAGGTGATGGATCGAGGGGCACGACCGCCATCCGGTAGCGCATGCCGAGTTTCTTGCGCGCCAGTGCGGTGGCCGCCTTGACCTTGACGTACGGGTCGAGGGGATCCATGAAGAGTTCGACCGGGTCGTAGCCGGGTTTGCGGTGGATCTCGACGAGTTGCGCGAAGTCGGGCGCGTGCTCGTCGTCGAGCCAGTAGTAGTACGTGAACCAGGCGTCGGGTTCGGCGACGGCGACCAGTTCGCCGGCGCGCGGGTGGTCGAGGTGGTGCGCCTTCTTGCCCTCGTCGTCGAGGAGTTGGTCGATGCCGGGGAGCCCTTCGAGGGCGGCCCGGGTGGCGTCGAGGTCCTCGGGGCGGCGCACGTAGACGTGGGCGATCTGGTGGTCGGCGACCGCGAAGGCGCGCGAGGCCATCGGGTCGAGGTACTCCATGCCGTCCTGCGTGTGCACCTCCAGCAGGCCCGCGCGGCGCAGGGCGCGGTTGATGTCCACGGTCCGGTTCACCCGGGTGATGCCGTACTCGGACAGGGCGACGACGGTGCGGCCCTCGGCACGTGCGTCGTCGAGCAGCGGGGCCAGGGCGGCGTCCAGGTCCGCGGCGGCTTTCAGGGAGCGGGGGTCGTCGGGGCCGAAGCGCTGCAGGTCGTAGTCGAGGTGAGGGAGGTAGCACAGGGTCAGGTCGGGGTGGCGGGTGCGGTTGATGTGGCGGGTCGCGTCGATGATCCACCGGCTGGAGACGAGGTCCGCGCCGGGGCCCCAGAAGTGGAAGAGCGGGAAGGTGCCGAACTTCTCGGTGAGTTCGTCGTGCAGGGCGGGCGGCCGGGTGTAGCAGTCGGGTTCCTTGCGGCCGTCGGCGTAGTAGACCGGGCGGGGGGTGACGGTGATGTCGGTGTCGGCGCCCATGGCGTACCACCAGCAGATGTTGGCGACGGTGTAGCCGGGGTGGGCACGGCGGGCGGCGTCCCAGAGTTTGTCGCCGGCGACGAGGCCGTTGTGCTGGCGCCACAGCAGGACGTCGCCGAGTTCGCGGAAGTACCAGCCGTTGCCGACGATGCCGTGCTCGGAGGGGAGGGTGCCGGTGAGGAAGGTGGACTGGGCGGCGCAGGTGACGGCGGGCAGCACGGTGCCGAGCGGGGCGCGGGAGCCGGACTGGCCGAGGGCCTTGAGGTGGGGCATGTGGTCGAGGAGACGGGGGGTGAGACCGACGACGTCGAGGACGAGGAGGGGGGTGGGGTCGGCGGCGCGGTCCGTTGTGGGGTCCGGGGTCAAGGGAGTTCCTTCAGGCCTAGGTCCGTCAGCAGGTCGCGGGCGAGGGTGAGTTCGGCGGCGATGCCGTCGGCGAGCTGGGCGCGGCCCCGGGGCCGCAGCTCGGGCGGGAGGGCCTGCCAGGTGTAGGTCTCGACCTCGAGGTGGCGGGTGAGCGGGTGCGGGCCGCCGACGAGCCGGGTCAGGGCGGATTTCAGCACGGGCAGCGTGGAGGTGAGGGGCGCGGTGGGGGCCGCGTGCAGCGGGACGTGGAAGTGGGCGCGCCAGGGTGCCGCGTCGGGCAGGGTGTCGCCGGCCAGGGCTTCGGCCAGGTCGTCGGTGCCGCGCGGGCCGGCGGCGGTGGACGTGCGGGTCTGGTGCAGGAAGCGGGGTTCGGCGAAGGCCGCCAGGGCCTCGCGGACCTCGGGGAGGTGGGGCTGTTCCGCGTGCAGTGCGGCGGACAGCTGGGACTTGACCACGGGGACACCGGCCCGGATCAGGTCGTCCAGGG
Organism: Streptomyces cathayae; assembly: GCF_029760955.1. Taxonomy (GTDB): domain Bacteria; phylum Actinomycetota; class Actinomycetes; order Streptomycetales; family Streptomycetaceae; genus Streptomyces; species Streptomyces cathayae. The sequence continues at coordinate 1,093,640 of NZ_CP121682.1, forward strand.
CGGTGTGCGGGTCTTCGAAGGAGGTGGCGAGGTGGCAGGTGTCGACACAGATGCCGATGCGGTCGTGGCCGATCGCGGTGAGCGGTGCGATGGCGTCGTGGGTGGTTTCGACGACGCAGCCGGGTTCCGGCTCCAGGGCGATGCGGATCGAGCGGCCGGTCAGCTCCTGGAGCGCGTCGAGGCGCTCGGCGAGGGTGCGCAGGGCGGTGCGGGCCGTCTCCGCTCGCTGCCCGTCGTAGGCGGTGCGCCAGGCCAGCGGCAGGGTGGAGATGCTGCCGTCGGGGACGTCGTCGGGGAGCAGTCCGGCGAGCAGGCGGGCCAGCGAGGTGGTGTGCTCCAGGCGCTCGGGATCGGCCCAGTCCGGCTTGTAGACACGGTACTTGACCTCCTCTGCGCCGAAACCCTCGTAGGGGAAGCCGTTGAGGGTGACGACCTCGAGGCCGCGCCGGTCGAGTTCGCAGCGCAGGCCGCGCAGCGCGGACGGGTCGGTGACCAGGGCGTGGGCGGCGTCCTTGGCGAGCCACAGGCCGATGCCGAGCCTGTCCCGGCCGAGGCGGCGCCGGACGGGCTCGCAGTGGTCCCGCAGCTGGGCGAGGACGCCGTCGAGGGTCTCGGCGGGGTGGACGTTGGTGCAGTAGGCCAGGTGGACGGTGGAGCCGTCGGGGTGGCGGAAACGCATGGCTCACGCCTCCGCGGCGGGGGCGCCGGCGGCCCGCGCGGGCTCGTCCCTGGGCGCGCCGCGCAGGATGGAGTTGCCCTCGTGGGTGGCCTCGGTGGCGGTGACGTCGAGGGCGAGCCGGCCGCTGAGTCCGTAGAAGGCGACGGGGTTGCGCCACAGCACCCGGTCGACGTCGTCGTCGGTGAAGCCCTCGGCGAGCATCAGGTCGGCGACCTTGCGGGTCTTGAGCGGGTCGCTCTTCCCCCAGTCGGCCGCGGAGTTGACCAGGACCCGCTCGGGGCCGTGGGCGCGCAGGATCGCGACCATCCGCTCCTCGTCCATCTTGGTGTCGGGATAGACGGAGAAGCCCAGCCAGCAGCCGCTGTCCTTGGCCTCCTTGACGGTGGTCTCGTTGAGGTGGTCCATCAGGACGCGGTCCATGGGCAGCGCGGACTCCCGGACGACGTCGAGCGTGCGGCGCAGACCGGCGAGCTTGTCGCGGTGCGGGGTGTGCACCATCGCGGGCAGGCCGTGGTCGGCGGCGAGCTGGAGCTGGGCGGCGAGCGCGGTGTCCTCGGCGGGGGTCATGGAGTCGTAGCCGATCTCGCCGACGGCCACGACGTTGTCCTTGACGAGATACCGGGGCAGCAGGTCGAGGACGGGCGTGCAGCGCGGGTCGTTGGCCTCCTTGGGGTTGAGCGCGAGGGTGCAGTGGTGGGCGATGCCGTACTGGGCGGCCCGGAAGGGTTCCCAGCCCAGGAGGGCGTCGAAGTAGTCGAGGAAGGAGGCCGGCGAGGTGCGGGGCTGGCCGAGCCAGAAGGCGGGCTCGACGACGGCGCGGACACCCGCCGCGTACATGGCCTCGTAGTCGTCGGTGGTCCGCGAGGTCATGTGGATGTGGGGGTCGAAGAGGCGCATCATGACTCCTTGCCGTGGGGGTGGCGGGCGTCGCGGGCGTCGCGGGCGTCGCGGTGGTCGTCCGTGGCGGGCGTCGGGGTGGCGGACTCGGGCCGGATCAGGGCCTGTACGCGGTGCAGGTCCTCCGGGACGGGGCGGCCCGCGGCGGTGCGTTCGTCGGCGTAGTCGCCGAGCATGCGGGCGAGTTCGCCGTCGCCCCGGGCGCGCCGGGGCAGGTCCGCCACCCGGTCCACGTCGACGCCGGTGAACAGGCACTTCAGTACGGCGTGCCGCCAGGCGTGGGCGTCGAGGTGCCGGGCGCAGTACGGGCCGACGGCGGCGGAGACGAGCCGGGTGTCGTTGGTGCGCAGCGCGTCCTCGAGGAGCGGGCGGGCCTCGGGGCCGGGCACGAGGTGGGGCAGGGCGTGCAGGACGGCCCGGCGTTCGTCGGCGGTGCCCTGGTGGTACACCCGGGTCAGCGCCTCGAGGTCGGCGCGGGCCGCGTGCAGGATCAGGACGCGGGCGGCATCGGCGTGGGCCGGGCCGCAGCGGCGGCCGGCCTCGGCCAGGCGCAGCTCCCAGACGGAGATGGGCCCGTGGGTGCCGGGGCGGCCGGCCGCCTCGTCCAGGGCCTGGTCCAGCCAGGCGCGAGCGGCCGTGTCGAGGCGGGCGGAGAGAGAACGGTGCAGTTCGGCGAGCGGGGTGACGGCGGGGTGGAGCGGGGTGGCGGGAGCGGCGGGGGTGGTGCCGTCGGCTGCCGGGGCCGCCGAGGCTCCCGGAGGGCGGGGGGCCGCCTCGGGGCCGCTCAGGGTGGCTGCCTCCGGGGTGGCCGGGGTGGCACGGGGGTGGTTCACGGGGTGCTGCTCCCTTCGGGGGTGGCGGAGGGATCGCCGGGTGGGGGCGCGGGGGCGGGAGCCGTGCCGGCGCCGATGGTGGTCGCGGCGGTGTGGGCCGCGGCGTGGAGGAACGGGAGGGAACGGGCCGCGAAGTGGGGGCCCGCGTGGGAGTGGCGGGGCAGTTCGACGACGGTCAGGCCCTGGTAGCCGGTGGCGGCGAGGGCCGCGAGGAGGGGCGGGAAGTCGATCTCGCCGTCTCCGAAGGGCAGGTGTTCGTGGACGCCGCGGCGCATGTCCTCGATCTGGACGTGGCGCAGCCAGGGGGCGGCGTCGCGTACGCAGTCGGCGGGAGGGAGGGGTTCGAGGCACTGGCAGTGGCCGAGGTCCAGGGTGAGGCCGAGGGGTTCGGGGTCACCGAGCGTGCGGCGCAGGTGGTGGAAGTCGGCGAGGGTGGCGAGGAGGTGGCCGGGTTCGGGTTCGACGGCGAGCGGGACGCCGGCGGTGGCGGCGGCGTCCAGGACGGGGGTGAGGGTCTCGGCGAGGCGTTCCCAGGCGGTGTCCTCGTCCGTGCCGTCGGGGAGGGTGCCGCTGAAGCAATGTACGGCGTGCGCTCCGAGGTCGGCGGCGACGCGGACCGCCCGCAGGAGGAGGTCGACGCGGCGGGCGCGGTCGTCCGGGTCGGGGTCCAGCAGTGACGGGCCGTGCTTGCGGCGGGGGTCGAGCACATAGCGGGCGCCGGTCTCCACGGTGACGCCGAGCCCGAGCGCGTCCAGCCGGTGCGCGACCCGGCGGGTGCGGGCGGCGAGGTCCGGGGCGAGCGGGTCGAGGTGCATGTGGTCGAGGGTCAGTCCGACCCCGTCGTAGCCGAGGTCGGCGAGGAGGGCGAGGGCGTCGTCGAGCCGGAGGTCGGCGAGGCCGTTGGTGCCGTAGCCGAAGCGGAGCGGGGGCGAGGGGACGCCGTTCGGGTTCCGGCTCACGTGATGCTCACCTTCCTCATGGCGGACCTCCTCGCGAACATCCGGCCGGCCGGGGCCAGGGCCGCGACGAGCAGGGAGGTGACGGCCGAGCCGGAGCGGGCGGCGAGCGCGGCCTGGAGCGGGATCGTGGCCCGGATGCCGCTCCCGACGGCGCGTTGGGTGAGTGGGGGCGAGGGGTTGAGCGTGGCGTGGAGGTAGGGCCGGGCGGCCGTGGCGGCGTAGGCGGCGCCCAGGGCGGTGGCGAGGACGACGGTGGCCCTGGGCAGGCCCTCGGCCGGGCTGGAGCCCGGCAGGCCGGGGGCGGCTGCTGCCCGCCGGCCTGCCGGGGGTCGGGTGGGGCGGGCGGCCAGTCGTGTCAGCGCCCCCGTCGTCGCGAGGGCCGCCAGCGGCGCCAGGACCGAACCGCCGGTGGTCTCCCGGCGGGAGACGGCCGTGACCGCGAGGGTGTGCGTGCCGAGCAGTGCGGCGGAGGGCAGGGCGGACCGGGTGTTGCCGCCGGTGGCGGCCGCGCCCAGGAGCAGGTCCAGTCCGCGGGCGGCGGCCATGGCCGCGGGGCCGGCGGGGGTGTGCTTCAGGGCGAGGTCGTAGGCCCAGACGGTCGCCGCCAGGGGCGCGGCCACCGCGAGGGCGGGGCGTCCCGCGGCGGCGGCGAGCGCCAGTCCGGCGCCGGTGAGGGCACCGGCGGCGGTGAGGGCGGCGGCCGGGCGGATGCGGCCGGACGGAAGCGGGCGGTGCGGGCGTTCCACGGCGTCCTCGGCGCGGTCCGCCCAGTCGTTCAGGGCCATGCCGGCCTCGTACAGGCACAGGGAGGAGCCGATGGCGAGCAGGGTGCGGGGCCCGGGGCGCGCGCCGGCCGCCGCCGCCCCGGCCAGGGCGTCACCGGGGACGGTGAACAGCGCGGGCAGCCGCAGCAGTTCGGCCCAGGCGCCCGCGCGGCCGGAGCGGGGGCGGGAGGTGCGGGGCGCGGGGCCGGGGAGGGGCGGGGCGGCGTGCCCGGGGGTCGGGCCGTCCGCCGCTGCCGCCCCGGCCGACGCGGGCGTGTCCCGCGTCGGGGCGGCTGGGCGGTTCATCGCCGCACCCCGCGGTCGTCGGTGCCGTCCCGCAGCCGCCCCGCGAAGCGCCTCAGCTCCGCGTACTGCTCGGCCAGCGAGGACGGGCCGTCCCCCACCGGGTCCTTGAAGTAGAAGCCCAGCTCGCTCAGCGGGCCGGACAGGCCCCGCTGCCGGGCGCGGACGGTCAGCCGGGCCAGGTCGAGGACGAGCGGCGCGGCGAGCGCCGAGTCGCAGCCCTGCCAGGTGGTCTGCAGGATCATGCGGGCGCCGAGGAAGCCGTCGAAGGCGATGTGGTCCCAGGCCGTCTTCCAGTCGCCGAGCGCGGGGACGTCGTCGATGTGGACCTCGCCCTCGGGTGTGGTGCCGAGGGTGTCGGCGAGGACGCGGTCCTTGCCGGCGTTCTTGGCGGCGGCGGCCGCGGGGTCGGCGAGGGCGGCACCGTCGCCGCCGCCCAGGAGGTTGGTGCCGGACCAGGCCCGCACGGCGAGGGCGCGCTGCAGGAACATCGGGCCGAGCACGGAGCGCAGCAGGGTCTGCCCGGTCTTGCCGTCGCGGCCCGCGTACGGCAGGCCCGAGGACTCGGCGAGCGGGGCCAGCGCCGGGTGGTGCAGGCCCGTGGAGGGGGTGAAGTTGACGTAGGGGCAGCCGGCGCGCAGGGCGGCCGCCGCGTAGCGGGAGCTCGGCGGCAGGGAGCCGTCGGTGGGAGCGGGCTCGGTGGAGGCGACGTTCACCACGACGGCGCCCGCGAGGCCCTGGCGGTGCACGAAGTCGCGGATGTCGGCCGCGAACACGTCGATCAGTTCGTCGTCCTGGCGGCCCGATCCGCCGTCCGTGTCACCGGGCAGGGGGCCGCCGGGTCTGATCTCCCGGTCGGCGGCGACGAGTTCGGCGTGCACGGCGGAGGGCAGGCCGTGCGGCAGGACGCCGCCGGCGGCGAGGTGCTCGGCACGTTTGGGCAGCGGGCAGTCGACGGTGTCGTGGCCGCCGAAGACGAGGGAGGACAGCGGCGGCAGGCCGCACGAGGTGAAGTCGGGGGTCTCGGTGACCATGCCGGTCGGCGGGTGGAGTCCGGCGGTGACGGCGGCGCAGCCCGCGATCGCGGTCGTGGCCACGGATCCGCGCGCCCCGACGAGCCAGACGCCGAAACGCGGGGCCGGGGAAGGGGAAGGGGCGGGGGAAGGGGCGGGGGTGGTGGTGGGGAGGGACGGTCCGGCGGACATGGGCAGCCTCCTTGTCGTACGCGAACCGGGTGTGAGCGCCGGAAGCGGGCCCGCAAGGGCCCGGCGGGGTGCCGGGCGCGGGGCCCGGCGGGACGGCGGGCGGAGGTCCGGCGTCCTCCGCCCGCCGCCGTTCCGGTGGCCCTCAGGGCCTCTCGAAAGGCCCTAGGAGGGCAGTTCCTTCAGCTGGATGTCGCGGAAGGAGACCTGGTCGCCGGCGCCGTGGTTCTGCAGGCCGATGTGGCCGTCGGTCAGGCTCCGCTCGGGGTCCTTGTTGGTGAAGTCGTTGATCTTGACTCCGTTGAGGAACACCTGGAGGCGTTCGCCCTGGACCTTGATCTCGTAGGAGTTCCACTGGCCGGGCGGACGCAGGACCTGGTCACGGGCCTTGGTGTTCGCCGACTTGAACGAGTAGACGGAGCCCGTGGTGCGGTCGGGCGCGTCCGTGGCGTCGATCTGGATCTCGTAGCCCTTGTTCACCGCGGACCAGGGGTCGTCGGAGGCCGGGAAGCCCACGAAGACACCGGAGTTGTCGTCGCCCCGCATCTTCCAGTCGAGCTTGAGGGAGTACGACGTCAGCTCCTTGGCCTGGTACCAGAGCAGGCCCATGCCGCCCTCGGACTCCAGGGTGCCGTCCTTGACGTTGAACTTACCGGGGCCGGCCTGCTTCCAGCCGTCCAGGGTCTGGCCGTTGAAGATCGTCCGGTAGCCCTTGGCGGGCTTGCAGTCCGCCTTGACCTGGCCGGTGGCGTACTGCAGACCGCCGAGCAGATGGGTGCGGAAGGCCTCTTCGGCGTAGGACTCCTTGGTGTGGCCGCCGCCGGTGTAGAAGGAGCGGCCGCCGCCGTAGCTCTGGCACCAGGCGATCGGGTGGTCGCCCTTCATGGTGCCGCCCTGGTACGTCGTCTCGTCCAGGGTGGCGAGGACCTTGGCCTGCTCACGCGGGTTGGTGCGGTAGTTGTACCACTCGTCGGTGCGCTCCCAGGCGTTGTCCAGGTGCGCGGTGGACGGGTGGTCGTGGTCCTCGACGCGCACGGTGGCCTTCTGGATGGCCGGGTGCGAGTCGAAGTACGCGCCGACGAGGCCGCCGTAGAACTCCCAGTCGTACTCGGTGTCGGCGGCGGCGTGGATGCCCATGTATCCGCCACCGTTCTTGACGTAGTTCTCGAACGCCTTCTGCTGGGCGGCGTTCAGCACGTCACCGGTGGTGGACAGGAAGGCCACCGCGTCGTACTTGGCGAGGTTGGCCGTGGTGAACTGTCCGGCCTCCTCGGTCGCGTCGACCGTGATGCCGGCCGGGGCGCCGAGTTCCTTGAGGGCGGCGATGCCGGCCGGGATCGAGTCGTGCCGGAAGCCGGCCGTCCTGGAGAAGACCAGGACCTTCTTGCCGTCCTTGAACGGCTGGGTGGAGAACTCGAAGTCGTCCACGTCGTACAGCGCGCCGTCGCCGCCCCGGAAGACCAGGTAGATCTCCGTGGTCTTCTTCGGCAGGGACCGCAGCGGCACGTCGACGTTCTGGAACGTCTCCCAGCCGCCGGTCGGCGGGATGTACGCCGAGCCGTGCAGTTTGCCGTCGGGCGAGCCGGTGCGCAGCTCGACGAAGCCGCCGGCGCCACCGGAGGAGGCCCGCACGGTCAGCTTCTTCTGCCCGTCGAACCGGTAGGGGCTGAAGGAGATCCAGTCGCCGTCGTGGATGTCGCCGACGGTCTTGCCGCCGTGGGCGCCGGTCTTGTCGATCACCGATACGCCCTGCTGGGTGGTGAAGTGCTCGGCCTGGCGGTGCAGCGGCTGGAGCACGGTGCGCGCGGTGCCGGTCAGGGCCTCCTGGCCGTTCGCCCCGCCGTCGGTGTAGTTGGCGCCGACGACACCGTAGATGTTGGCGTTGGGGTCGTGACCGCCGTCACCGGGGGGCGGCTTGAGGGTGCCCTCGCAGCCCGTCTCACTGGTCAGCTCGTGGGCGTGGGAGTCGTGGCCGAGGCTGTAGACGACCTTGACCTTGGAGCAGTCGACCTTCTCCTCGGGGTCGGTGACGGTCACCTTGAACGGGACGGGCTCGCCGAAGGCGGCCAGAGCTCCGTTGCCCGGAACGTCGATCGTCACCTTGGGCTCGGTGTTGCCGACCACGATGCGGACGCTGGCGTTGCCGGTGTTGCCCTCGGGGTCCTTGGCGGTGAAGGTCGCGGTGTAGGTACCGATCTTCTTGTACTTGTGGGTGGGCTTGAGGCCCTCGCCCTTGGTTCCGTCGCCGAAGTCCCAGCTGTAGGTGAGATCCGGGGAGTCGGCGTCCTTGGCGGAGGCGGTGAAGGCGACCTTGAGGCCGGCCGCGCCGGAGGTCTTGTCCGCGCCCACCTCGGCGATCGGGGAGAAGCCGTCCTGGGCGTTCTCGATCCGGTACAGCCCGGAGTTGTCGTCGCCCTGGAACCAGGAGAGGCCGTAGTCCAGGACGTAGAGCGCGCCGTCGGGACCGAAGTCCATGTCCATGATCTGGGTGCCGGTCCACGGGAAGTCGTTGATCTTCTCGACGGAGCCGTCTTCTGTCTGCTCGATCCGCTTGATCCAGCGGCGGCCGAACTCGCCCGCGAAGAAGTCGCCGTCGTACGCCTCGGGGAACTTCACCTTGGAGTCGAGGTCCGGGTCGTAGTGGTAGACCGGGCCGGCCATCGGGGACTCGGAGCCGCTGCCGAACTCGGGCACGCTGCCGCCGTCGTACGGGATCCAGGCGGGCTGGGCGGGCGGCAGGTCGGTGAGACCGGTGTTGTGCGGCGAGGTGTTCCTCGGGGCGTCGCAGTCGAACTTCTCGCCGGAGGTCTTGGTGGCGAAGTCGTAGTCGACGTAGGCGTCGTTGTCGCCGGTGCAGAACGGCCAGCCGAAGTTGGCGGGCTCGGTGACCTTGGCGAACTCGACCTGTCCCGCCGGGCCCCGCTTCGGGTCGGCGGCGCCGGCGTCGGGGCCGTAGTCGCCGACGTAGACGGTGCCGGTCTTCTCGTCGACGCTGATCCGGAACGGGTTGCGGAAGCCCATCGCGTAGATCTCGGGGCGGGTCTTCTCGGTGCCGGGGGCGAAGAGGTTGCCCTCCGGGACGGTGTACGAGCCGTCCTCGGCGACCTTGATACGGAGGAGCTTGCCGCGCAGGTCGTTGGTGTTGCCGGAGCTGCGGCGGGCGTCGAAGGCGGGGTTGCGGCCGGGCCGCTCGTCGATCGGCGTGTAGCCGTCGGAGGCGAAGGGGTTGGTGTCGTCGCCGGTGGACAGGTAGAGGTTGCCCTCGGCGTCGAAGTCGATGTCGCCGCCGACGTGGCAGCAGATGCCGCGGGACGCCTCGACGTCCAGGACCTTCTTCTCGCTGGCCAGGTCCAGCGTGCCGTTGGGGTTGAGGACGAACCGGGAGAGGCGGTTGACGCCGTCGAACTTCGCGAAGTCCGCGGCGGTGCCGGTCTCCGGGGCGTCGCCCGCGGGGGTGTCGAGCGGCGGGGCGTAGTAGAGGTAGACCGCCCGGTTGTTCTCGAAGTCCGGGTCGATGCCGACGCCCTGCAGGCCCTCCTCGTCATGGCTGTAGACGGGGACCTTGCCGGCGACCTTGGTGACGCCGCCCTGGTCGGTGAGGCGCAGGGTGCCGTCGCGCGAGGTGTGCAGGACGCTGCGGTCCGGGAGCACGGCGAGCGACATCGGCTCGCCCGTCTCGGGCTCGCCCTTGGCGAGCGGCACCTGCTGGAACTGCCCCTCGGCGGCGGCCGGTTCGTCGTGCTCCGGGTGGCCCGGGTGGGCGCCGGCGACGGTCGCCGGGGTGCCCACGGCCAGCATCAGGCCGGTGAGCAGGGCGAGGGCGGTGCGAAGTTTGGGACGTCTCGTGGTGTGGGTGGGTTCGAGTCTGCTTCTGTGCACGAAGTCCCTCCGGGAACGGGGTGGAGCCGTACGGAACGAGTGCGAAGACGTGCGGTGCGTGCGGACGCCGGGGTGCGTCGTCACCCCGAAGGCGCGGGTGTCCTGAACACTTCAGGGACGGTAACCGCGTTCTTCCGAAACGAACACCCCTTGGGTCAGGGCTGGTTGAACTTTTCCCCGACACAGGACAAAGCAGGATCCGGGCATGCCGGGCCGGGGACCGGCGGATGCTCCGGCCCCCGCCCCCGACCTGCCGCCGGGCGCGCGGTTCAGCTGTTGAACGCGGCGTCGAAGGACGCGCTGGGCGGCTCGAAGTCGTACGCCTTGAGCCGGGTCAGCGCCTCCGGGGCGCCCTGGAGCCGGTCCATGCCGGCGTCCTCCCATTCGACGGAGACCGGGCCCCGGTAGTCGATGGAGCGCAGCATGCGGAAGACGTCCTCCCAGGGGACGTCGCCGTGGCCGGCGGAGACGAAGTCCCAGCCGCGACGGGGGTCGCCCCAGGGCAGGTGGGAGCCGAGGCGGCCGTTGCGGCCGTCGAGGCGTTTGCGGGCCTCCTTGCAGTCCACGTGGTAGATCCGGTCGCGGAAGTCCCACAGGAAGCCGACCGGGTCGAGGTCCTGCCACACGAAGTGGGAGGGGTCGAAGTTGAGTCCGAAGGCCGGCCGGTGGTCGACCGCCTCCAGGGTGCGCACGGTGGTCCAGTAGTCGTAGGCGATCTCGCTGGGGTGCACCTCGTGCGCGAACCGCACGCCCTCGGCGTCGAAGACGTCCAGGATCGGGTTCCAGCGCGTCGCGAAGTCCTCGTAGCCGCGGTCGATCATCGACTCGGGAGCGGGCGGGAACATGGCGACCAGGTGCCAGATCGCCGACCCGGTGAATCCGATGACGGTGTCGACGCCGAGGAGGGCCGCGGCGCGCGCGGTGTCCTTGATCTCGGCGGCGGCCCGCTGCCGTACGCCCTCGGGTTCGCCGTCGCCCCAGATCCTGGCGGGCAGGATGGCCTGGTGGCGCTCGTCGATGATGGCGTCGCACACCGCCTGGCCGACCAGGTGGTTGGAGATCGCCCAGCACCTGAGGCCGTACTTGTCGAGGAGCTGGTGCCGGGAGGCGACGTAGGACGGGTCGGCGAGTGCCTTGTCGACCTCGAAGTGGTCACCCCAGCAGGCGAGTTCGAGACCGTCGTAGCCGAAGTCGCGGGCGAGTCGGCAGACCTCCTCCAGGGGCAGGTCCGCCCACTGTCCGGTGAACAGCGTGAAGTTGCGCGGCATCGGTGTCCGTCCTCCTCAGGCGGCGATCGTCGTGTAGAGGGAGTTCTTCTCGGCGCTCTCCTCCACGGCCGCGAGCACGCGTTGCACCTGCAGCCCGTCGGCGAAGGAGGGTTCGGGTGTGCGGCCGTCGGCGACGGCGTGGACCAGGTCGCGGGCCTGGTGCACGAAGGTGTGCTCGTAGCCGAGGCCGTGGCCCGGCGGCCACCAGGCGTCCAGGTAGGGGTGGTCGGGTTCGGTGACGAGGATGCGGCGGAACCCCGCGTACGCGCCGGGCTCGGTGCCGTCGTGGTAGGAGAGCTCGTTGAGCCGTTCCAGGTCGAAGGCCAACGAGCCGCGCTCGCCGTTGAGTTCGATGCGCAGGGCGTTCTTGCGGCCGGTGGCGTACCGGGTGGCCTCGAAGGAGGCGAGGGCGCCGGAGGCGAAGCGGCCGGTGAACAGGGCGGCGTCGTCGACGGTGACCTGGCCGGTTCCGGTGCCGTTGACGGCGGTCGGCCCGCCGGCGGGCGCGGTGGGCAGCGGCCGCCGGCGGACGAACGTCTCGGTGAGCGCGGAGACGCCCGCCAGCGGCTCCCCCGCCAGGTACTGCGCCAGGTCGACGATGTGCGCGCCGAGGTCGCCGAGCGAGCCGGAGCCGGCCTGTTCCCGGCGCAGCCGCCAGGTCAGCGGGAACGCGGGGTCCACCAGCCAGTCCTGGAGGTACGCCACCCGTACGTGCCGCAGGGTGCCGATCCGGCCCTCGGCCACCATCCGCCGGGCCAGCGCGGTCGCGGGCACCCGGCGGTAGTTGAAGCCGACCATCGCCAACCGGCCCCGCCTCTGGGCCTCTTCGGCGGCGCGGACCATCGCCTCGGCCTCGGCCACGGTGTTGGCGAGGGGCTTCTCGCACAGCACGTGCTTGCCCGCGGCGAGGGCGGCCAGCGCGATCTCGGCGTGGCTGTCGCCCGGGGTGCAGATGTCGACGAGGTCGACGTCGTCCCGTTCGACCAGGGCACGCCAGTCGGTCTCGGTGTCCGCCCAGCCGTGGCGGTCGGCCGCCGCACGCACCGCGATGGCGTCCCGGCCGCAGATCACGGCCAGTTCGGGGCTCAGCGGCAGGTCGAAGACGCGGCCCGCGGTGCGCCAGCCCTGGGAGTGGGCGGCGCCCATGAAGGCGTAGCCGACCATGCCGACGCGCAGGGGTGGCTTCCCCGTTTCCGCGCCGTCTGCCCCATCTGACTGCTGCGGCTGTGCCATACGGATGTCCTCCTCGTCGTCGCGGCGGGCGGGGGTGGGCCCCGCCCGGTGGGCTGGTCAGGCCCGTGGGGCGGGGCTCGTCACTTGAAGCCGGTGGACATGTACTGGTCGACGTTCTCCTTGTCGACCACGGCCGAGTAGCAGGTCAGCGAGGTGGGGATCTCGAACTCGGCGAGGCCGCCGATCCCCTTGCCCTGGCCGAGGGCGCGGGCGAGGTCGATCGCGGAGGCGGCCATCGACGGCGGGTACAGCACCGTCGCCTTCAGGACTCCGTCGTCCGCCTTGATGGCCTCGAAGGCGGAGAGCGCGCCCGCCCCGCCGACCATCAGGAAGTCGTCGCGCCCGGCCTGCTCGATGGCGCGCAGCGCGCCCACGCCCTGGTCGTCGTCGTGGTTCCACAGCGCGTCGACCTTCGACTGCGCCTGGAGGAGCTGGGCCATCTTGGCCTGGCCCGACTCGACGGTGAACTCGGCGGCCTGGCGGGCCACCTTCTTGATGTTGGGGTAGTTCTTCAGTGCGTCGTCGAAGCCCTGGGTGCGCTGCTTGGTGAGCTCCAGGTTGTCCAGGCCGGCCAGTTCGATGACCCGGGCGTCCGGGGTGTCCTTGAGCTTCTCGCCGATGTAGTGCCCGGCGTTCAGGCCCATCCCGTAGTTGTCGCCGCCGATCCAGCAGCGGTAGGCCTGCGGGGTGTTGAAGACGCGGTCGAGGTTGACCACGGGGATGCCGGCCCGCATCGCCTTCAGCCCGACCTGGGTGAGCGCCTTGCCGTCGGCGGGCAGCACCACCAGGACGTCGACCTTCTTGTTGATGAGGGTCTCGATCTGGCCGATCTGCTGGGCGGTGTCGTTGGAGCCCTCGGTGGTCTCCATGGTGACGTCGGAGTACTTCTCGGCGCGCTTCTTGGCCTGCTCGTTGATGGCGTTGAGCCAGCCGTGGTCGGCCTGCGGTCCGGCGAAGCCGATGGTGACCGGCTTGCCGGGCTTGTCGTCGGCCACCGGCTGGTCGTTGGCGGTCGGCTTCGCGTCGCTCGGCTCGTTGCTGGTGCAGCCGGTGACGAACACACCGGCGGACACGGCGGCGGCTCCGAAGAGCAGTCCTCTGCGGCTCGTGGAAGGCGTCGGCTCTGGCATGGCGGTGAACCCTTTCGTCAGGTCGTGCTCGCGGTACGGCGCTGGACCAGCACGGCGGCGACGATGATCGCGCCCTTGGCGATCTGCTGGACGTCGCTCTGCAGGTTGTTCAGGGCGAAGATGTTGGTGATCGTGGTGAAGATCAGGACGCCCAGCACGGAGCCGACGATGGTGCCGCGGCCTCCGGTGAGAAGGGTGCCGCCGATGATCGCGGCGGCGATGGCGTCGAGTTCGTAGAGGTTGCCGTTGGTGTTCTGGCCGGAGCCGGCCAGGACGATCAGCAGGAAGGCGGCGATGCCGCAGCACAGCCCGGACAGCAGGTAGAGGTACAGCCGCTGGCGGCGGACGTCGATGCCGGCGAGCCGGGCCGCCTCCGGGTTGCCTCCGACGGCGACGGTGCGGCGCCCGAAGGTGGTCCGGTTGAGCACCAGCCAGCCGATGACGGTGACCGCCGCGAACACCAGGACCAGGGGCGGGATGCCCAGGACGTAGGAGTCGCGTTCACCGAGGTCGAGGACCCCGTCGATGGTGACGACCTGGGTCCGCCCGTCGGTGATCAGCAGGGCCAGACCACGGGCCGAGGCGAGCATGGCCAGCGTCGCGATGAACGGGACCATCCCGCCGTAGGCGATGAGCACCCCGTTGACCAGGCCGCAGCCCAGTCCGACGAGGACGGCGGTGAACAGGATGCCGGTGAAGCCGAACTCCTGGGTGGCCACGGTGGTCGCCCACACCGAGGACAGGGCGACGATCGCGCCGACCGACAGGTCGATGCCGCCGGAGGTGATGACGAAGGTCATGCCGACGGTGACGACACCGATGACGGAGGCCTGGGTGAGCACGAGTTGGAGGTTGCGGGTGTCCAGGAACTCGTCGGGTCTGGTGATGCCGCCGATGAGGACGAGTACGGCGAGCACGCCGAGCAGTGACAGCGTACGGAGGTCGGCGCGGAACAACACGGCGCGCCAGGCGGGTGTTTCGCCGGTGGCGGGCACCTTGTCGGTGCGTTCCCGCGGCGGGGAGACGGGCTGCGTCATGACGCCGGGCTTCCTTCCATGACGAGGTCGAGTACACGGTGTTCGTCGAGTTCCCGGGCGGGCGCCGTGTGGACGACGTCGCCTTCCCGGAGCACCAGGACGCGGTCGGCGAGGCCGAGCACCTCGGGCACCTCGCTGGAGACGAGCAGTACCGCGAGGCCTTCGTCCGCCAGGCGGCGGACGACCGCGTACAGCTCGGCGCGGGCGCCGACGTCGACGCCGCGGGTGGGTTCGTCCAGCAGCAGCACCCGGCAGCCGCGCAGCAGCCAGCGGGCGAGCACGGCCTTCTGCTGGTTGCCGCCGGACAGGGTGCGCACGGGCACGTCCGGGTTGTCCGGCCGGAGCGACAGCTCACGGGTGGCGGCGCGGGCGGCGCTCAGTTCCGCACCCCGGTCGATCCAGCCGGCGCGGGAGAAGCGGGACATGGCGGAGACCGACACGTTGCGGGTGACGGACTCCAGCATGAGCAGGGCCTGCGCCTTGCGTTCCTCGGGGGCGAGCCCGATCCCGGCGCGCACGGCGGCGCGGACGCTGCCCGGCCGCAGCGGGCGTCCGTCGACCAGGACACGGCCGGTGTCCGGTCTGCGGGCCCCGTAGACGGTCTCCAGGATCTCGGAGCGCCCGGAGCCGACCAGACCGGCGAGCCCGACGATCTCCCCGGGGCGCAGCTGGAGGTCGAGAGGGGCGAACTCGCCCTTGCGGGACAGCCCTTCGACGGTCAGCACCGGTTCGCCGGTCGGCGGGGAGTCGGGCCGTTCGGGGAAGACGTACTCGACGTCGCGGCCGGTCATCAGGGAGACCACCTGGCGGGTCGGGGTGGACTTCGCGGGCAGCCCGCCCGCGACGGCCCGGCCGTCCTTCAGCACGGTCACCCGGTCCCCGATGCGCCGGATCTCCTCGAGGCGGTGCGAGATGTAGACGACGGCGACTCCGTCGGCGGTGAGATCGTCGACGATGCGGAAGAGGTTCTCGACCTCGTCCGGGTCGAGCGCCGCCGACGGTTCGTCCATCACGATGAGACGCACGTCGTGCGAGAGTGCCCGCGCCATCGAGACGATCTGCTGCTGCGCCGCCGACAACTCCCCCACCAGCCGGGTCGGTTCGATCTCCGGGTGTCCGAGCCGGGTCAGCAGCCGGCTCGTCGCCTCCCTGGACGTCCTCGGGCGGACCACGAACCCGGCGGTCGTCGGCTCCTGGCCGAGGTGGACGTTCTCGGCGACCGTCATGTGCTCCACCAGGTCGAGTTCCTGGTAGATGGTGGCGATACCCAGGCGCATGGCGGCGATCGGCGAGCGCAGGGTGACCGCTTCTCCACGCCAGCGGATCGTGCCCGTGTCGGGCTGGTGGGCGCCGGCCAGCACCTTGATCAGGGTGGACTTGCCGGCGCCGTTCTGGCCGAGCAGGCAGTGCACCTCGCCGGCCTGGACGTCGAGGTCGACGCCGTCCAGGGCCCGGACTCCGGGGAACGACTTGGTGATGCCGGACATGCTGAGCAGCGGTGGTTCGGGTGCCATGCGGATTCCCCTCGGCGGGCGTGCGGGCCGGTGTCAGGGCGCGGTCGGGCCGACGTTGTCGGAGCAGGGGTGGAGCGGTGGAGCCGTACGTGGTGCCGGTGCGCTGTTCCGTGCGGTGAAACGGTGCGAGCGAGGTGGGCGGTGCCGGCGGCGCGGACTGCGTGAGTGGTGCGAACTACGTGAGCGGTGCGAACGGTGCGGTGGTGCCGTGGGCTGCTTACGCGGGTGAGAACAGGTGGTCGCTGATGAGCCGGGCCGCGCCGATGACTCCGGCGGTGGGGCCCAACTCCCCCAGGACGATGGGCAGGTTGCCGGTCGCCAGGGGCAGCGACTGGCGGTAGACCTGGGTACGGATGGCGGCGAGCAGGGTGTGGCCGAGACCGGTCACCCCGCCGCCGATCACCACCAGGCCGGGGTTGAAGAAACTGACCAGGCCGGCGATGACCTGGCCGGTGCGGTTGCCGCCCTCGCGGATCAGGTCGAGGGCGGTGGCGTCCCCCGCGGCGGCCGCGGCGGCGACGTCGACGGCGCTGAGCGTGCCGTTCGTCTCCAGGCGGCTCGCGAGTTCGGCGGAGAGCCCCTGTTCGGCGGCCTCCATGGCGTCCCGGGCGAGGGCCGCGCCGCTGAAGTGGGCCTCCAGACAGCCCCGGTTGCCGCAGGCGCACGGGCGGCCGTCGGGTACGGCCTGGATGTGCCCGATGTCGCCGGCGCTGCCCGTCGTACCGCGGTAGACCTCACCGCCGACGACGATGCCGCAGCCGATGCCGGTGCCGATCTTGACGCAGAGGAAGTCGCCGACGGTGCGGGCGACGCCCGCGTGCTGCTCCCCCATCGCCATCAGGTTCACGTCGTTGTCGACCATGACCGGACAGCCGAGGTCCTGGCTGAGCGCCTCCCGTACGGGGAAGCCGTCCCAGCCGGGCATGATCGGCGGTGCCACCGGGACACCCTCGGGGAAGCGGACCGGGCCCGGGACGCCGATACCGGCGCCGTCGAACCCCTCGGCGAGTCCGGTGGCCTTCAACTTCGCCGCCATGGCCAGGACTTGTTCGAACACCGCGACCGGTCCGTCACGGACGTCGATGGGCTGGTTGAGATGCCCGAGGATCTCCAGTTCGGCGTTGGTGACCGCGACGTCGACCGAGGTCGCGCCGATGTCCACGCCGAGCAGGCGCAGGTGCGGGTTGAGGCGGATGTTGTGGGAGCGCCGGCCGCCGCGCGAGGCGGCGAGTCCGTCGGCCACGACGAGTTCCGTCTCCAGCAGCCGGTCCACCTCCACGGCCAGCTTCGACCGGGAGAGGTCGACCTGGTCGCCCAGCTGGGCACGGGAGTTGGGGCCACCGTCGCGCAACAGCCGGAGCAGTCGGGCCTGATGTGCGTTCGCGGGTCGTGCGGTCATACGTCTCACGAACCCCTCCCCGCCTCGGTCGGCCTGTGCGCGCCGGATTCCGGCCACGTGTGTGGCGTGCTTTCGGAGGGAACGTAGCAGCGGCTGCCGGGGGTGGGAAGAAGTCGCGCAGGAATTGGCCCCCACTTTTTCCACTCACAGGACAAAGGGGTCCGCGCGGAGCCACGCGGGCCCCTTCCCGCGGTCGGGTTCCCGCGCCCTGGAAGCGTGGTCAGGACCTCACCGCCGCCAGGACGCCGGTGCCGTCAGGACGTCGCCTGCGCGAGGTACGAACGCCGGGTGTGCTCGGTGTGTTCGCGCATGAGCCGCTCGGCCAGCTGCTCGTCGCGGGCGGCGACGGCGGCGATCAGGTCGCGGTGCTCGGCCCAGGACCGGCCTCCGCGCTGCCGGGCGACGGGGGCGTGGTACCAGCGCACCCGGCGGCCGACCTGGGCGGCGAGTTCGGCGAGGACCGCGTTGCCGGCCAGGTCCATGATCTTGGCGTGGAAACGGGCGTTGAGGACGACGGCGGCCTCCACGTCGTCGGAGGCGACGGCCTCCAGGCCCAGCGCCAGGATCTCCTCCAGGGCCTCGATGCCCGCGCTGTCGGCGTTGAGCGCGGCGAGCCTGGCGGCCTCGGCCTCCAGCAGCGTGCGCACGGTGAGGAGTTGGTCGGCCTCCTGCTCCGTGGGTTCGTGCACGAACGCGCCCTGCGCGGGGCGCAGATCGACCCAGCCCTCGGTGTTCAGCCGCTGCAGCGCCTCGCGTACCGGCTGCCGGGAGACCCCGAGGTGACCGGCGAGTTCGCTCTCGACCAGATGCTGGCCGGGCTGGAGGGCGCGCGTGGTGATGAGCTCGAGCAGTGCCTCGTAGACCCGGTCCCGCAGCGGTCCCGGTCGTTCGAGCTTGGGCACCGCCCCCTGGGGCAGTCCGGTCGACAGCATCACGGTCCCCCTCCTCGGCAGCCCGCGCCCGGCCGCACGGCCGGTCGTTCGGCGCCGCCAGTAGTGATTGTCTTTCGTCTACAGTCTACGGCGCCCGTACACCAGGGAGAGGGGGAGTCGATCGCGTCACACCCGTACGAGGGGGATCTTCAGGGGCAGCGGACGACCTGCCCCGCGTAGGACAGGTTCCCGCCGAAGCCGAACAGCAGGACCGGGTCGCCGGACGCCACCGCGCCCCGCTCGACGAGCTTGGCGAAGGCGAGCGGGATGCTCGCGGCCGACGTGTTGCCCGACTCGGTGACGTCGCGGGCGACGACGGCGTTGACGGCGCCGATCTTGAGCGCGAGGGGTTCGATGATCCGCAGGTTGGCCTGGTGCAGCACCACCCCGGCGAGCTCCTCCGGTGTCAGTCCCGCCTTCTCGCAGGCCTGGCGGGCGATGGCCGGCAGTTTCGTGGTCGCCCAGCGGTACACGCTCTGCCCCTCCTGGGCGAACCGGGGCGGCGTCCCCTCGATCCGCACCGCGTTGCCCATCTCCGGCACCGAGCCCCACAGCACGGGCCCGATCCCGGTCTCCTCGGGGGTCTCGGCCGCCTCGACGACCGCGGCGCCCGCCCCGTCGCCGACGAGCACGCAGGTGGAGCGGTCGGTCCAGTCCGCCACCTCGGACATCTTGTCGGCGCCGATGACCAGCGCGCGGCGCGCGGCGCCGGCCCGCACGGCGTGGTCGGCGGTGGCCAGCGCATGGGTGAACCCGGCGCACACCACGTTGACGTCCATCGCGGCGGGCCCGGGGATGCCGAGGCGGGCGGCGACCCGGGCCGCCATGTTGGGCGAGCGGTCGATCGCGGTGGACGTGGCGACCAGCACCAGGTCGATCTCCGCGGGGGTGCGGCCGGCCGCCGCCAGCGCCTTGGCCGCGGCGTGTGCGGCCAGGTCGTCGACGGGCTCCTCGGGGCCCGCGATGTGGCGGGTGCGGATGCCGACCCGGCTCGTGATCCACTCGTCGCTGGTGTCGACCATGCCCGCCAGTTCCTCGTTGGTGAGCACCCGGGCGGGCTGGTAGTGGCCGACGGCGGCGATGCGCGAGCCGATCATGGGTGGGTCCCCCTCGTGTTGCGGTTGCGGGATCCACCAGTCTGGTCAGTGACCGGCGGGTACACCGACAGGTGATGCGACAGGAATCGGGCGCCGGGCTTGTCGGCTTCGGTCAGGCCCGCGGACGCCCGGACACGCGTCCCGATGTGCCCGGACACCGCCCGTCATCCGGTGAACAGTTGTGTCGCCTTCCGTACGAGTTCGTACAGCCCGTAGGCGAGCGGTACCCCCACCCACAGCCAGGCGAAGGTGATCAGCCCGCGGCGGGCGGGGCCGCCCCGCCCGCGTCAGGCGGACTCGTGCTGCTGTCGCCGGTCATCGGCGGCCTCCTTCGTCAGGTCGGGGCGGGGGACGTGGTGGCGGGGATGCACGGGCCGGACGAGTTCGTTGGCGACGAAACCGACCACGAGCAGGCCGATCATGACGAGGAACGACAGCCCGTACAGCGACGAGCCGTGCTTCCCCGCCTCCTCCTGCCGGTCGGCGACCCAGTTCACGATGAGCGGTCCGAGCACGCCGGCCGTGGACCACGCGGTGAGCAGCCGTCCGTGGATGGCGCCGACCTGGTAGGTGCCGAAGAGGTCCTTCAGATACGCCGGGGCCGCGGCGAAACCGCCTCCGTAGAAGGAGAGGATGACCAGCGCGCACAGCACGAACAGCGGCTTGGAGGTGTCGCCGAACATCGCGATCAGGGTGTACATCAGCGCGCCGACGCCCAGGTAGAGGCGGTAGACGTTCTTCCGGCCGATCACGTCGGAGGCGGAGGACCAGCCGATGCGGCCCGCCATGTTCGCCGCCGACAGCAGGGCGACGAAGCCGGCGGCCGCGGTCACCGACACCGGCGCGGAGGTGTCCGCGAAGAAGTCGGTGATCATCGGGGCCGCCTTCTCGAGGATCCCGATGCCGGCGGTGACGTTCGTGCAGAGCGCCAGCCACAGCAGCCAGAACTGCGGGGTGCGCAGGGCGCCGCGGGCCGAGACCTGCGGACCGGTGAGAGCGGCGGCCGCCGGGGCGTGGGCCGTCGGAGCCTGGCCGGTCGGCCGCGGGAGGCGCGGCACCCGCACCAGCACCACGCCGAGCAGCATGAACAGGGCGTATGTCAGCCCGTGCACGAGGAAGGCCAGGGCGATGCCGGTGTGGCCGGTGCCGAAGGACTCGAGCATCTGCGCCGACCACGGCGAGGCGATCAGCGCGCCGCCGCCGAAGCCCATGATGGCGATTCCGGTGGCCATGCCGGGCCGGTCCGGGAACCACTTGATCAGGGTCGACACGGGCGAGATGTAGCCGATGCCGAGGCCGACGCCGCCCACGAAGCCGTAGCCGAGGACGATCAGCCAGTACTGCTCGGTGGCCGCGCCGAGGGCGGAGAGCAGGAAGCCGGAGGAGAAGCAGACGAGGGCGACGGTCATCGCCCAGCGCGGCCCCTTGCGCTCCACGAGGGTGCCGCCGAACGCGGCGGACAGGCCCAGCATGACGATGCCGAGCTGGAACGGCAGCGCGCTCTGGGTGCCGCTGAGGCCGAGGGCGGACTCCAGCGGCGGTTTGAACACGCTCCAGGCGTAGGCCTGGCCGATGGAGAGGTGGACCGAGAGGGCGGCGGGCGGAACGAGCCAGCGGCTCCAGCCCGGGGGTGCGAGGGGAGGGCTCATGGAACCCGGACGGTAGGGAGAGCCCGGGTGGTTGAAAACCCGTCGGGTCGACGGTATGCGGTGAACGGTATGCAGTCTGCGGCGAACGGTCGGACCGCACGGCGGCCGGAACGCGGGCGTGCGCGAACCCTTGCTGAGCCCACCTCCATACTGTAGACAATATTTCGTCGACATTCGTCATACGCCGGATCCGGCCGTCGGCCTCCACCTCCGCGGTACTCCCTCGACCGAACGGAGCGTTCCCAGTGAAAGTGGCAGTTCTCGGCGCCGGGGCCATCGGCGCCTACGTCGGCGCCGCGCTCCATCGCGCGGGCGCCGATGTGCACCTCGTCGCCCGTGGACCGCATCTGGCGGCCATGAGGCAGCACGGCGTGCGGGTGCTCAGCCCGCGCGGCGACTTCACGGCGCGCCCCCACGCGACCGACGACCCGGCCGAGATCGGCCCGGTCGACTACGTCTTCCTCGGCCTCAAGGCCAACGCGTACGCGGCGTGCGGGCCGCTGATCGCCCCCCTGTTGCACGACACCACGGCGGTCGTGGCCGCCCAGAACGGCATTCCCTGGTGGTACTTCCACCGGCACGGCGGCCCCCACGACGGCCACCGCCTGGAAAGCGTGGACCCCGGCGGCTCGGTCAGTGCGGTGCTCGCGCCCCGGCGGGCGGTCGGCTGTGTCGTCTACGCGGCCACCGAGCTCGAAGGGCCCGGCGTCGTACGGCACCTGGAGGGCACCCGGTTCTCGATCGGGGAGCCCGACCGCAGTGTCTCCGCGCGCTGCCTCGCGTTCAGCGGGGCGATGGTGGACGGCGGGCTGAAGTGCCCGGTGGAGCCCGAACTGCGCGGCGACATCTGGATCAAGCTGCTCGGCAACATCTCCTTCAACCCGATCAGCGCCCTCGCCCGCGCGACCATGCGGCAGATGTGCCTGCACGGCGGTACCCGCAGGGTCATCGAGATCATGATGAACGAGACGCTCTCGGTCGCCCGCGCCCTCGGCTGCGAGGTCGGCGTGTCCGTGGAGCGCCGGCTGGCCGGCGCCGAGCGCGTCGGCGACCACCGCACGTCCACGCTCCAGGACCTGGAGCGCGGTAAACCGCTCGAACTCGACGTATTGCTCGCCGCCGTCGTCGAGTTGGCGGACATCACCGGCGTGGAGGTGCCCACCCTGCGCACCGTGCACGCCCTCTCGGACCTGCTCGCGCTGAGGAGCGCCGCATGAAGAGTACCAGGAAACGCGACCGGAGCCCGAAGACCTACACCAGGCTCACCCATCCCCTGGTCCGCGACGCGCGTGACGAGCCGTTCCGGCGGGCCACCTGGGACGAGGCCCTGGAGCGGGCCGCCCGGGGAATCGGCGCCGCGCGCGGCGCGTTCGGGATGTTCTCCTGTGCCCGCGCGACCAACGAGATGAACTACGTGGCGCAGAAGTTCGCCCGGGTCGTCATGGGCACCCACAACGTCGACTCCTGCAACCGCACCTGTCACGCCCCGTCCGTGGCCGGGCTGTCGGCCGCGTTCGGCTCCGGCGGCGGGACCTCGTCGTACGAGGAGATCGAGCACACCGACGTCATCGTGATGTGGGGTTCCAACGCCCGCTTCGCACACCCGATCTTCTTCCAGCACGCACTGAAGGGCATCCACAACGGCGCCCGTATGTACGCGGTCGACCCGCGGCGGACGTCGACCGCCGAGTGGGCGGAGAGCTGGCTCGGGCTGAACGTCGGCACGGACATCCCGATGGCGCACGCGATCGGCCGCGAGATCATCCACGCCGGCCTGGTCAACGAGGCGTTCGTCCGGGGGGCGACGACCGGGTTCGAGGAGTACCGGGAACTCGTCGAACCGTGGACGCTGTCCCTCGCCGAGAAGGTGACGGGCGTACCGGCCGCCGCGATACGGGAGTTGGCGCACGCCTACGCCCGCGCCGAGCGCGCCCAGCTGTGCTGGACCCTGGGCATCACCGAGCACCACAACGGCACCGACAACGTCCGCGCCCTGGTCAACCTCTCCCTGCTCACCGGCCACGTCGGCCGCTACGGCGCCGGTCTGCAGCCGCTGCGCGGCCAGAACAACGTGCAGGGCGGCGGTGACATGGGGGCGATCCCCAACCGGCTGCCCGGCTTCCAGGACTTCCTCGACCCGGCGATCCGGCTGAAGTTCGAGTCCGCCTGGGACACCGTCCTCCCGCCGCGTTACGGGATGACGCTGACGGAGATGTTCGAGGCCATGGACGACGGTTCGCTGCGGGCCGTCTACTGCATCGGGGAGAACCCGGCGCAGTCCGAGGCAGACGCCGAGCAGGCGGTACGGCGGCTGAGCGGGCTGGACTTCCTGGTGGTGCAGGACATCTTCCTGACGAGGACCGCCGAACTCGCGGACGTCGTCCTGCCGGCCACCGCGGGGTGGGCGGAGACCGACGGCACCACCACCAACAGCGAGCGCAGGGTGCAGCGGGTCCGCCGGGCGGTGGTGCCGCCCGGTGAGGCACGCGAGGACATCGACATCATCTGCGATCTCGCCACCCGCCTCGGCCACGACTGGAAGTACGCCGACGCCGAGGCCGTCTGGGACGAACTGCGGTCCGTCTCCCCCGACCACCACGGCATGACCTACGGACGGCTGGAGGAGCACCAGGGCATCCAGTGGCCGTGCCCGAGCACCGACGCGCTCGAACCGCCGTATCTGCACGGCAGGTTGTGGGACCCGGACCCGGAGCGGCGGGGCAGGCCCGCGCCGTTCGGGATCGTGCAGCACGATCCGCCGGTCGACCTCACCGACGAGGAGTACCCGATCCGGCTCACCACGGGACGCCGGCTCGACTCGTACAACACCGGTGTTCAGAGCGGCGGTTACTCCTCGCCCCTGCGGCGCGGAGAGGCCGTCGAGCTGTGCCCGGAGGACGCCGAGCGCTACGGGGTCGCGGTCGGCGAGCAGGTGCGGGTGACGTCCCGGCGCGGGTCGGTGCTGGCGCCGGTGTGGGTGGACACCGCGCTGCGGCCGGGGCTCGCCTTCATGAGCTTCCACTTCCCCGACGAGGTGGACACCAACGTGCTGACCATCGAGGCCAACTGCCCCATCGCCGGAACCGCGGAGTTCAAGGCCTCGGCGATCCGGATCGAGAAGCTCCCGGCTCCGAGCCCCGTGATCCAGTGATCCCGTGATCCAGTGAGGTGACGCAAGTGGACCTGCGCTTCGGTGACGGCAAACCGACGGACGAGGAGCGGGCGGCGGTCGACGCGCTGCTCGGTCCTCCCGAGTCCTCGTGGGAGGGTGCCGACCGCGACGGGATGCGGGCCGGCGATCTGAGGTGGGCCCGTGGCGGGCGGGAGGCCCGGGACCGCCGCGACCAGCTGCTGCCGGGGCTGCACGCGGTCAACGACCGGGTGGGCTGGATCAGCGAGGGCGCCCTGGACTACCTGTGCCGGCGGCTGACGGTGCCGCCGTCGGAGGCGTACGGGGTCGCCACGTTCTACGCGATGTTCTCCGTCAGGCCGCGCCCGGCGACCGTGCTGCACGTGTGCACGGACCTCGCGTGCGCGGCGGCCGGGGCCGGGGCGCTGTGCGCCGGGATCGAGTCGCGGCTCGGGCCCGGCAGCGGGGTGAGCGTCGAGCGCAGCCCCTGCCTGGGCCTGTGCGAGCGCGCCCCGGCGGCCCTGGCGATCAGGGCCGGGGAACCGGTGCGTACGGCGGTGTCGGCGCCGGCGACGGTGGACTCGGCGGTGCTCGCGGCGAGCGCGCCCGACGCCGCCCCCGAGGAGCCGGCCGCGGCGATGGCGGTGCCCCAGGCGGGGGACCCCTCGCTGACGCTGCTGCGCCGGGTCGGCGCGGTCGACCCGGCCTCGCTGGACGACTACCGCGCCCACGGCGGCTACGCGGCCCTGCGCCGGGCCTTCGCACTGGGGCCGGCCGGGGTGATCCGGGAGGTCACCGACTCGGGCCTGCTCGGACGGGGCGGCGCCGCCTTCCCCACCGGCCGCAAGTGGCAGGCCACCGCCTCCCAGCCGGACCGGCCGCACTATCTCGTGTGCAACGCCGACGAGTCCGAGCCCGGGACCTTCAAGGACCGGGTGATCATGGAGGGCGATCCGTACGCGCTGGTGGAGGCGATGACCATCGCCGCCTACGCGACCGGCGCGCACCGGGGGTACCTCTACCTGCGCGGTGAGTACCCGCGGGCGCTCCACCGCATGCGGCACGCCATCGACCGGGCACGGGCGCGCGGCCTGCTGGGCGACGACGTCCTCGGCCAGGGGTACGCCTTCGACATCGAGATCCGGCGCGGCGCGGGCGCGTACATCTGCGGTGAGGAGACCGCGCTGTTCAACTCCATCGAGGGCTACCGGGGCGAGCCCCGCTCCAAGCCCCCCTTCCCGGTGGAGAAGGGCCTGTTCGGCAAGCCGACGGTGGAGAACAACGTCGAGACGCTCGTCAACGTCCTGCCCGTCCTGACGATGGGCGCCCCGGCGTACGCGGCGATCGGCACCGGGCGGTCCACCGGCCCCAAGCTGTTCTGCGTGTCCGGCAGCGTCGGCCGGCCCGGGATCTACGAACTGCCGTTCGGCGCGACGCTGGGCGAGCTGCTGGAGCTGGCCGAGGTGCGCGACGGGCTGCGGGCGGTGCTGCTCGGCGGGGCGGCCGGCGGCTTCGTGCGCGCCGACGAACTGGACATCCCGCTCACCTTCGAGGGCACCCGCCAGGCGGGTGCGACGCTCGGCTCGGGGGTCGTGATGGCCTTCGACGACACCGTGCCGCTGCCCCGGCTGCTGCTGCGCATCGCGCAGTTCTTCCGCGACGAATCCTGCGGGCAGTGCGTGCCGTGCCGGGTCGGGACCGTGCGCCAGGAGGAGGCGCTCACCCGGATGGTGGAACGCACCGGTTCCGGCGCCGCCGGTGACATCGCCCTGCTGCGCGAGGTGGGCAGCGCGATGCGGGACGCCTCGATCTGCGGTCTGGGCCAGACCGCGTGGAACGCCGTGGAATCCGCCATCGACCGTCTGGGGGCCTACGAATGACCGTGACACCGCTGGGGATTCCCCGCCGCCTGCTGGAGTTCACCCTGGACGGCGAGCCGGTCCGGGCGCCCGAGGGGTCGACGATCCTGGACGCCTGCCGGGCGGCGGGGAAGGACATCCCGACGCTGTGCGAGGGCGACACGCTGACACCGAAGAACGCGTGCCGGGTGTGCGTGGTGGAGGTCGAGGGCTCGCGCACGCTGGTCCCGGCCTGCTCGCGCAGGGCCGAGCCGGGCATGGAGGTGCGGACCGGCACCGAGCGGGCCCGGCACAGCCGGAAGGTGGTCCTCGAACTGCTCGCGTCCTCCGTCGACCTGTCGACGACCCCGCGGGCCGCCGAGTGGATCAAGGAGTACGAGGCGAAACCGGACCGCTTCGGCCCGGACGCGGCCCGCGTCGACGAGGAGCCGAGGGTCGACAACGACCTGTACGTGCGCGACTACGGCAAGTGCATCCTCTGCTACAAGTGCGTGGACGCCTGCGGCGACCAGTGGCAGAACTCCTTCGCGATCTCCGTCGCGGGCCGCGGTTTCGACGCGCGGATCGCGGTCGAGCACGACGGTCCGCTGACCGAGTCGGCGTGCGTGTACTGCGGGAACTGCATCGAGGTGTGCCCGACGGGCGCCCTGTCGTTCAAGTCGGAGTTCGACATGCGGGCGGCCGGCACCTGGAACGAGGCGGCGCAGACGCGGACGACGACGGTGTGCGCGTACTGCGGAGTGGGCTGCAACCTCACGCTGCACGTACAGGACAATGAGATCGTGAAGGTCAGCTCACCGCACGACAATCCGGTGACCCACGGCAACCTGTGCATCAAGGGCCGTTTCGGCTATCAGCACGTACAGAACCGGGACTGACACCAGGCACGACCAGGAGACTGGGGACTGGGGACATGGGACGAGTCACAGAACGACGCAAGGTGGTCCGCATCCGGGACGGGGTGGTGTCCACCCGCCCGGACACGCTCGTCACCGAGGAGCCCCTGGAGATCCGGCTGAACGGGAAGCCGCTGGCGATCACGATGCGCACTCCGGGTGACGACTTCGCGCTGGCCGTCGGCTTCCTGGTCAGCGAGGGCGTCCTGGCGACGGCGTCCGACCTGCGGAACGTCGTGTACTGCGCGGGGGCGACCTCGGACGGGGTGAACACGTACAACGTGGTCGATGTGCAGACCGCCCCCGGCGTGCGGATCCCGGACATCACGCTCGAGCGCAACGTGTACACGACCTCGTCCTGCGGTCTGTGCGGCAAGGCGAGCCTGGACGCGGTGCGCACCACGACCCGCCACCCCATCGCCGACAGTCCGCCCCTGCGCCTCACCCTGGAGCTGCTGGCCGGTCTGCCCGACCGGCTGCGCGCCTCCCAGCAGGTCTTCGACCGGACGGGCGGCCTGCACGCGGCGGCCCTGTTCGACGAGGACGGCGAGCTGCTGGACGTGCGGGAGGACGTGGGCCGGCACAACGCGGTCGACAAGCTGGTCGGCCGCGCGCTGCAGCACGGGAACCTGCCGCTGTCCCGGACCGTCCTGATGGTCTCCGGCCGGGCCTCCTTCGAACTGGCGCAGAAGGCGGTCATGGCGGGCATCCCGGTGCTGGCGGCCGTCTCCGCGCCGTCCTCGCTGGCCGTGGACCTGGCGGCGGAGACGGGGCTGACCCTCGTGGGGTTCCTGCGGGGCAGTTCCATGAACGTGTACGCGGGTGAGGACCGGATCGTCCTGCGGACCGCGGTCTCCCAGGGCTGACCGGTTCCCCGCGGCACGGCGGCGGGGTCCCTCCCGGCGGGGAGCGCCCCCTGCGCCGTGGGGACCCCGCCTCGATGTGTGACCACCGCGCCGTGGACCCGGGCCACTTCGGCCACTAGCGTCCCGGGGTGTGCCCGACGACACAGCACGAGCAGGCGTACGAGCAGGGATGCGCCCACGGAGGGGGACGGCGGCGACGCGTCTGCTGCTCGCGGCGGCGCTGGCGCTGGTCCTCGGCGCCGTGCTGCTCTTCGTCCTGCCGGAGAACGACGACCGGGGACGGAACGACGGCGTCTGCGCGCCGCGCACCGTCGCCTCCTGGGCGGCGGAGGACGCCCTCACCGCCGAGTTCGCCCGCTACGGCGACGACGCCGCACGCACCGACGACTGGACGGGCGGCGACGGCACCCACTCGGTGCGGCTGCCCGACGGCCGGCTGCTGTGGCTGTTCTCCGACACCTACCTGGGCCACGTGTACGGTCCGCCCAACCCGGTCGGCGAGTCCCACGCCTGGCGGGACCCCGCCACTCCACTGGTGCGCAACTCGGCCGTGCTGATGCGCGACGGCCGGCTGGAGACCACCCTCCCCGCCCCGCTCTTCCCCGACCCCGCGCCGGACCAGTGGCGCTGGCCGGTCGCCGCCCGGGTCGAGCCCCGTTCCCCCGGCTCCGCGGAGCGGGTCGTCCGGGTCGCGCTGTGGGTGCGTACGGCCGGGCAGTCCCCGTGGATCTACGGCGTGCCCACCGCCACCGAGGTCGCCACGCTCTCCCTGCCCGAGCTGCGCCTGGAGTCGGTGGTGGAGGTGCTCGACCAGCGGAGCGTCCCCGATCCGTCCCGCCGGGTCCTGTTCGGCACCACCCTGGTCGAGGAGGACGGCTGGACGTACGTCTTCGGCGGCGACGACGGCCGGGCCGTCTCCCGCGGGGCCTCCCACGCGTACGTGGCGCGGGTCGTGGAGGGCGGGCTCGCCGATCCGGCGGCCTGGGAGTACTGGGACGGCTCGGCCTGGCAGACCCGCGCCCGCCCGCGCCCGGTCCTCGGCGACGGACACCGCACCGGCGTGGGCAGCGCCTTCTCCGTGGTGCGGGACGACGGGCGGTACGTCCTGTTCACGATGGCCGCGGGCGTCGAGGGGCTGACCACGGTGGCGTCGTACTGGTCCTGCTCCCCCGCCGGCCCGTGGCACGGACCGGGGAAGGAGTTCGCTCCCGCGCTGCCGCACGGTGGGACCGGCGCCTACAACCCACAGGCCCACCCGGAACTGAGCGACGACGGACGGCTGGTGCTCAGCTACGACGTCAACCTGCTCGAGCCGTCCGGCGCCGCGGTGCCGCTCAGCCGGAACGTGTCCCTGTACCGGCCCCGGTTCGTGACGGTCCGACTGGGATCCGGACGGTGACGTCCACGTCCTCGGCCACGGCCGCGGCCTCGGCGGTCCCCGCGTCGAGGGGGTCGGGGTCGTGCGAGCGGCGTCCGGCGATCACCGCGCAGACCATCAGCTGCATCTGGTGGAACAGCATCAGCGGCAGCACGGCCAGCGAGGCCTGCGCGCCGAACAGCACGCTCGCCATGGGCAGTCCGGCGGCCAGGGACTTCTTCGAACCCGCGAACTGGATCGCGATCCGGTCCGCCCGGCCGAACCTCAGCGCCTTGGCGCCGTACCAGGTCAGCAGCAGCATCACGGCCAGCAGGACGGCCTCGACGGCGAGCAGGCCGCCCAGCCGGGCCGGACTCACCTGGTTCCAGACGCCCCGCACCATTCCCTGGCTGAACGCGGTGTAGACGACGAGCAGGATCGAGCCCCGGTCGACCAGGGCGAGCACCTTGCGGTGGCGGGTGACGAACCCCCCGATCCAGCGGCGCAGCACCTGTCCGGCGACGAACGGCACCAGCAGTTGCAGCACGATCTTCGTCACCGAGCCGGCGGAGAACCCGCCGGCGCCCCCGCCCAGCAGCACCGCCGCGAGCAGGGGGGTCGCCACGATGCCGACGAGCGAGGAGAAGGAGCCGGCGCAGATCGCGGCGGGCACGTTGCCGCGGGCGAGGGAGGTGAAGGCGATGGACGACTGGACGGTGGACGGGACGAGCGTGAGGAAGAGCAGGCCCTGGTACAGGGGGTCGGTCAGCAGGACCGGGACGAACCCGCGGGCGGCCAGGCCGAGCAGCGGGAAGACGAGGAAAGTGCAGGCCAGGACGGTGCCGTGGAGCCGCCAGTGTCTCAGTCCGTCCAGTGCCTCACGGGTGGAGAGCCGGGCGCCGTAGAGGAAGAAGAGGAGGGCGATGGCGGCGGTGGAGGCACCGGAGGCGAGCTCGGCGCCGGTGCCGCGGGCCGGGAGCAGTGCGGCCAGGCCCACCGTCCCGAGCAGGAGCAGGATGTACGGGTCGATCGGCATCCGACTCGGCCGGTGCGGGCGTTTCACGGTGTTTCACTTGCTCCGTTCACTCGGGGCACTTCGGGACTCCTCGGGCCGCTCGGCCGTTCTTCGGGGCTCCGCCGCGCGAGCACGGCAAGCCCCTCTCCATCCTGCTCCCTCCCGCCGTGATCGGGAATCCCGTACACCGCTCTCACTGTCATCGCGTTCCGCGATAACCTGCCGGGGTGTCCGAGACCGAGATGTACGACCCGACGCAGCTGCGGACGTTCCTGTCCGTGGCGCACACGCTGTCCTTCACCCGGGCCGCCCGGCGCCTCGGGCTGCGGCAGTCCACGGTCAGCCAGCACGTGCGGCGCCTGGAGGACGCCACCGGGCGGCAGCTGTTCACCCGGGACACCCACTCCGTGGAGCTCACCGAGGACGGCGAGGCGATGCTCGGCTTCGCCCGGCGGATCCTGGACGTGCACGAGCAGGCGGCGCAGTTCTTCGCCGGCACCCGGCTGCGCGGCCGGCTGCGGTTCGGCGCGTCGGAGGACTTCGTCCTGACCAGGCTGCCGGAGATCCTGGAGCGGTTCCGGTACGAGCACCCGGAGGTCGACCTGGAGCTCACGGTCGAGCTGTCGGGCACGCTGCACGAGAAGCTGGCCGCGGGCGAGCTGGACCTGGTGCTGGCCAAGCGGCGGCCGAAGGACCCCCGGGGTGAGCTGGTGTGGCGCGACGAACTGGTGTGGATCGGCGCGCGGGGGCTGCGCCTGGAACCGGGCCGTCCGGTGCCGCTGATCGTCTATCCGCCGCCGGGCATCACCCGCGAGCTCGCGCTGCGGGCGCTGGAGCGGCAGGGCCGCGCGTGGCGGATCGTGTGCACCAGCGGCAGCCTCAACGGCCTGCTCGCGGCGGCCCACGCCGGGCTCGGCGTGATGGTGCACTCGCGCGGGCTGATCCCGCCGGGGCTGGTGCGGATACCGGACCGGGCGGGGCTGCCGGAGCCGGGCCGGGTGGACTTCGTGGTGGCGCACGGCCGGCGGCGCCCCTCGGCGCAGGGTGCGGCGCACGCGCTGGCGGCGGCGATCCTGGCGGGCGGGGACCGGTTGAAGCGCAGGGCCGTCGAGAAGGCGTACGAGAAGGAGGCGACGGCGGAAGCGGAGGAAGCGG
Organism: Streptomyces cathayae; assembly: GCF_029760955.1. Taxonomy (GTDB): domain Bacteria; phylum Actinomycetota; class Actinomycetes; order Streptomycetales; family Streptomycetaceae; genus Streptomyces; species Streptomyces cathayae. The sequence continues at coordinate 1,124,693 of NZ_CP121682.1, forward strand.
AGGCGGCGGCGCTGTACCGCAGGTGAGTCGTGCCGTCCGGAATGCATCGGGAGCCATGATCGTTGACGATGGGCGTGTCATCCGATCACCACCCGAAGGATCGAGAGCTCGTGAGCAAGGTCCCCCCGATCACTCTGAACAACGGCGTCGAGATGCCCCAACTGGGCTTCGGCGTCTGGCAGGTGCCGGACGCGGAGGCCGAGACGGCCGTCGCGGCGGCACTGGAGGCGGGCTACCGCAGCATCGACACCGCGGCGGCGTACGGCAACGAGGAGGGCACGGGCCGGGCGATCGCGGCCTCGGGGGTCCCCCGCGAGGACCTCTTCGTCACCACCAAGCTCTGGAACACCGACCACGGTTACGACTCCACCCTGCGCGCCTTCGACGCGTCCCTGTCGAAGCTCGGGCTGGACCATGTGGATCTGTACCTCATCCACTGGCCGACGCCGGCCCGGGGCCGCTACGTCGACACGTACCGGGCGTTCGAGAAGCTCTACGCCGAGGGCCGGGTCCGCGCCATCGGCGTGTCGAACTTCCAGCGCGAGCACCTGGAGCACCTGATCGCCGAGACGTCGGTCGTGCCGGCGGTCGACCAGATCGAGCTGCACCCGCATCTTCAGCAGCGCGCCGCCCGCGAGTACCACGCGCAGCAGGGCATCGCCACCGAGGCCTGGTCGCCGCTGGGCCAGGGCAAGGGCCTGCTGGAGGTCCCGGCGATCGTGGCCATCGCGCAGAAGCACGGCCGTACTCCCGCCCAGGTCGTGCTGCGCTGGCACATCCAGCTCGGCAACGTCGTCATCCCCAAGTCGGTGACGCCGTCCCGCATCGAGGAGAACATCGACGTCTTCGGGTTCAGCCTGGACACCGAGGACCTCGCGGCGATCAGTGCCCTCGACGAGGGCCGGCGGCTGGGCCCGGACCCGGCGACGCTGAACTGATCTCCGGACCGGCCTCCGGGTGCCCCGGTCCTCCGGGACACGGATGCGGCGGCCTCCCCTGTGCGGGGGAGGCCGCCGCGTCCATGTGGCGCCACCGGCCCGGACGGGTCCTACACCGGGCGGACGGCCGTGTGGACCGTGTGGGCCGCCAGGTAGAAGACGTCGGGGCGCTGGTGGAGGCTCGCCTCGTCGGCCGGGTCGAGGAGGCGGTCGAGGGTGGCGCGGTCGTCGGCGTCCAGTTCCCCGGAGAGTCTGTCGCGGGTGCGGGTGAGCCTCTCGACGACGTGGGCACGGACACGGTCGTCGGCCGGGGCGGGGAGGTCGAGGAGGAAGGTGCGGGAGCGGGTGTGGTGCAGACCGACCGCGGTCAGCAGCGCCGGCCAGTCCTCGGTGTGCGCGACGGAGTCCGGCAGTTCGGCGCGCATGCGGGTGAACCAGTCGGCCTCCACGGCGTCCATGCGGGCCTGGAGTCCGGGCCGGCCGATGCCGATGTCGCGCGGCAGGAACCGGGTGGGCAGCCCGCCCTCCATCACGGCCAGCGTGCCGCCGGGCGCGAGCCGGGCGGCGTAGGCGGCGAGTGCGGCGCGCTGGTCGCCCAGGTGGTGGACGCTGCGGCTGGCCCACAACAGGTCGGCGGGGTACTCCAGTTCGTCGAGCACACCGGGCAGTTCACCGGCGAGGGTGCCGAAGCGGTCGCCGACGCCGTACCGGGCGGCGCGCTCCGCCGCCCGCTCCAGCAGCGGGGCGGAACCGTCGGCGGCCACGATGCGGGCACCCTCGAAGACCTCGGCGAACAGGCACGCGATGACGCCCGGCCCACTGCCCGCGTCCACGATCAGTCCCGGTTCCGTCACCTCCTTCGCGAGCCAGCCGAGGGCCCGCTCGTACAGGGGCGTGAACAGTTCGGCCTCCGATTCGAGCAGGGCGGCCATCTCCGCCCAGTCGATGTCGGTGTGCGTGTGCGTGTCCGCACCCGTGTCCGTGCCCGGGTGCTCGTGCTGGTGGTGATGGTGGTGCGCCATGGTGGTCAGCCTCTCCGCTCGGATGCGCACAGAGTGCGCCGACGCACCGGGCAGGGGCCAATGATGTTGCCGCTTTCGCAAAACGGTTTCCCGAAACGGGTCGGTCCGCCGGGGCCGGGGACGGGCGCGCGGCCCGGTCCCTCGGCCCCGGCGGACCAGGGGTCGGCCGGTCAGGACAGCGGCGGGTACGCGTTCCTCATCAGCTCCTGGAACTGGGCGGAGAACCAGTGCCCGGAGATCGGGGCGTCCGGCAGGGCGCCCGACATGCTGTTGTCGTTCCTCGGGTTACCCGTGTACGTCGGGTCGCACATCCGGTCGAAACCCTTGCCCTCGTCGTTGTCGATGACCTTGCTCGCGCCATCGGACTCGCCCGGGGGCTTCATCCACACGTAGGCGTCGATCCCGGGCTCCGGTGCGGCCTTCGGCCGCTCTCCGAGGCCCGCACCCTTCTGGTTGCACCAGTTGCCCGTGTTGAATCGACGGTCGTAGCGGCCGCCGTCGACGTAGGTGTCCACGCTGGTCGTGGCGCCGGGCCCGGCGGGCCGGGCGGTACCGCCCCAGCCGTTGCGGGAGGTGTCGATCAGCATGCCGATCTTCGAGTCGAAGCCGAGCGAGACCAGCTCCTGGCGCAGGGCCTTGGCGTACGACAGCTCGTCGACGTAACGGTTCCAGCTGACCCACTTGGACTCGCGCACGGACTTGCCGGCCACGGTCTGGTCGATCGAGAAGTTGTTCTCCTTGAGCGCGCTGTAGTTGGCGGTGTTGGCGATGAAGCCGTGGACGTCGGCCACGGTCGCGCCCTCGGCGGTGGCGGCCTGCTTGAAGACCTGGGCGGAGGCCCCGAAGTTGTCGTCCCAGCCCAGCCAGCCGTGGTGGCCGGCGTCCACGTAGTTGTAGACGTTGGGCACGTCGCCGAGCTTGTTCAGGGCGTAGCCCACGCCCTTGACGTAGTTGCCGTTGGCCTTCATCACATCGCAGTCGGGCGTGGCGGTGGCCCGCGGGGAGACGTTGGTGACCAGGTTGGGCAGCGAGTCGATCTCGACCGTGGTGACGATCCGCAGCGAGGCGTACTTCGGGTCGGCGAGGATCTTGGCGATCGGGTCGATGTACTGCGTCTTGTACTTGTCGATCTCCGTGGGGCCGAGTTCGCCGTTGGAGGCGAGGGCGGAGCAGTCACGGCCGGGCAGGTTGTAGATGACCACCTGGAAGACGAGTTCGCCCGAGCCCTTCTGCCGCAGGGCCTCGTCGAGGTGGGCACGCAGCCCCATCTTGCCGTTGGCCCCGTTGATGGCGGCGGTGCGGTCCAGCCAGACACCGGTGGGCTGGTTCGCGATGCGGCTGCCGCCCGGTTCGGCTGCCGCGTTCGCGGACCACTCGGGGTTCACGTACACCTTGGCGCCGCTGTAGGGGTTGTCGACCCGGCTGCCGGGGTCGGTCGGATCGGTCGGGTCCGTGGGGTCGGTCGGGCCGCCGTCGTCGACGTTGCACGTGACACCGTCGAGCGTGAAGGTGGCGGGAATCGCGTTGCTGCCGCTGTAGGTGCCCTGGAAGCCGAAGCTGGCCGAACCACCGGTGCCCAGCGCGCCGTTGTAGGACTCGTTGGCGGCGGTGACACCGGTACCGGACTGGGTGATCTTGGCGTTCCAGCCGCTGGTGACCCGCTGGTTGCCGGCGTAGGACCACTTCAGCTGCCACGAGGACTTGGCGGAGCCGAGGTTGGTGACGGTCACGGCGGCGGTGAAGCCGGTGTCCCACTGGTTCTGCACCCGGTAGTCGACGGTGCAGGGGACGGCGGCGGCGCCGACGTCGCCGGGGACGGCGGCGTAGGCCGTCCCGGCGGCACCGGCGACCAGCGCCATGGCAGCGAGAAGCGCGGTTCTGGTACGACTCATGAGTGCGGGTTTCCTATCCGTAGGGGGCTGTCCGAAGAGGGCTGTCCGTCGGGGCGCGCGTGGCTCGCGCGGCCCGGTGCCGTACGGCGTGGGGGTGCCTCGGGGCTCGGGATCAGGACGGAGTCCGGTCCGCGGTCCGGGATGTTCGGGGCCGGACCGGCCATGAGGGGTCCCACAGGAGTGCGCTGTCCCCGCGTCGGGGGTACGGGTGGCGCCGTCGAGCCGGGACACCGCGGATCCGGTGCCGGCGTCCCTCGGGGAGACGGTGGCGGAGTGCTCCACCGGGCATGGCTGGGGGGCGGGGCTATAAGTACTGAACGCGGGGGGTGCCGCATGAGCGACTCCTTGCAGCTCAAACGCGCCGTGACGGACGCGTCGACTGATGGAACCGCTCCCACTGGTGCCATGAAGCTAGCGCCAAGTGACGGCAAAGAACAGGGGAGTCACCGACTTTCGCCCAACTCGGACCATCGAATCTTTTCGACTCTTCACAAGCCTTGACCGCCCTGGACCCCGTCCCCACTATGGGAGCGCTCCCACTGGTTCAAGCCTTGACCTCTCCGAGTCGCAGGAGGAACCAGCACCATGCGCCCCCCACCCAGAAGACGCCGCGGCGTGCGGCGGCTGTGGACCGCCGCGGCGGCCGCTCTCACGCTTCCGCTGACCATGCTGTCCTCAGGATCGACACCCGCTCAGGCTGCGGCTGTCCAGTGCAGCGTGGACTACCGGACCAATGACTGGGGTTCCGGTTTCACCGCGGATCTGACCCTCACCAACCGAGCCGCGGACTCCATCGACGGCTGGACCCTCACCTACGCCTACACGGGCAACCAGCAACTCGTGAACGGCTGGAACGGCAGCTGGAGCCAGTCCGGGAAGACCGTGACCGTACGGGACGCCGGGCACAACGCGCGGATCGCGGCCGGTGGCGCCGTCACCACCGGCGCGCAGTTCGCCTACAGCGGCGGCAACGCCGCACCCACGTCCTTCGCGATCAACGGCACCCCCTGCACCGGGGCCCACCAGCCGCCGATCACCGTGCTGACCAGCCCGGAGGCCGGCGCCGTCTACACCCGGGGCGAGCCGGTCCCGCTCGCGGCGACCGCCGCGGCGGCCGACAACGCCACCATCAGCAAGGTGGAGTTCTACGACGACACCCGGCTGCTGGGCACGGACACGAGCGCGCCCTTCACCCTTTCCGTCGCCGAATTGTCCGTGGGCAGTCATTCACTGACGGCGAAGGCGTACGACAGCCTGGGAGCCTCCGCGAGCTCCACCCCGGTCGGCATCACCGTCGCCTCGGGCCCCGCTGTGGTCGCCACTCCGTCCCAACTGGGCGTGCAGCAGGGCAAGTCGGGCACGTACGAGGTGAAGCTGTCCAAGCAGCCGAGCGCGAACACGACCGTCACGACGACCCGGGCGAGCGGCAACTCGGGCCTGTCGGTGTCCGCCGGCGGCTCGCTCACCTTCACCCCGTCGAACTGGAACACCGCGCAGCGGGTGACCATCGCCGCCGACGCCTCGGGCAGCGGCTCGGCCGTCTTCGAGTCCTCGGCACCCGGCCACGCCAAGGCGGCGGTCACGGTGACACAGCTGGGCGCGGCGAAGACGTACGACGCCCGCTTCCTGGAGCTGTACGGGAAGATCACCGACCCGGCCAGCGGCTACTTCTCCCCCGAGGGCATCCCGTACCACTCGGTGGAGACGCTGATCGTCGAGGCGCCGGACCACGGGCACGAGACCACCTCGGAGGCGTACAGCTATCTGATCTGGCTCCAGGCGATGTACGGCAAGGTGACCGGTGACTGGTCGAGGCTCAACGAGGCCTGGGACATCATGGAGCGGTACGCGATCCCGACCCACGCCGACCAGCCGACCAACGCCTTCTACAATCCCTCGAAGCCGGCCACGTACGCGCCGGAGCACGACACCCCGAACGAGTACCCGTCGCAGCTCGACTCGGGTGTCTCCGTCGGCCCCGACCCGATCGCGGCCGAGCTGAAGTCCGCCTACGGCACGGACGACGTCTACGGCATGCACTGGATCCAGGACGTCGACAACGTGTACGGCTACGGCAACTCGCCCGGCAAGTGCGAGGCGGGTCCGGCGGACACCGGGCCGTCGTACATCAACACCTTCCAGCGCGGACCGCAGGAGTCGGTGTGGGAGACCGTCCCGCAGCCCACCTGCGACGCCTTCAAGTACGGCGGCGCCAACGGCTACCTGGACCTGTTCACCAAGGACGCCTCGTACGCCAAGCAGTGGAAGTTCACCAACGCCCCGGACGCCGACGCACGGGTCGTGCAGGCCGCGTACTGGGCGGACCTGTGGGCCAAGGAGCAGGGCAAGGGCTCCCAGGTCTCCGCGGTCGTCGGCAAGGCCGCGAAGATGGGTGACTACCTGCGCTACGCCATGTACGACAAGTACTTCAAGAAGGTCGGCAACTGCACCCGTCCGTCCTGCCCGGCCGGTACCGGCAAGGACGCCTCGCACTACCTGCTGTCCTGGTACTACGCCTGGGGCGGTGCCACCGACACCTCGGCCGGCTGGGCCTGGCGCATCGGCTCCAGCCACGCGCACGGCGGCTACCAGAACCCCCTGGCGGCGTACGCGCTGAGCAACCACGCGCCGCTGAAGCCGAAGTCGGCGACGGGCGCGGACGACTGGGGCAAGTCGATGCAGCGGCAGCTGGAGTTCTACCGCTGGCTGCAGTCCGACGAGGGCGGCATCGCGGGCGGCGCGACCAACAGCTGGGCGGGCCGGTACACGTCCCCGCCGTCCGGCACGCCGACCTTCTACGGCATGCACTACGACGAGAAGCCGGTCTACCACGACCCGCCGTCCAACCAGTGGTTCGGCTTCCAGGCGTGGTCGATGGAGCGGGTCGCCGAGCTGTACCAGCAGACCGGCAACGCACTCGCCAAGTCGGTCCTCGACAAGTGGGTGGACTGGGCGCTGTCCGAGACCACCGTCAACCCCGACGGCTCGTTCCTGATGCCGTCCACGCTCCAGTGGTCGGGCAGGCCCGACACCTGGAACGCGTCCTCGCCCGGCGCCAACAGCGGGCTGCACGTCACCGTCGCCGACTACACCGACGACGTCGGGGTGGCCGCGGCCTACGCCAAGACGCTGACGTACTACGCCGACCGCTCCGGTGACACGGAGGCGGCGGACACGGCGAAGGCGCTGCTGGACGGCATGTGGGAGAACAACCAGGACGCACTCGGCATCGCCGTCGAGGAGACCCGCGCCGACTACCACCGCTTCGACGACCCGGTGTACGTCCCCAGCGGCTGGAGCGGCACCATGCCGAACGGCGACAGGATCGACTCGTCGTCGACCTTCGCGTCGATCCGGTCCTTCTACCAGGACGACCCGGCCTGGTCGAAGATCGAGTCCTATCTGGCGGGCGGAGCCGCGCCCACCTTCACGTACCACCGGTTCTGGGCCCAGGCCGACATCGCCCTGGCCATGGGCTCGTACGCGGAGCTCCTCGAATAGCCCCCGCCGGCGCTCCGTGTGCCGGCCCCGGCACCTGACGCCGGGGCCACGGCGGCCGGGCGGGTCCCCTCGCGCACGGGGGACCCGCCCGGCCCTCGCACGCCGCCCTCTCTCTTCCCGTGCCTCTTTCCCTGCCTCTCCCCCCACCCCGAGGAAGGACCTCACCGTGCGAAGAACCCGCGTCCTGACGGCCGTGCTCGCACTGGCGGCCGGCCTGCTCACGGGCGGCCCGCCCGCCCTGGCCGCCGACGCCCCGGAGCCGGCCACCACCCTCGCCGCCGACACCTACACCTGGAAGAACGCCCGCATCGACGGCGGCGGCTTCGTGCCGGGCATCGTCTTCAACCGCAGCGAGAAGAACCTGGCCTACGCCCGTACCGACATCGGCGGCGCCTACCGGTGGCAGGAGTCGACGAAGACCTGGACCCCGCTGCTGGACTCGGTCGGCTGGGACGACTGGGGCCACACGGGCGTGGCCAGCATCGCCTCCGACTCCGCCGACCCCGACCGGGTGTACGCGGCGGTCGGCACGTACACCAACGACTGGGACCCGGGGAACGGCGCGGTGCTGCGCTCCACCGACCGGGGCGCGAGCTGGCGGAAGGCCGACCTGCCGTTCAAGCTGGGCGGGAACATGCCGGGCCGGGGCATGGGGGAACGCCTGGCGGTCGACCCCCACCGCAACAGCGTGCTGTACCTGGGCGCGCCCAGCGGGAAGGGGCTGTGGCGGTCGACGGACTCGGGGGCGAGCTGGTCGCAGGTGACGGCCTTCCCCAACCCGGGCACCTACGTGCAGGATCCGGGCGACACCTCCGGATACGCCAGTGACAACCAGGGCATCGTCTGGGTCACCTTCGACGAGTCCACGGGCACGCCGGGAAGCGCGACCAGGACGATCTACGTCGGGGTGGCCGACAAGGAGAACGCCGTCTACCGTTCGACGGACGCGGGCGCGACCTGGCAGCGCCTCGCCGGCCAGCCGACGGGCCACCTGGCCCACAAGGGCGTCCTCGACGCCGAGAACGGTCACCTGTACCTGGCCTACAGCGACACCGGCGGCCCGTACGACGGCGGCAAGGGCCGCCTGTACCGGTACGCCACGGCGACCGGCGCCTGGACGGACATCAGCCCGGTGGCGGAGGCCGACACCTACTACGGCTTCAGCGGGCTGACGGTGGACCGGCAGCGGCCGGGCACGGTCATGGCGACGGCGTACAGCTCCTGGTGGCCGGACACCCAGATCTTCCGCTCCACGGACAGCGGTGCGACCTGGACGCAGGCATGGGAGTACACCTCGTACCCGAACCGGGAGAACCGCTACACCATGGACGTCTCGTCCGTGCCGTGGCTGACCTGGGACGCCCACCCCTCACCGCCCGAACAGAGCCCGAAACTGGGGTGGATGACCGAGGCGCTGGAGATCGACCCGTTCGACTCGGACCGCATGATGTACGGGACGGGCGCGACGGTCTACGGCACGGAGAACCTCACGGACTGGGACGACGACGCCACGTTCACCGTCACGCCCATGGTGCGCGGGCTGGAGGAGACGGCGGTCAACGACCTCGCCTCTCCTCCCTCGGGCGCCCCGCTGCTCAGCGGGCTCCTCGACATCGGCGGCTTCCGGCACACGGACCTGACGAAGGTGCCGTCGATGATGTTCACCCAGCCCGCCTTCACCGCCACCACCAGTCTGGACTTCGCCGAGGCCGGCCCGGACACGGTGGTCCGGGTGGGGAACCTGGACTCGGGCCCGCACATCGCGTTCTCGACCGACAACGGCGCCCACTGGTTCGCGGGCACGGACCCTTCGGGCGTCAGCGGCGGCGGCACGGTCGCGGCGGGCGCCGACGGCAGCCGCTTCGTGTGGAGCCCGCAGGGCGCCGGGGTGCACCACACCACCGGCTTCGGCACGTCGTGGTCGGCGTCGAGCGGCATCCCCGAGGGAGCGGTCGTCGAGTCCGACCGGGTGGACCCGAAGACGTTCTACGGCTTCACGTCCGGCAGGTTCTACGTCAGTACGGACGGCGGCGCCACCTTCACCGCCTCCCCCGCGACCGGACTGCCGAGCGGTGACAGCGTGCGGTTCAAGGCACTGCCGGGTGCGAAGGGCGACATCTGGCTGGCCGGCGGGGCGAGCGACGGTGCGTACGGGCTGTGGCACTCCACCGACGGCGGGCAGAGCTTCACCAGGCTGCCCGGTGTCGACGAGGCGGACACCGTCGGCTTCGGCAAGGCGGCCCCCGGCGCGTCGTACCAGACCGTCTTCACCAGCGCGAAGATCGACGGCGTGCGCGGCATCTTCCGCTCGACGGACCAGGGGCGGAGCTGGACCCGCATCAACGACGACGCCCACCAGTGGGGTTGGACGGGTGCGGCGATCACCGGCGACCCGCGGGTGTACGGCAGGGTGTACGTGGCGACCAACGGCCGCGGGATCGTGTACGGCGACACCTCGGACACCGGGGGCGGGGACGACGGCGGCTCAGGCACCGATCCCGGCCCGGATCCGGAGCCTGAGCCGACGGGTGCCTGCGTCGTGACCTACGAGATCACCAACCAGTGGCCCGACGGTTTCCAGGCCCAGGTCCGGGTGACCAACACCGGGTCGAAGACCTGGAACGGCTGGTCGCTGAGCTGGTCGTTCACGGACGGCCAGCGGGTCTCCCAGCTCTGGAACGGGGCCCACACACAGTCCGGTTCGGCGGTGACGGTGCGCAACACCGACTGGAACGGCACCGTCGCGGCGGGTTCGTCGGTCGGCTTCGGCTTCACGGCGAGCCGTTCGGCGGCGAACCCGGACCCGGCCGCCTTCCACCTGGACGGGCGGGCCTGCACGGTGACGTGATCCGGCGGGGAGGACGCCCACGGGGCACGTGCCGCGGTCCGCTGCGAGCTGGTCGAGTTCAACGGCGAGAACAACCACGTCCACCTGCTCGTGAACTTCCCGCCGAAGGTCGCCCTGTCCAAGCTGGTCAACAGCCTCAAGGGCGTCAGTTCCCGCAGGCTCCGCCAGGAGTATCCAGAACTGGTCCAGCACTACTGGCGCGCACAGCGCCTGTGGTCCGGCTCCTACTTCGCCGGGTCGGCCGGCGGGGCTCCGCTGTCAATCGTGAAGCAGTACATCGAGCAGCAGAACCGGCCCGTCTGAGCCCAGGTCGACAGTGCGGACCCATGCGCACAGCGCGGGTCAGAGCACTCCTCAGAATCGCTTCACCACCGGGCTGAAGCCCGATGCACTGCGATTAGAGCCGGTAGCGGTCCCGGGACTCCCGCAGCAGCTTCTGGGTGTGCTGGGTGGTGGCGGCCCGCGCCACCATGTGGTCCAGCACCTCCAGATGCGCCGAGACCTCCTTGCGGGAGTCCAGGTACAGGGCGCCGGTCAGGTACTCGGTGACCACCATGTCCGGCAGCTCCGGCTCGGCGAAACGGAACAGCGAGAACGGCGCGTACGTCCCCGGATGCGGGCCGTCGGCGAACTCGGCGACCTGGAGCGTGATCCGGTCCCGCTCGGACCACTCCAGCAGCTTGTCGAACTGATCGCGCATCACCCGGCCGTCCACGCTCACCGGCCGCCGCAGCACCGTCTCCTCGATGATCACCCACAGGTGGGGCGGGTCCGGCCGCTCCAGGAGCCGCTGCCGCTCCAGACGCAGCGACACATGCCGCTCGACCGCCTCCGGCCCCTGGTTCCCGATCGTCCCGGCCTCCAGGACGGCACGCGCGTAGTCCTCCGTCTGCAGCAGCCCCGGCACGAAGTGCGGCTCGTAGGACCGGATGATGCGGGCGGCGCCCTCGAGACTCACATACAGGCTGAACCAGTCGGGCAGCACGTCGTGGAACCGCTGCCACCAGCCCGGACGGTTCGCGTCCTCCGCGAGCCCGATGAACGTGGCCGCCTCGCTCTGCCGCACCCCGTAGGCCGTCAGCAGGATCTGGACGTACGGGATCTTCAGCGCGACCTCGGCCGTCTCCATCCGCCGTACGGTCGCGGGTGCCACCCGCAGGACCCGGGCGGCCTCCTCACGGCTGAGGCCCGCCGTCTCCCGCAGTTCCTGCAGCCGCCTGCCGAGCACCACCTGGCCCACGGTGGGTGCGGCCCGCCGTTCACTCACGCCACGTCTCCCCAACGCCCCCGGACACCGGTTCAGGCCCCCGGACATCGGTTCAGTCTGCCATGCCGGACCGACCCTCTCACGGGCCGCGGGCCGGCGCCCTCGTTCCCGGCGGTCCCGGTCCTCGGCCGGGAAGGCACCGTACGGGGGAGCCGCACCGCCTTGACCAGGGTCTCACCGCTCCTCCTGTGGCACGCTGGGACAGAGCCCCGCCACCGCAGGAACCGGCCCGCAGGAGACCGAAGAGGAGCGCGCCCATGTCCGACGAACCGCTGTCGCCGCAGGAGATCGAGGAGCGGCTGGCCGACCTGCCGGGCTGGGCGCTCGACGGCGGCCGCCTCACCCGCTCCTACCGGCTCGGCTCCCACTTCGCGGCGACGGCGATGGTCGTCCACGTCGCCCGGGTACAGGAGGAGCTGAACCACCACTCCGACCTCACCCTCGGCTACAACACCGTGTCCCTCGCCGTCCAGACGCACAGCGCGGGCGGCGCCGTCACCGAGAAGGACCTCGAACTGGCGTGCAGAGTACGGGACTTGGCAACCGGTCACGATGCACACTGAGGTGTGTGCTCGACTACGACGAGGAAGCGGAGCGGTACGACGCCTCACGCGGCGGTGAGCCCCGGGCCGCCGCGGCCGCGGCGGCGGTACTGGACCTGATACCGGCCGACGCGCGGGATCTGCTGGACACGGCCTGCGGCACCGGCATCGTGACCCGGCGCATCCCCGCCGCCCGGGACGGCCTGCGCGTGACCGGTGTCGACCTCGCGCCGGCGATGGCCCGGAGGGCGGCGGCCCGGCTGCCCGGTGCCGTGGTCCGCGCCGACGGCCGCCGACTGCCGTTCGGCGACGCTCGGTTCGACGCCGTGGTCAGCGTGTGGCTGCTGCACCTGCTGTCCGGCCCGAAAAACGTACGGACCATCGTCGGCGAGTGCGCCAGGGTCCTGCGGCCCGGCGGGGTCTACGTCACCACCGTCGACAAGGGCGCCTCGCACAACGTGGGCAGCGACATCGACGCCGTCCTCGCCGCCCGCCCGCGCAGCCCGGTGCACGACGCCGCCGCACACGTGACGGCCCACGCCGCCGAACACGGCCTGGTCCCGGCCGGACAGGGCGTGTTCCGGGGCCACGGCCAGGGCCGCAGTCCCCGCCGTACCATCGCCGACCTGCGCCGCGGCTGGTTCGTCACCCTGCCTCCCGGCGATCCGCGCGCCGACGGCTTCGCCGCCGCCCTCGCCGCCCTCCCGGGCCAGGACCGCCCCCGCCCGGACCCGGTCTTCCGGCTACGGGCGTACCGGAAGCCGCCGGTGCCCGGGAACGGGTGAACTCCCGTGCGGGGGGGGCGGCGACCCGGGCGGGGCCGGTGGTGACTGAGGGGCGAAACCCCTTCGTCCTTTCTGGAGGTCCGTCTCGTGCAGCATCCCCACAGGCAACGCGGACGCCGGTTCGCCCTCCCCGCGGTCCTCACCGCCGCGGCCCTCGCCGCGGCCGGGCTCACCGGCCTCGGCACCGGCACCGCCGAGGCCGCCACTGCACGGCAGGTCAAGAGACTCGACCGAGGCGTCGTCAGCGTGTACAACGGCAGCGGAAACCTGGTCAGCCGGCGCCGGCCCGGCACCGTCCCGGACAACGTCTCCTTCACCGTCCACCGGGCCGGTACGAAGGTCAACTCCAGCCCGGTCACCGGCTCCACCACCTTCTTCCACTCCGGCGCCCCCTCCCACGCCGACTAACACCGTCCGCGCCGTCGCGAACGGCGTCGAGCAGGGCGACTCCGTGCACGCCGTCCAGTTCCGCGGCGGCTACCGGCTCTAATCGCAGTGCATCGGGCTTCAGCCCGGTGGTGAAGCGATTCTGAGGAGTGCTCTGACCCGCGCTGTGCGCATGGGTCCGCACTGTCGACCTGGGCTCAGACGGGCCGGTTCTGCTGCTCGATGTACTGCTTCACGATTGACAGCGGAGCCCCGCCGGCCGACCCGGCGAAGTAGGAGCCGGACCACAGGCGCTGTGCGCGCCAGTAGTGCTGGACCAGTTCTGGATACTCCTGGCGGAGCCTGCGGGAACTGACGCCCTTGAGGCTGTTGACCAGCTTGGACAGGGCGACCTTCGGCGGGAAGTTCACGAGCAGGTGGACGTGGTTGTTCTCGCCGTTGAACTCGACCAGCTCGCATTCGAAGTCCTCGCAGACGGCCCGCATGATCTCCTCCATGCGCGTCAGGTGGGCGTCCTTGAAAACCTTGTGCCGGTACTTCGTCACGAAAACCAAGTGCACGTGAAGGACGAAAGTACAGTGTCTACCAGTACGGATGTTCTGATACACGGTCATAACCCAACTTTAGTAGGGTGATCGGCATGCAGCTTCGGTACAGCTTCCGCCTGTACCCGAACGGTCCTCAGCGCTCAGCGCTGGCCAGGGCGTTCGGGTGTGCGCGGGTGGTCTACAACGATGCGCTCCGCGCCCGTGAGACCGCCCGCGCCGCAGGCGAGGCGTTCTTGAAGACGGGGGACCTGTCCAAGCTGCTGATCACCGAAGCCAAACTCACCGAAGAACGCGCGTGGCTCGGTGAGGTCTCCGCCGTCGTGCTCCAGCAGGCCCTGCGGGACCTGGACACCGCGTACCGGAACTTCTTCGACAGCCTCAGGGGCAAGCGCCCGCGTATGGGCGCGCCCCGCTTGAAGAGCCGCAGGGACAACCGGCAGGCTGTACGTTTCACTGCGAACGCCCGTTGGAAGATCACCACCGGCGGGGACCTGTCCTTGCCGAAGGTCGGGGACGTGCGGGTGAAGTGGTCCCGCAGTCTTCCCTCGGTCCCCTCCACGGTGACCGTGGTCAAGGACGCGGCCGGAAGGTACTTCGCGAGCTTCGTTGTGGAGACCGGGCCCGTCACGTCGGCCGAGAGCGATCAGGCCGTCGGCATCGACCTGGGGCTGGGGCACTTCGCCGTCCTGTCCGACGGCACGAAGATCGAAGCTCCTCGCTTCCTGCGCCGGGCCGAGAAGAAGCTCAAGCGCGCACAGCGGGCCCTCAGCCGCAAGGCGAAGGGCTCGAACAACCGGGACAAGGCCCGCATCAAGGTCGCCCGCGCTCACGCGCAGGTCGCCGACGCACGGCGCGAGTTCCACCACCAGCTCTCCACCCGGCTGATCCGCGAGAACCAAGCGGTCGCGGTGGAGGACCTGGCGGTGAAGGGACTCGCCCGTACACGCTTGGCCAAGTCCGTGCACGACGCCGGATGGTCCGCGTTCGTGACGATGCTGGAGTACAAGGCCGCGAAGTTCGGCCGCGGCTTCCACCGCATCGGACGGTTCGAGCCGACCTCCCAGGTCTGCTCGCAGTGCGGCGTCAAGGATGGCCCCAAGCCCCTCCATGTCCGCGTATGGGAATGCGGAGCTTGCGGGACCGTTCTGGATCGGGACATCAACGCGGCGGTCAACGTCGCCATGGCCGCCGGACTGGCGGTGTCAGCCTGTCGAGCGCAGATAAGACCGGTACTCGTGCCGGCACAGCGCGTTGAAGCAGGAACCCACCGAGACGGTCAGGCGACCGTGGTAGGAATCCCCGGCCCCTAGGCCGGGGAGCGGAAGTCAATGAGTACCGCCGCGCCCCTCCTTCCCGCGGTCCCCGTCACCTCCGCCGTTCTCGTCGTCGACGATCTCCGCGTCGACGACGCCCTCCTCCTCCTGCGGTGAGGTGTGCTGCCCGGCGTCACCGGTGGACGCCTGCTCCGCCTGGGCGTACATCGCCTGGCCCATCTTCTGGCTGACCGCGGCGAGCTTCTCGACGCCGGCGCGCAGGGCGGCCGTGTCGGCGGACTGCTCCAGCAGGGGCTTGAGCTCCGCGACGGCGGCCTCGACCTCGGACCTGGTCTCCGCGGGGATCCGGTCACCGTTGTCCCGGATGAACTTCTCGGTCTGGTAGACGAGTTGCTCGGCCTGGTTACGGGTCTCGGCGGCCTCGCGGCGCTTGCGGTCCTCGTCGGCGTACTGCTCGGCCTCGCGCATCATGCGGTCGATGTCGTCCTTGGGCAGCGCCGAGCCGCCGGTGACGGTCATCTTCTGCTCCCGGCCGGTGGCCATGTCCTTGGCGGAGACGTGCATGATGCCGTTGGCGTCGATGTCGAAGGCCACCTCGATCTGCGGGACGCCGCGCGGCGCCGGGGGCAGACCGGTCAGGTCGAAGACGCCGAGCTTCTTGTTGTACGCCGCGATCTCGCGTTCGCCCTGGTAGACCTGGATGCCGACCGAGGGCTGGTTGTCCTCGGCCGTGGTGAAGGTCTCCGAACGCCGGGTCGGGATCGTGGTGTTGCGCTCGATCAGCTTGGTCATGATGCCGCCCTTGGTCTCGATGCCGAGGGACAGCGGGGTGACGTCGAGCAGCAGCACGTCCTTCACGTCGCCGCGGATGACGCCCGCCTGGAGGGCCGCTCCGACGGCGACCACCTCGTCCGGGTTGACGCCCTTGTGCGGGTCCTTGCCGGTGAGTTCGCGGACCAGGTCGGTCACGGCGGGCATCCGGGTGGAGCCG
This sequence comes from Streptomyces cathayae, assembly GCF_029760955.1. Lineage (GTDB taxonomy): Bacteria > Actinomycetota > Actinomycetes > Streptomycetales > Streptomycetaceae > Streptomyces > Streptomyces cathayae. The sequence continues at coordinate 1,140,688 of NZ_CP121682.1, forward strand.
CCGACGAGGATGACGTGGTCGACCGCGGAGAGCTTGACGCCTGCGTCCTTGACGGCCTGGTGGAAGGGCGTCTTGCAGCGCTCCAGCAGGTCGGCGGTGAGTTCCTGGAACTGGGCCCGGGTGAGTTTCTCGTCCAGGTGCAGCGGACCCTCGGCGGAGGCCGTGATGTAGGGCAGGTTGACGGTGGTCTCGGAGGAGGAGGACAGCTCGATCTTGGCCTTCTCGGCGGCCTCCCGCAGCCGTTGCACGGCCATCTTGTCCTTCGCCAGGTCGACGCCGTACTGGTTCTTGAAGCGCTGGGCGAAATGGTCGAGGAGTCGCTGGTCCCAGTCGTCGCCGCCGAGGTGGGTGTCGCCGTTGGTGGCCTTCACCTCGATGACTCCGTCGCCCATCTCCAGGAGCGACACGTCGAAGGTGCCGCCGCCCAGGTCGAAGACGAGGACGGTCTGCTCGCTCTCCTTGTCCAGGCCGTACGCGAGGGCCGCCGCCGTGGGCTCGTTGATGATCCGCAGGACCTTCAGCCCGGCGACCTCCCCGGCCTCCTTGGTGGCCTGCCGCTGGGCGTCGTCGAAGTACGCCGGGACGGTGATCACGGCGTCCGTGATGTCCTCGCCCAGGTAGGCCTCCGCGTCCCGCTTCAGCTTCTGCAGCACCCGGGCGGACAGCTCCTGCGCCCGGTAGCGGGTGCCGTCCACGGAGCCCTGCTCGGGGAAGTGCCACTGGCCGTCGCCCATGTGCCGCTTGACCGAGCGGGCGGTGCGGTCGACGTTCGTCACGGCCTGTCGTTTGGCGACCTCGCCGACGAGCACCTCGCCGTTCTTGGCGAAGGCCACCACCGAGGGGGTGGTGCGCGCGCCCTCCGCGTTGGCGACGACGGTCGGCTCACCGCCCTCCAGCACGGCCACCACCGAGTTCGTGGTTCCCAGGTCGATTCCGACCGCACGTCCCATCGTTGTCCCCTTCCGCCAGGGCACACCTCTTCGGACCTCAAGGTATCCAGCACAAAACTTGAGCGGGCTGTTGTCAATAGTTTATGCGGGCTGTTTGTCAACCGCTCGTTCGGACGGCCACACGGCGCAGGCCGCCCCGGCGGGGGCGGCCTGCGGGTGTACTGCGGTGTGCTGCGGGGCGTGGAGACGACGGGTCAGGAGAGCTTCGCCGTCAGCGTGATCTCGGTGCCCTTCAGCGCCTGGCTGACCGGGCAGTTGACCTTGGCGTCCTCGGCCGCGGACTGGAAGGCGGCCTCGTCCAGGCCGGGGACGGTGGCCTCGACGGTGAGGTGGATCCCGGTGATGCCCTCGCCGGGCACGAAGGTGACGTCGGCGGAGGTCACCAGGCGGGTCGGCGGGTTACCGGCCTTGTCGAGGATGTTGGAGAAGGCCATCGAGTAGCAGCTGGAGTGCGCGGCGGCGATCAGCTCCTCGGGGCTGGTCTTTCCGTTCGCCTCCTCCGCGCGCGACGCCCAGGTGACCGGCTGCTCACCGATGCTGCCGGAGGAGTCGAAGGTGACGACCCCGCTGCCCTTGAAGAGGTTGCCTTCCCAAACGGTGTGTGCGGAGCGCGTGGCTGCCATGACGCATCCTTTCGAAATGTCCGGCCGTGTGTCCGGTCCGTACTCTGTCCGGGGCCGCCCGGGTCACCGGGATTCCCGACCCCATCCGATCACACTACGGCCCGGCTCACCCGCAGGACCGGCTCCCCGGCCGGAAGGCCGGCCCGCCCGAGGTCAGGCCGCGCGCTCCTGGCCGGGGTAGGTCGGACGGGCGAAGTCGCCGGACTCGGCCAGCCAGCGGCGCAGTACCCGGTGGACGTGTTCGGCACCGACGGGTCCGGCTGCGCCGGCGACCGCGGGGGACAGCGCGACCGGGGACAGCAGGAAGGGACGGGACTGGGCGCCGCCGAGGCCTCCGTGGGAGCCGATCTGCTCCTCGAAGGCGTGGACCTCGCCGGTGGCGGGGTCGTGGAAGGAGTTGACCATGATGTCGGCGGTGTGCGGGAAGGAGTGGGTGCGGCGCACGGCGTCGGCGGCGTACGGCCCGAACGCGGCCAGGGGCCCGGGAGCGTCGTCGAGTGCGTCCAGGGGGATCTCCACGCCGTGCGCGCCGAGGACGACACCGCCGTGCCGTTCGCTGCGCACCAGCAGGAAGCCGATGCCGGGGTGGTTGGCGAGGGTCGGCAGCAGTGCCGGATGGCGGGCGTCGATCTCCTCCTTGGTCATCCGGTGCGGCACGTCCGGGAAGGAGACCAGGCCGAGGTTGCCGGAGGCCAGCACGACGGGCTCGGAGCCGCGCGGGGGACGGTACTGCTCGGCGCCCTCCTCGACCGGCCGGTGCAGTGCCGCCCGGACCGCCGCGCGGGCCTCGGCGCCGCTGTGGGTGCGCCGCGCGCGGCGCGGCACGGGCAGCCCGCACCCGGCCCGGACCAGGTCGCCGAGGGTGAGTCCGTAGCGGGCGCGGAAGGTCTCGCCGGGGCTCTGGCCGTGGTCGGAGAGGACGACGATCCGGTACGGGCGGGGGGCGTGCTCGGCGACGTGCTCGATCAGGGCGAGGGAGCGGTCGAGGCGTTTCAGGACCTTCTCGGCGTCCCGGCTCGCGGGGCCGGAGTGGTGGGCCACCTCGTCGTAGGCGACCAGGTCGGCGTAGACGGAGGTGCGGCCGGCCAGCAGGTCGCCCATGACGGCGGCGACGACCACGTCCCGCTGGACGACGGTCGCGAAGGCCCGCACGAACGGGTAGAGCCCGCCGCGGGACACGCGCGGGAACTGCTCGGTCCACCGGGCCCGGGTGGACTGGGCTATCTCGCGGACCACCTCGGCACCGAAGGACAGGGCGGTGCGCACGGCGTTGGCCGGGTCGGAGAAGTAGGCGAAGTAGCCCGAGCGGGAACGGTTCTCCCGGGTGCGGCGGCGTGCGGTGATGGACAGCACCAGGGCCTGTTCGCCCGCGCCGCCGCTGAACAGGTTGCCGCGGCTGGCGCCGTCGTCGGCCAGCAGCCCGGCGTGGCCGGTGTGGCGGGCGGCCCGCCGCTGCAGCTCCACGGCGCTGGTGGGCCGGTTGCAGACCATCACCTCCCGGCGGTCCTTCTCGTACCAGCGGAAGGCGGGGACGTCGTGGTTGCTGCCGTGCAGGATGCCGAGCTGGCTGGCGCCGGTCTGGCTGGACCAGTCGGTGTGCCAGGAGGTGAGGCGGTGGGAGGGGGGACGGGTCTCGCCGGCGCCGAGCCAGCGGGCGACGGTCGGCATCAGGCCCCGGTCGACCGCGTGCAGCAGGACGTCGTGGCCGACGCCGTCCAGTTGCAGGAAGACGGTGCCGTGGGTGGCCGGGACGGGCGGTGCGGAGCCGCGGCGGCGGTAGGCGAGCCGGTAGAGGCGGCGGCGGTAGGCGTCGTCGTCGCGCACCGCGAGGGCGCCTCCGGTGGCGGAGGCGACGGCGGACATCACGGCGGCGACCACGACCGCGGTCTCCCACGCGGCGGTCCCGCTTTCGATCGGGTTGAGCCGCAGTGCCAGCAGCAGCAGTGCGCCGTTGAGGAAGAACACCAGCAGGCCGAGGACGAGGGCCGGTACCAGCAGCAGCAGCCGCACCAGCAGCGGCCACACCAGAGCCGACAGCAGACCGAAGGCACCGGCACCGAGCCCGGCGGTGACCGCGATGTCGGTGGCGCTGTCACCGTCGGCGGAGCGCAGCCGGAAGTCGGGGAGGAGGCCGGCGAGCACCAGCATGGTGAGGGTGGCGACCGCCCACACGGTGACGCTCCGCCCGATCTGACTGGCGATCCGTCGCCACCGCACGCCACCCACGCCCAGTCCACCTCACGTCCCGGCTCGTCGCCGCCACCAGCCGGGGTGGCCCGCGAACCGGCCCCTGCCCGTACTCACCCTGCCACAACGCCCGGAAGTGCCGATTCGTCCCCGATGGTCCTCGGCGAACGGGCCGCGGGGCGGTTCAGCGGCCGTCGTAGCCGGCCGTCGGCATCGACAGCCGGCGGTGCACCCGGGCCTTCATCGCGGCGTCGTACGACGGTTCGGCGTGGCCGACGGTCTCCACCCGTACCCCGCGCCGCGCGCACTCGGCGGTGAACTCCTCGACGGAGGCCAGGGCGCTCTCCAGCACCCGGCGGCTGGGCGCCACGAACAGGTCGGTGCCCGGCCGTACGCCGTCCCACAGCAGGCCGTGGTCGAAGCGCACTCCCCGCACCAGCAGTTGCCGGGCCACCACGTAGCCGCGTTCGCGGGCCCAGTGGGCGCACATGGCGTGCTGACTGCGGGAGTCCACGAGGAAGGGATCGACGTCCAGTTCCGCCAGCGGTGTCAGACTCGCGATCGCCGTCACCCGCACCGGCCCCATGGCGCCCCCTCACCTCCGGACTGCGTCGCCGACCCTACTCCTGCGCGTAGGCTTCGGGGAGTCGCGGAGGGAGGCGAAGAGGTGCCGGTGGAGATCACCTGGTGGGGTCACGCCACTTGCACGGTCGAGGACTCGCACACCCGCGTGCTCACCGATCCCCTGTTCGCCCGTCGCCTCGCGCATCTGCGGCGGCGGCGCGGTGCCGTGCCACCGCCGGGCGCCCGGCACGCGGACGTGGCGCTGGTCTCCCATCTGCACGCCGATCATCTGCACCTGCCCTCGCTGGCGCTGCTCGCCCCGGGCACGCTCCTGCTCGTGCCCCGGGGCGCACACCGTGCGGTGCCGAGGCTGCGCCGGCTCACGCACCTCGAGGTGAGCGAGGTGGCGCCCGGCGACGTGCTGGCGGTCGGCCCTCTGGCCGTACGGGTCGTGAGTGCCCGGCACGACGGGCGGCGGCTGCCGCTCGGACGGCACCGGTCCCCCGCGCTCGGCTACGTCGTGGAGGGCGAGGCGCGCACGTACTTCGCGGGCGACACCGGCCTGTTCGACACGATGGCCAAGGAGGTCGGGCCGGTCGACGTGGCACTGCTGCCGGTGGGCGGCTGGGGCCCGTACCTCGGCGAGGGGCACCTGGACGCGGGGCGCGCGGCCGAGGCGCTGGCCCGGCTCGAGGCGCGCAGCGCGGTGCCGGTGCACTACGGCACGTACTGGCCGATCGGCATGGACGCCGTGCGTCCGCACGAGTTCCACTCACCGGGCGACGAGTTCGTACGGTGGGCGGCCGAGCAGGCGCCCGGGGTGCCGGTGCACCGGCTGGGGCACGGTGAGCGGCTCCGTCTGGAGGGCCCACGGTGACGCTGCCCGCCGCCCTGGTCCAGGCGGCCGGTGCGCCCGTGTCGGCCCTGGCCTCGACGGCCGCCCCGGTCCTGGTGTTCGCCGCGTCGACGACGGTGGCTCCGGTGTCCACCGAGCAGGCGATCGGGTATCCCTCGCTGTTCCTGCTGGTGCTGATCGGTGCGCTGGTGCCGGTGGTGCCGACCGGGGCGCTCGTGAGTTCGGCGGCGGTGGTCGCCTTCCACCGGACGGCGCCGCTCTCGATGCTGCTGGTGTTCGCGACGGCGTCCCTGGCCGCGTTCCTCGGGGACGTCGCCCTGTACTGGCTGGGGCGGCGCGGGATGCGGTCGCGGAACGGTTCGCGCTGGCTGGAGGCGATCCGGGCGCGGGCGCCGGAGGACCGGCTGGCGCAGGCGCAGACCAAGCTCGCCGAGCACGACGTGACGGTGCTGGTGCTGTCCCGGCTGGTTCCGGCGGGGCGCCTTCCGGTGATGCTGGCCTGCCTGATCGCCGAGTGGCCCCTGCGCCGCTTCGTCCGCGGCAACCTGCCGGCCTGCCTGGCCTGGGCGCTGACGTACCAGTTGATCGGGATCCTCGGCGGTTCACTGTTCGAGGAGCCCTGGCAGGGCGTGCTCGCGGCGGTCGTCCTGACCGTCCTGATCAGCGTGACCCCGAGCCTGTGGCGGCGCCTGCGGGGCTGACCACCACCGGTCGGGTCCTTTCGGGTGCTCCCGGCTCCTCCCTGATCTTCCCCGGTCCTCCCCGGTCCTGACGGGAGGACTCCTATCGCCGGGCTTCGTCGCGGAGGCCGTCGAAGACCGTCCTCAGACGGTCCAGCGCGCGGCGCACGTGCGGAAGTTCCAGCGGCGCGGACGAGGCGAGGCCTTCCGCCCGCTGCTCGGCGGTGTCGCCGAGCAGGGGCGCGGTGGACAGCCGTACGCGCGGTGCCTCGAGGTCGTCGCCGAAGCGGTGGCCGCCCGGCGCGGGCATGCCGAGCCGGGCGGTGAGGAAGTCCTCCAGTTCCTGGGCGTCGCCCACGCCGTGCGCGGTGAGTGCGGGCGCCAGCGGTGTGAGGTCCACGTAGAGGTGCCGTCCGGCCTGCGGGGGGTGGGCCAGGGCTCCCGCGGCGACGACCGCCTCCCGCGCGGCGGCGGCCACCCGGGCGTGCAGGCGTACGGCGGCGGCCGTCCGCGCGGTGACCGCCTCCGGCTCGGCCAGCGCGTGGGCCACCGCGACGGCGACCGGGGCGGCCACCCGTGCGTCGAGCGCGGTCAGTACGTCGAGCACCCGCGCGTGGAGCGCGCCGCCGTCCGCGCCCGCCGGGAAGCGGCCGATCGCGGCGGGCCAGCCGGACGGGAGCAGGGCGCCCGCCAGGTCGGTGACCACGGTGACGTGTTCGGGCAGCATCTCAGCGGGGCTGAGCAGCACGGTCTCGCGCGGTGCGTGCAGGGTGTCCCGCCAGGTCTCGTCACTGACCAGGTGCAGCCCCTCGGCGACGGCGGCCTCGATGGTCTCGTGCAGCAGTTCGGGCGGGGCGACGGTGGCGGTGGGGTCGTCGGCGACGGAGAGCACCAGCAGACGCGGGTCACCGCCCTCGGCACGCACCCTCCGCACGGTCTCCAGCAGGGCGTACGGATCGGGGACGCCGCCGCTCTCGTGGGGCGTCGGCACCGGGAAGGCGGGGCGACCGAGCAGCCGGGCCTCGGGGGCCCACCAGGCGGCGCAGGGCCGGGGCACCAGCACGTCCCCGCCGATGGCCGCGGTGAGCGCCATGAGGAGGGCGGGCGCGCCGGGGGCGACGGCCACCCGGTCGGGGGCGGCGGGCAGACCTCGCCGGTCGCCGTGGCCGCACGCGGCCTCCAGCAGGGCGGGGCCGCCGCCGACCGGCTCGGCCTCCGCACGGGACGCGGCGGCGGCGAGGACGGCGGAGAGTTCGGGCAGGACGGGCAGCCCGTCCTCGGGCAGTGCCGGTCCGAAGCGAACAGGGCCGTGCCCCCCGGGGTCCGTCCGCCGCATACGCACCTCCGCGCAGTGTCTGGTGACCCGGCGTGCCCACGGGGGTCATCCGGGCCGGTCACCCCGGTCAGTACCCACGGTGCCACTTCGCGCGGACGGCTGCGGGCCGCTCGGGGAACATCAGCGGCCCGTACGCGCGGTCCTGTCGCGGTACAGCCGGTGGGCGGCGGCGCCGAACGCGCCCGCGACCAGCAGGCCGCCCGCGGCCAGGGCGGGGACGGAGTCGGTGAACCCGCCGCCCGTGCCGGCGTGGACACCGCCCGGAACCACCGTGCCCCCGCAGCGGGCGCGCTCGCGTTCGGGGCAGTGCGAGGGGGAGGGTGAGTGCGAGGGTGAGGTGGCGCCGGAACCGCCGGGGTGGCGGGCGACGGTGAAGGAAGCACTCCACGGTTTGCCCTTCTTCCCCGGCGCGGCGGGACACCTGCCCTCGACGGTCCGCGCGGAGCCCTTGCCGGCGGGGGCGGCCTCGTCGACCGCGGAGAGCGGATCGATGTCGTAGAGCGGGTCGGCCTCGTTTGACGGGCCGGCTTCATCCGACGGGCCGGTTCCTTCCCGGGGGTCGGGGCCGTCCAGGGGGTCGGTCTCTTCCAGCGGATCGAGCTCGTCGGACGGGCCGGTCTCGTCCTGCGGGTCGCCGCCCGGTCCCCCGGCGCCTCCGGCGCTCCGGAGGTCCGCGGTGCCCCGGTAGGCCGGGCCGGACTCCTCCTCGTCGGAGGCGGGCACCTTCTTCAGTTCGACGATGCCCTTGGCGAAGGCTTCCGAGGCGGCCTCGAGGGTCTCCGGCGGGCGGCCGCCGGCCGGATCGCAGAGGACCGAGACGGTGACGGTGCCGCCCGGGGCCGGTCTGCCCGGAGTGACCTCGGCGGACGGATCCGCGGACGGAGCGGCGAACGCGGCCGGTGCGAGCGCGCCGAGTACGGTGCCGGCGACGGCGGCGAGGGACAGGGCGCGGGCGGTGCGGCGCATGGTGCGGGCTCCTTCGGGCGGCGGCCGGGGCCCGGCGATCCCGTTCGCAGACGTCGCGCCCCGTACCCATCCCAGCCCGTCGGCCGCGGCACCGCGCGCGGCCTGCCGCCGTCGGAGGGGCGGGTGCACCCGAGTGGGTGAAGGGCCGGGCACCCGGCGCGCTCCGGGCCCGGCCGGTCGGTCAACGGCTGTCGGCGCCGTCCCTGTCGTGCGGCGCGGGGAGGCCGTCGGGATCCTGTTCCCGCACACCGGTCAGCACGAGCTCCTCGTAGCGGCCCAGCATCAGCAGCACGCCGAGCATGAATATCGGAATGAGCACGGCGAGCACCGCCATGGCCGGTCCTTCCGCAGGGGGCGCGGGGGGTGAGGGGGCCGGGTCTCCCGTCGTTCGCGGGACAAACCCGGCGGTACCCGGCGCCCGGCGGTGACGATCCGCCCGCCGAACCCCGTGTCGGTGTCCGTCGGCCGGGTACGCGGTGCAGACCCCGAACCATCTGGAGAGAGACATGCAGCGAGGCAGTGACCGGCTGAGCGTTCACCGCGACGACGAGATGAAGCACGAACTGCAGGGTCTGCTCAGGTCAGGGCATCCCACCCGGACCGAGGAGTGGAACGACCCGGAGCCGTTCGCCGAGGACGACCCCGCGGTCGCGCACGGCCCGGTGACGCCGAACCGTGGACCGACGTCGCTGGAGTCGGTGCGGCTGGAGCTGGCCCGGCTCCTGAGCCGGGGGGCGTTCCCCGCGGGTCCGCGCGAGCTGATGCGCACCCTGGACCGGCGGTACGCGCCCGACACCCTCGTCGAGGCGCTGGGCCGGCTGCCGCGACAGGCCCGCTACGACAGCCTCCAGGAGCTGGCCGAGGCACTGACGCGGCCCCAGGAGACGAGCAGCCCGTAGCCGGTCGGTCCTGACGGACCAGAGCGTCTTGCACGAACTGCACGAACTGAAGGAAAGGACGTAGTCCCCCATGCGTATCGCATTCCTCGTCGCGACCGAGGGCGTCGAGCAGGTCGAGCTGACCGAGCCGTGGGAGGCGGCCCTCGGCGCCGGTCACGAACCCGTGCTCGTGTCGACCCGGCCGGGCGAGATCCAGGCGTTCGACCATCTCGACAAGGCGGACACCTTCCCGGTGCAGGAGGTCGTCGGCGACACGTCCGCCGACTCCTTCGGCGGGCTGGTGCTGCCGGGCGGGGTGGCCAACCCGGACCTGCTGCGCACGGACGAGAAGGCCGTCGCGTTCGTCCGGGACTTCTTCGGACAGGGGCGGCCCGTCGCCGCGATCTGCCACGCGCCCTGGACCCTCATCGAGGCGGACGTGGTCCGCGGGAGGGAGCTGACCAGCTGGCCGAGTCTGCGGACCGATCTCCGTAACGCCGGTGCCACCTGGGTCGACGAGCAGGTGAAGATCTGCGACCACGAGTCCGCCAAGCTGGTCACCAGCCGCAAGCCGGACGACCTCGAGGCGTTCTGCGAGGCGTATCTGAAGGTGTTCGCCGCGGAAGCGGCCTGAACGACCTGAACCGCTTGAACGGCCTGAACGAGCCGGGACCCGCGCCCCGCGGGTCCCGGCTCCTCACGGGGTCCGTCAGGTGCCCGGGTCCACGGGTGTCGCCCTGTCCGCGCCGCTCCGTTCCCGGGCCCCCGCGCGGGTGCGGCCCGCCGCCACCGGGCGGCGCGGATGACGGCGGAGGTACTCGCCCTCCAGCTGCGCCATACGGTCGTTGTGGACCCGCAACGCGTCGTCGGAGCCGTGCAGCAGCGTGTCGTGACGCGTGCGATGGATGTTCTCCAGCTCCTTCATGAGCTGCTGGTCGTCCAGGCGGTTCGGCTCGACTCCGGCCATCGTGATGCCCCGCTCGTCGTAGGCGTAACCTGCGGTCCGGATACCCGCCCGGGGAGGCCACGGGACCCGCGTCCCTGCACCCACTCTACGAACATCCCGGTCCCCGAACATCCCGGCCGGCTCCGGGGCCCGAAGGCGCGGCGGGGGCCGCTACCGGGCCCGTTCCACGCGGCGCTCGTCCCACACGGGTTCCGGGGCCTCCCGGACCCTGCCGTCACCGCCGAAGACCAGGTAGCGGTCGAAGGAGCGGGCGAACCAGCGGTCGTGCGTGACGGCCAGCACCGTGCCCTCGAACGCCTCCAGGCCCTCCTGCAACGCCTCCGCCGACTCCAGGTCCAGGTTGTCGGTCGGCTCGTCGAGCAGCAGCGCCGTCACCCCCTGGAGCTCCAGCAGCAGGATCTGGAACCGGGCCTGCTGACCGCCGGAGAGACGGTCGAAGGTCTGCTCGGCCTGGCCGGTCAGTTCGTAGCGGCGCAGCCGGGACATGGCGGCGCCCCGGTCCTGGGCGTGCTCCTTCCACAGGACGTCCAGGAGCGTGCGGCCCTCCAGCTCGGGGTGCGCGTGGGTCTGCGCGAAGTGTCCGGGGACGACACGGGCGCCGAGCCGCCAGCCGCCCGTGTGCGCCACGTCGTCCCCGGCGAGCAGGCGCAGGAAGTGCGACTTGCCGGAGCCGTTGGAGCCGAGCACGGCGACCCGTTCGCCGTAGAAGACCTCCAGGTCGAACGGTTTCATCAGACCGGTGAGTTCGAGCTGCTCGCAGGTGACCGCGCGCACTCCGGTGCGGCCTCCCTTCAGGCGCATCCTGATGTCCTGCTCGCGCGGCGGCTCCGGCGGCGGGCCGGCCTCCTCGAACTTGCGCAGCCGGGTCTGGGCCGCCCGGTACCGGGACGCCATGTCGGGACTGACGGAGGCGGCCTGCCGGAGGTTCAGCACCAGCTTCTTCAGCTGGGCGTGCTTCTCGTCCCACCGCCTGCGCAGTTCCTCGAAGCGGGCGAAGCGTTCGCGCCGGGCGTCGTGGTACGTGGCGAAGCCCCCGCCGTGCACCCAGGCGTCGGCGCCGGTGGGGCTCGGTTCGAGGGAGACGATGCGCCGGGCGGTGCGGGCGAGCAGTTCGCGGTCGTGGGAGACGAGGAGCACGGTCTTGCGGGTCTGTTCGAGTTGCTCCTCGAGCCAGCGCTTGCCGGGGACGTCGAGGTAGTTGTCGGGCTCGTCGAGGAGCAGGACCTCGTCGGTGCCGCGCAGCAGCGCTTCGAGGACCAGGCGTTTCTGCTCGCCGCCGGAGAGGGTGCGCACCTGGCGTTGCTGCGCCTTGTCGTAGGGGATGCCGAGTGCGGCCGTCGTGCACATGTCCCACAGCGTCTCGGCCTCGTAGCCGCGCGCCTCGGCCCAGTCGGCGAGGGCCTGCGCGTACCTCATCTGGGCGCTCTCGTCCCCGGCGACGTGCAGCGCGTGCTCGGCCTTGTCGACGGTGCGGGCGGCCTCGCGGATGCGGGGCGTGGCGACGGAGACGAGGAGGTCGCGCACGGTCGTTCCGTCCCGTACGGAACCCACGAACTGGCGCATGACGCCGAGGCCGCCGCTGACCGTGACGGAGCCGCCGTGCGGCTTGAGTTCGCCGGCGAGGAGGCGCAGGAGTGTCGTCTTGCCCGCGCCGTTGGGTCCCACGAGGGCGGTGACGGCCCCTTCGCCCACACGGAAGGACACGTCGCCCAGGAGCGGCCTCCCGTCGGGGAGGTGGTACTCCAGGTACGCGGCTTCGAGATGACCCATGGGACGCGATTGTCCGGGGCGTCGGCGCAGGGGGCAAACGGTTTTGCCGGCCGGGCGGGCGGGGCGCCCGGCACACATCGGGCCGCCCGGAATGTGAGACGCGGGTCTCAGGATACGGCCGGGGTGCGTATCGTGACGGTCGTTCACGGAGATCGGGTACGCCATGACCGGACGACGAGAAGGGACGGGCTCACCATGCCTCCATCACGGGAGACCGCCGTCTACACCCACGGGCACCACGAGTCGGTGCTGCGGTCGCACACCTGGCGGACCGCGGCCAACTCGGCGGCGTACCTCCTCGGGGTACTGACGCCCGGCATGCGGATCCTGGACGTCGGTTGCGGGCCCGGCACCATCACCGCCGACCTGGCCGGGCTCGTCCCCGACGGACACGTCACCGGTCTCGACCGGGCGCCGGGCATCCTGGAGCAGGCCGGTGCCACGGCGGCCGGGCGCGGCCTGACGAACACGGCCTTCGCGGTGGGCGACGTGCACGCGCTGGACTTCCCGGACGACACGTTCAGCGTGGTGCACGCCCACCAGGTGCTCCAGCACGTGGGGGACCCGGTGCGGGCGTTGCGCGAGATGATGCGGGTGACCAGGCCCGGCGGGTTCGTCGCCGTCCGGGACGCGGATTACGCGGCGATGACCTGGTACCCCCTCTCCCCGGGCCTGGACGACTGGCTGGACCTGTACCGGCGGGTGGCCCGGGCCAACGGCGGCGAACCGGATGCCGGCCGGCGGCTGAAGTCCTGGGCGCTGACGGCCGGGTTCACGGACATCACCGCCACCTCGGCCACCTGGACCTACTCGACCGCCGAGGAGCGGGCCTGGTGGAGTTCCCTGTGGGCGGACCGCACGGTGGCGTCGGACTACGCCGAGCGGGCCACCGGGCAGGGCCACGCCACCGGCGGACAACTGCGGGCCGCCGCGGCGGCATGGCGGGAGTGGGGCACGCGGGAGGACGGATGGTTCAGCGTGCTGCACGGAGAAATTCTCTGCCGCAAGGATGCCTGAAACGAGAATTCCGGGTCATCAGAAAGGCAGGAGGTTGACACTATGGTTCCCATTCTGCTGGTTCTGCTTCTGGCCCTGGTTCTTTTCGGCGCCGGTTTCGCGGTGAAGGTGCTCTGGTGGATCGCGTTGGCGGTTCTCGTCGTGTGGCTGCTGGGATTCTTCATGCGCAGCACATCGGCGAGCGGCGGCAGGGGCCGCTGGTACAAGTGGTGAGACGGCGGACGGTCCGGTGACGGAAGGTTTCCGTCACCGGACCGTCCGGGGACTCAGTCCCGCGGCAGCAGCGGTCCGAGCGGCCCGAGGTCCAGATTCAGGTCCTCGGGCCGCAGTCCGTACCGGTCACGCAGTTCCGTCATCCGCTCCTCGAGCAGCATCAGGGTGAGCCCGATGCGCTCCTCCTGCTCCTCCGTCAGGTCTCCCTCGTCGAACCGGCGTACCGCCTGGCGCTCCATGAGCTGGCGCAGCAGTTCCACGACGGTGAGCACCAGTTTGACCAGGTCACGTTCGACCGTGTCCGGTTCCAGGTCGAGCCGGTTGCGCCGGCCGTGCCCCGCGCGCCGGCCTTCGTGCGGCTCGCCGTGATGATCATCGGGGGTGGCCGTCAACGCGACTCCTCGAAGGGCGACGGAACGTTCGCGTTCACCGAGCTGATGAGCGCGTTGAGGTCGATACGGACCAGATCGACGTCCGCGATGCGCAGCGTGATGTCACCGGTGATGACGACTCCGCCGGCCAGGAGCCGGTCCAGCAGATCCACCAGGGCTATCTCCCGGCGCTCGACCACGGTCACGGCCGCTCCCCCTCGGCCGATTCCTCTCCGGCGGACTCTTCCCCGGCGAATGAATAGGCCGCCCAGGGGCCGGTGAGTTCGACGCGTATCCCGGGTGTCCCGTCCTTCGTCCGCTCCACCCTTTCCACGAACTTCTCGGATTCCGCTCGCGGCACGAGATAAGCCGCATTCAACACGTTGCGACCCGACGCACCGGAGAGCGTGGGATTCTGCGGAGCGTGCAGCCGGGAATCCTCGGCGCAGCCGGAGAGCGTCTCGTGCAGCCGGGTCGAAAAGGCCTCGGCCTGCTGCCACAGGTCGTCGTGCGATTTCGTCGCCATGCGCCGTTGGCGCAGGTAGTCCCGGCCCGACGTGGGCTTTTGCGCCGGCGGTGCGGCGGTGTCCGCCGGCCGTTCCGCCTCGATGAAGACCTTCACGCCCCATTCCACCCGGCCGTCCAACCGGTCCAGCGTCCGCAGGAAGCCCTCCTCGCGCGCCTCCATCATCGTCCGTACGCCGCTGTCGTCACGGAACACGGTGCCGAGCCGCAGCGGCAGCGGCGTGGTGACGGTGGTGAGCGCGTCGATGACGCCCTGGTGGGCGCGGGCGACCTCGGTCAGCCAGTCGAGGTCCTCCAGATGCTCGTGGAGGGGCTCCTCGGCGAAGTCCGCCTCCGGCACATGGCTGACGACGGCCACCAGGCCGTGATGGGGCAGCAGCCGGGGCGGATCACCCGCCACACCGGTCAGCTGTGCCTGGAGCGGTGTGCCGAAGGGGCGGCAGATGGCGTAGACGTACCGCAGTCCGGTCACGGGCCCTCCTCCTGCGGCCGGTCGGTCTCCCGGTGACGGCCGGTCTCCTGCGGCCGGTCGGTCCCCCGCCGGCGGCCGGCCTCCAGCGGACGGTCCGTGTCCGACGAACGGCCGGCCGCCAGCGGACGGTCACCCTCCAGTTCGGCCAGCCGCTCACGCAGCTCGGCGTTCTCCCGGGCCAGTTCGGAGCGACGGGCGCGGGAGGAGAGCGCCGGGTCGGTCTCCCACCAGTCGATCCCCATCTCCTTCGCCTTGTCGACGGAAGCCACGACGAGCCGCAGCTTGATGGTGAGCAGTTCGATGTCGAGCAGGTTGATGCGGATGTCGCCCGCGATGACGATGCCCTTGTCGAGCACCCGCTCCAGGATGTCGGCGAGATTGGCGCCGCCACCCTGCCCATAGGGCTCGGGGAGCCGACGGGGCGTCGTCATCGACGGCTCCCGCCTTCGGCGTACTCGGGCTCGTCCTCGGGCTCATACTCGTCCTCGGCCTCGTCCTCATCCTCGTCCTCGTCCGCGCCTTCGTCCTCTTCCTCGTAGGCGTCCTCGTCCTCCTCCTCGTAGCCGCCCTCGGCCGGTTCCTCGTCCGCGGCTTCGTCTGCTTCCTCCTCTTCGTCGTACTCGCCCTCGGCGTCCTCTGTGCCCTCGGCTTCCTCTGCGCCCTCGGCGTCCTCGCCCTCCGGCTCCTCGTCCCCGGGCGGCGACTGTTCCTCCTCCTCTTCGGCGATGGCGTCCTCGTGGCTGCGGACGACCTCACCGTCCTGGATCTCGCCGCGCCAGCTGTCCTCGGCCTCACCCTTGAACGTGATGAAGCGGGCGAAGTTCTTCAGGTCGAGCCGGGCCCGGCGGCCCTGGGCGCGCCAGATGTTGCCGGTCTTCTCGAAGAAACCCGAGGGGTAGTACTCGATGACCAGCAGGACCCGGGTGAGTTTGTCGCCGAGGCTGTGGAAGGAGACGACGCCCTTCGTCGTGCCCTTGGCCCCCTCGGAGGACCAGGCGATGCGGTCGTCGGCGATCTGCTCGGTGGTCTGCGCCTTCCAGCTGCGGTTGGACCACAGAACCTTGACCTGCCAGTCCGAGGTGGTGTCGTCGGACTTGTTGGCACTCTTGACGCCCTTGGCGAAGGTGCTGAAGTCCTGGTACTGCGTCCACTGGTCGTAGGCCGTGCGCAGCGGGACGCCGACATCGATGTGCTCCATGATGACGGTGGGCTTCTTGCCCGCGGAGCGCTTGCGCTTGCCCTTGCCGCCGCCGCCCAGGCCCTTCAGGGTGTCCATCACCTTGTCCTTGGCCCTCGAGGTTCCCAGTTCGATGGCGCTGCGCAGGGGGCTCTTGCCCTCGGCGAGTTTGCGGCCGCCGTCGAGTGCGAGCTTGGCGAAACCCGAACTGTTGCCCTCGGCGATGTCGGTGAGTTTGCCGGTCGTCTCGCCCAGCTTGCGGCCGACACCCGTCAGCAGGCGGGTGGCCTGGGCCGCGAGGTAGTCCTGCAGCTCCGCCTTGAGGTGGTCGGCGGCCTCGCTGTGGGCCAGGTCGGCAAGCGGGTTCTTCGTGCCCTCGCCCACTTTGTCGCGCGCGGCGGAAGTGGCCGATCCGAGTGTCTCGGTCATCGCTCACCGCCTCCCTTCGAGGTGCGGGTACCCCGGGACGAGGTCGTCCGCGCGGCCGCGGTCTTCTTGCCGGCCGTCTTCTTCGCCGGAGCGGTCTTCCTGTTCTTCGCCGGAGCGGTCTTCCTGGCCGGCGCCTTCTTCTCGGTCTTCTTGACGGCCTCCTTCGACGGAGCCCTCTTCGACGATGCTTTCTCCGCCGGCCGCTCGGGTGCCGGTTCCGGCTCCTCGTCGTCCGGTTCCTCGTCCGTGGCCTCCTCGTCCTCCAGGTCGTCCTCGGCACGCCTGTCGTCCTCGGTGTCCTCGTCGACCTCGGCCTCGCGGTCCGGGCGGCCCAAACCGGTCAGCTGGTCGCGCATCTCGGTGGTACGACCGTGCAGCTTGTCGGCGAGGGAGTCGAGCTGCCGCTCGACGAGTGCCCCGGAGGCCGCCTTGCCGGCACCGCGCAGATCGCCGCGCAGCTGATCCCCGAGCTCCTTGAACTGCGGGTTTTTCTGCAGCTGCGTGGACACCATGTCCGTGATCATCCGCGGCCCGAGGTTCAGCTTCTTGCCGGCCACCAGACCTCCGACGGCGACCGCCATCTTCAGCTTCTTCGTCCGTCCGAGGAGGTATCCGGCCCCTATCGCGAGGCCGAGCGCTGTCCGATTCATCGTGGTGCCGTCCCGTCCCCTGTGGCGCTGGTGTGCATCGCGGTCTCCAATCGGTCGAGGAGTTCGTCCTCCTGCCGGTCGAACTCCTCCTCGGTGATCTCTCCGGCCTCCAGCTGCTCCTCGAGCCGCGCCAGTTCGGCACGGATCGCGGCGGGGTCGTAGTAGATGCGCTCCGCCTCGCGCAGCACCTGTTGGATGACCCAGCCGCTGCCGCGCGCCGGGGCCAGCGGCAGCAGCAGCACTTCCGAGATCAGGCCCATGTCGTCACCCCATTCCGGCGTCCGCCCCACCCGCCGTGGCGCCCGCCGGTTCGGCCGGGCCGGGCTCCACGAAGCTGTACGGGGGCAGCGGGCCGTTGAGCCGCACCTCCAGGTGCGGCATGTCCTCGCGGACGCGGTCCAGTGCGGCCATGAATTCCCCGGCCGTGTCGCGCGGCACCAGGAAGGAGACGTTGGCGAGCCAGCCCGTGGACTCGGGACCCACGCTCACGGCGTCGGCCGCCGGTTCCAGGGCACGCCGCACGGCGACGCCGTCCTCGGCCTCCTGGGCCCTGACCGCCTCGGCGACCATCTCGCCGAGGCGGATCTTGTCGTCGTAACTTCCGCCGCCGGCCTGTCGGTTGGCTTCCGCGAGAGCACGGAGCTCCGGGTTGCCGGCCATCACGTGGTGGAGTACGGCCTCCTCGTCGTGATTGGCCTTGACGTTGTACTCGACCCGGCCGTCCAGCGCCCTCAGGCGCTCCTTGTAGTGCTCGGCACGCTCGGCGAGCACGGCGGTGACGGAGTCGTCGTCGGGGGCGACGCTGCCGAACCGCATCGGCAGCACACAGACGGCCGCGCCGACCTCGGCGAGCACGTTCTGGTGGGCGAGCAGTTCCCTTCGTTTGGGGCGCAGGTCCTCGGGGGCGTCACTGACGACGGCCGCCAGCTCGCCCTCCTTCAGGACCCGCACCGGACCTGCCGGGTCGCCCACACCGCTCGTGTGCTCGGGGGGGCCGGAATACGTACTCGCCGTGATGCCGTAGACGTAGGTGCTCACTCCTGCTCCTCCTTCCGGCGTGCCGAGGTGCTCTTGCGGGCCCGCGGACGGGACTCGGTCTCCCGCTCGGAGCCCTCGCCGCGTGCCTGCTGGAAGGCGTCGGAGATGGTCTCGGCGGCGCCGGACAGCGCTCCCTTGGACTTGCCGCGGGCACCGGACTCGGTGACCTGGCCGACCACGTCGGGCAGGCCCGGGCTCTTGCGGGGTCCGGCCTCCAGGTCGAGCCGGTTGCACGCCTCGGCGAAGCGCAGGTAAGTGTCGACGCTGGCGACGACGATGCGGACGTCGATCTTGAGGATCTCGATGCCGACCAGGGACACGCGCACGAATGCGTCGATGACGAGCCCCCTGTCCAGGACGAGCTCGAGCACGTCGTAGAGGCCGCTGCTGCCGCCTCCACCACCGGACTGTTGTGCCGGTACGACTGTCATGCCGGTTGTTCCTCCTTGTGTGAGTTGCCTGCCTCGCGCGCCGTGTCCGTCGTGCCGACGGGCCGGAAGGGGCCGGCCGGGCGGCCTACCGGCCGCCGGACCTGCGCGCGTCGGACCGCCCCCGCTCATAGCGGCGGACCCGCCGGTAGCCGGTGAGCTCTCCGTCGGGCCCCAGCTCCACCTGGTAACTCGCCATCAGGCTCATCGTGTCGGGCACACGCTCGAGCTCGAGGACCTCGACCTCCAGCGCCCAGCCCTCCTCCGTCTGCTCGAAGGACGACACGGACTCGGCTTCCATACCGGTGAGCTCCGCGAGCTGCCCGCGCGCCTGGCGCAGTACCTCCATGGGGCTCGGCCGTTTGGTCGCTCTGGTGTTTTCCGCAGACTTGCGGGGTGCGTGAGCCTCCTGTGGTTCCTGTGAACCTCTGGAGTCTCCGGTGTTCCTTGCGTTCGTCATGAGCGCCTCCTCCTCCGTGTGGCCACAAGTCCCTTCACCAAACCTCCGGAGGCTCAACCGATTGCCGCGGTCACGCTCCGTGTCCGGTCGTCCGGCCGGGCCGGGCCGCCCCGCAGTGCGGCCAGCCGCCGGCGGGCCGGCCCCAGGGCGCGGCCCCGGCGCGGCAGACCGGCCCAGGGGTCGGTCCGCAGCTGTTCGACGGCGTCGGCGACGGTCCAGCGGCGGGCGTGCAGCTTCGGATCGTCCAGCTGGTCCCAGGAGACGGGGGCCGCGACGGGGGCGCCGGGCAGGGCCCGGACGGAGCCGGGCGCGACCGCGGTCTGCGCGTAGGCGTTGCGCTGCACGTCCAGGTAGAGCCGGTCGCCGCGCTCCTTCTTGCGCGCGGCGGTGGTGAGCCGGTCGGGGTGGGCGTCGGCGAGGGTGTCGGCGACCTCGCGGGCGAAGGCGCGCACGTCGTCGAACGCGTCGTCACCGTTCAGCGGCACGATCACATGGAGGCCCCGGGAGCCGGTGGTCATCAGCGCCGTGGGCAGCTTCAGCTCGTCCAGCAGCTCCCCCAGCAGCCGCGCCGCCTCCCGCACCGTCCCGAAGTCGTCCTCGGCGGGATCGAGGTCGAAGACCAGCCGGTCCGGACGGTTGATCCGTCCGATCGGGGCGGCCCGGGAGAGCCAGCGGTGGAAGGTGATGCTCGCCTGGTCGACGAGGTACAGCAGGGTCGCCGTGTCGTCGCACACGGTGTGGCACACCGTGCCGCCCTCCTTGGCGACCGCGACGCGGGTGATCCATTCCGGGTAGCTCTCGGGGGTGTTCTTCTGCATGAACGTGGGCCCGTCGAGGCCGTCCGGGCGCCGGTCCAGCATCAGCGGGCGGCCCCGCAGGTGCGGCAGCATGAACGGGGCGGCGGCCCGGTGGTAGTCGACGAGGTCGCCCTTGGTGTACTCCTCGGCGCCCTCACCGCCGGGAAAGAGCACCTTCCCCGGCCGACGGATCCGCACGGTGCGACGGCCGGCCCGTACCGGCCGCACCCCCTCGGCGTCGCTCACGGCGTGATCCTCTCCTCCGTCCCGTCGCTCACGGCACGATCGCCCCCTCCACCAGCAGCCGCCCGGCCACCGCGATCGACTCGGCGTCGATGCCCGCGGCGCGCAACTGCTCCTCGGGGGAGGCCGACCCCGGCATGTCGCGGACGGCGAGCCGCACCAGGCGCGGGACGGGCCGCCCGTCGGTGAAGGCGTCGAGGACCGCGTCCCCGAGCCCGCCCTCCGGGTGGTGGTCCTCCACCGTCACCAGACAGCCGGTCTCCTCCGCCGCCCGGCGCAGCGTGTCCCGGTCGACGGGCTTGACCGAGTACAGGTCGATCACCCGTACCGCGATGCCCTCGCCCGCCAGGGCGTCCGCGGCGGCCAGGGCCTCGGGCACCGTGACGCCCGCCGCGAGCAGGGTCAGCCGGTCCTCGGCCGAGGAGCGCAGCACCTTGCTGCCGCCGACCGGGAACTCCTCGTCGGGGCCGTAGAGGACGGGGCCCTCGCCGCGCGAGGTGCGCAGGTAGCGGATGCCGTCGAGGTCCGCCATGGTGGCGACCAGGCGTGCGGTCTGGTTGGCGTCGCAGGGGTACAGCACGGTCGAGCCGTGCACCGCCCGCATCATCGCCAGGTCCTCGAGACCCATCTGGCTGGGCCCGTCCTGGCCGATGGCGACACCGGCGTGCGAGCCGACCAGGTTGATGCCGGAACCGCTGATCGACGCCATGCGGATGAAGTCGTGGGCGCGGGTGAGGAAGGCGGCGAACGTGGCCGCGTACGGCACCCAGCCGCGTGTCGCCACGCCGACCGCCGCGGCGACCAGCTGCTGCTCGGCGATGTAGCACTCGACATAGCGTTCGGGGTGCTCCTTGGCGAAGAACTCCGCACGGGTGGAGTCGCCGACCTCACCGTCCAGGGCCACGATGTCGCCGCGCACGGTACCGAGGGCGGCCAGCGCCTCGCCGAAGGCGTTGCGCGTCGCCACCTCCTCGCCCTTGTCCCACCGGGGCGGATCGGCCTGTCCGGTGTGCACGGCGTGCAGCGCGCGGGCGTCGGCCGGCTCCCGCACCCTCAGCCGCAGGTCGCGCGGGCCGCCGAGTTCGGCGATCGCCTCGTCGGCCTCGGGCAGCGGTTTGCCGTGCAGGCCCTCGCGGTCCTGGACGGACGCGACCCCCTTGCCCTTGAGGGTGCGGGCGAGGATCACGGTCGGCTGCCCCCTGGTGGAGGCCGCCTCGCCGTAGGCGCGGTCGACGGCGTCGATGTCGTGGCCGTCCACCTCCACCGTGTGCCAGCCGAAGGCCGCGAAGCGGCGGGCGTAGGCGTCGAGGTCGTGACCGTGCCGGGTGGGGCCGCGCTGGCCGAGCCGGTTGACGTCCACGACGGCGGTGAGGTTGTCGAGGTTCTCGTACCCGGCGTGCTCGGCCGCCTCCCACACGGAGCCCTCCGCCAGTTCGCTGTCCCCGCACAGCACCCACACCCGGTAGCCGGACCGGTCGAGCCGCTTCCCGGCCAGTGCGATACCGACACCGACCGGCAGTCCCTGGCCGAGCGACCCGGTGGCCGTCTCGACCCAGGGCAGCCGCCTGGGCGTGGGATGCCCCTCGAGTCGGCTGCCGAGCTTGCGGAAGGTGAGCAGTTCCTCGTCTTCGATGGCCCCGGCCGCCTTGAAGGCGGCGTACAACAGGGGCGAGGCGTGCCCCTTGGAGAGGACGAAACGGTCGTTGCCGGGGTGGTCGGGGTGGTCGAAGTCGTAGCGGAAGTGGCGCGCCAGCAGGACGGCCATCAGGTCGGCCGCGGACATCGAGGACGTGGGGTGCCCGGAGCCCGCAGCGGCTGCCGCGCGGACGCTGTCCACTCGCAACTGCTGTCCGAGCTCGACGAGTTCACCGGTTTTCATGAGTCTCCTTCGGCCTGATCACGGGGATCGGCGGGGTCGGCTGGGTAGTCGGTGCGCTTGACGGGGCCGGGGGAGGCGTGGGAGCCGGCGGGCGGCCGGGGACCGGGCCGGCTCTTCGCGGGCTCGCCTCCGGGCCGGCTCTTCGCCGGCTCCCCACCCGGCCGGCTCTTCGCCGCCTCCCCACCCGGCTGCTTCCTGGCCGGCTCGGCGGTCTCGTCGCCGGACCGCTTCCGTTCCGGGCCGGACGGCACCCGGGCGAGTTCCGGGGACGCCGTGTCCAGCGGCACCGACCAGGACCGTACGAGCCCCAACTGCACCGCCTGACGCGGCAGTACGGCGTCCAGCAGCCAGTCGGCGGCGACGCGCACCCGGTTGCCGGGCATCGCCGCGAGGTGGTAACCGCGGGCGACCGCTCCGGCCACCGGACCGGACAGATTGACACCGAGCGGATTGGCCGCCGCCTTGACGCCACCCAGGTCCACCACGAACCCCAGGTCACGGTGGCGGTAGGCGCGCGACTCACCGTCACCGAAGGAGGCGGCGATGTTGTGCGCGCAGACCTCGCCCTGCCGCCAGGCGTGCTGCGCGGTCATCGGGGTGTACCGGCCGGGCTTCTCCAGATCGGGCACCGCCGCCGCGTCACCGCAGGCGAACACCTCGGGCCGCCCCGGCACCCGCAGGTGCGGGTCCACCAGCAGCCGCCCGCGTTCCATGGACAGCCCCAGCGACTCGGCGAGCGGATCGGGCCGCACGCCCACGCACCACACCAGCGTCCGTGTGTCGACGAACTCGCCGTCGGTCAGCAGCACTCCGTCGTGCGTGGCCTCCTTCACGGAGGTCCCCATCCGTACCTCCACCCCCCGTTCGCGCAGCACCCGGTCGGCGGTGGAGGAGAGCCGTTCGTCGAGTTCGGGCAGGACCCGGTCGGCGATGTCCAGCAGCAGCCAGCGCGGGCGCAGGCCCGTCCGCAGGGGGTGATTGTGCACCTGCGCGTCGCTGAACAGCTTTCCGTGCGCGGCGACTTCGGTCCCGGTGTAACCGGCGCCGACCACGACGAAGGTGCACCGGGCGGCGCAGCCCGCGGGGTCGTCGGTGGCGGCCGCGAGTTCCATCTGCCGGGTCACGTGGTCGCGCAGATACAGCGCTTCGGGCAGACCGCGGAAACCGTGGGCGTGCTCGGCGACGCCGGGGATCGGCAGCAGCTTGTTGACGCTGCCCGCGGCCAGCACCAGCCGGTCGTAGGAGAGGGTGCCGCGGTCCCCCTCGGGGCCGGTGTAGCGCACGGTCCGCCGGTCGAGGTCGATGCCGTCGGCCTCACCCAGCACCAGTCGTACGTGCGGCAGCGTGCCGGAGAGGGAGACGGTGACCCGGCGCGGTTCCAGGATGCCGGCGGCGACCTGGGGCAGCAGGGGCAGATACAGAAAGTAGTCGGTCGGATTCAGCAGGGTGATCTCGGCCCTTCCCCGGGCGAGCCGGGACAGGGTGCGGGCCGTGCGGTATCCGGCGAAGCCGGCACCGATGATCACGATGCGGGGTCGACTCACGGTTCGCCTCCAGCGCTGTCGTCGCATGGCTCGGGAGACTTCCGCGTTTCCCCCGCCGCGACCGCCAAACGTCCACCGGCCCGCGCCCCGCGCCTCCGGCGCTTTCCGGCCTCCCGGAAGTCCGGCGTGATCCAGACGAAAAACCCTAGGCTCGTCCTATGGAGATACTGGGTGCCACGCTGCGCGTCTGCGTCGACGACATCGAGACCGCGATCCCCTTCTACGAGCGGCTGGCGGGAGGCAAGGCGCTCCGCTTCGAGCGGGCCGGTGTCCACGTGGCCGCGGTCGGCTGTTTCCTGCTGATGAGCGGTCCCGCGGCCGAACTGGACGTGCTGCGCAAGGTGGCGGCGACCAACGCGGTGCAGGACGTCGAGGAGGCCGGTCGGGTACTCGCGGAGATGAGCGCGGACATCGTCGCAGGCCCGCTCCCCACCCCGGTGGGCCGCAACCTCATCGCACGGCACCCGGACGGGGCGGTCTACGAGTACGCGGACCGCCGCGCCACCGTCTGAGTCACGCGGTCCGAGTCACGCGGTCACGGTGTGGGGCGCATGCCGACCTGCCGGGCCATGCAGCGTGGCAGGCCCTCCTTGTCGCGGTCCTCGATGCGGTGTGCCCGTCGAGGGGCGCAGGACGGGCAGGGAATCGTCCGGGCCCAGGGTGCGGCGGGCAGGGGCGCCGCAGCACGCCGGATATCGTCACAGTCATCCATGGAAGCCGCGGCCGCCCGTCCGAACAGGGGCGGGACGCGCCGACCGGGAGAATGGCGGCGCGGACAGCGGGTCAGTGGGGCCCGCGCATCTCCTGGGTGAGCGCCCAGCGTTCGTGGTCGCGCCAGGCCCCGTCGATGAAGAGCATGTCCGGTGAGAAGCCCTCCAGGCGGAACCCGCAGCTGCGGGCCAGGGCGATGGAGGCGGCGTTGGCGGGCTGCACGTTGATCTCCAGCCGGTGCAGCCGCATCGGCCCGAACGCGTGCCGTACGACGAGGTCCAGCCCTTCGCGCATCAGGCCGCGCCCCGCCGCGTGCGCGAACGCGCCGTAGCCGAGGGCGCCGCTCTGGAACGCGCCGTGGACGATGTTGTTGATGTTGATGAAAGCGGCGATGGAACCGTCGGCCTTCTCGCAGACCAGGAAGCCGGCCTTGGCGGGGTCCCGGATCAGCTGCTCGGCGTACGCGGAGTACGCCGCGGCGTGGTCCGGCGGGAACAGCCAGGGGCGGTGCAGGTCCTTGCTCTCCCGGGCGCGGGCGGTGAACTCCGCGCTGTCCGCGTGGGTGAGGTGCCGTATCCCCACGCGGGGGCCCTCGGCGAGGTGACGGGAGGCGGTGTGCGGCACGGTGCGACCCTACCCCGGGCATACCGGGCACGCCGGGGCCGCCGGACGGGCTCAGCTCAGTGCCGGTTCGTCGAGTGTCAGGGTGCCCGCCTCCGCGTCGAGTTCGGCCGGGACGCCGAAGGGGACGGTGAGCGCCCCGTCGCAGTGACCGAAGCCGAACCGCTCGGCCACGGGCACGCCCAGGCCGCCGAGCCGGTCGGCGAGCAGGGCCCGCACCGTCTCGTACGGCCCACACTGCGCCCAGGAGCCGAGCAGCAGCCCCGCCACCCCGTCGAACCATCCGGCCCGCAGGAGTTGGGTGAGGTACCGGTCGAGCCGGTACGGCTCCTCCCCCACGTCCTCCAGGCACAGCAGCCCGCCGCGCGCGGAGCCTCTGGCGTGCGGGGTGCCGAGGTCGGCGGCGAGCAGGGCGAGGCAGCCGCCTAGGGTGACGCCCCGCGCCCTCCCGGGGACCAGCGCGGTGCCCTCGGGGGAGGTGAGGGTGCGGACGGTCTCCGGGGCGAGGAGGGTCGCCTTCAGGTGGTCCTGCGCGCGTGCGTTCTTGACGAAGTCGATGCCCGCCGCCATCGGCCCGTGCAGGGTGACCAGGCCGAGCCGGGTGGCGAACGCCTCGTGCAGGGCGGTGATGTCGCTGAACCCGACGAACACCTTCGGCCCGGCGGCCCGCATCGCCGTCCAGTCGAGCAGGTCGGCCATGCGCTGCGCGCCGTAGCCGCCCCGGGCGCACATCACCACGTCCACGGCGGGGTCGCACCAGGCGGACTGCAGGTCGGCGGCCCGCTCGGCGTCCGTGCCGGCCAGGTAGTCGAAGTCGCGGTGCCGACCCAGGACATGGGGGGCGACCACCGGGTCGAGGTCCCAGCCGCGCAGCACGTCGAGACCGGCCTGGAGCCGCTCCTCGGGCACGGGCCCGCTGGGCGCGACGACGGCCACCCGGGCCCCGGGACCGGGCCGGGGCGGCCGCAGCAACGGCTCGACCCTGCTCATTCGGTGAGCTCCAGTACCGGCACGCCGCGCACCGTCAGGCCGAACACCTGGGCGTACAACGACAGTTCCGCCTCCAGGGCGCGCACCATGGTGTCCGCGCGCCGGAAGCCGTGCCCCTCGCCCTCGAAGGCGATGTACGCGTGCGGCACCTTGCCGCCCTCCAGCCGGGCCAGGAACCGCTCGCACTGCGCGGGAGGGCAGATGACGTCGTCCAGGCCCTGGAGCAGCAGGAAGGGGACGGTGAGCCGGTCGGCGTGCGCGGCGGGCGAGCGTTCGGCGTACCGCTCGGGGACCTCGGCGCGCGGGCCGATGAGGCTCTCGAGGTACTCGGACTCGAAGTCGTGGGTCTCCCCCGGGCCCCAGCCCGTCAGGTCGAGCACCGGGTAGAGGATGGTGCCGCAGGCGTAGACGTCGGTCGTGGTGAGGGAGGCGGCCGCGGTCCAGCCGCCGGCGCTGCCGCCGCGGACGGCGAGCCGGTCGCGGTCGGCGGTGCCCTCGTCGGCGAGGGCGAGCGCGACGGCCGCGCAGTCCTCGACGTCGACCACGCCCCACTGCTCGCGCAGCCGTTCGCGGTAGGCACGTCCGTATCCGGTGGAGCCGCCGTAGTCGACCTCCACGACGCCGATGCCGCGTGAGGTGAGGTAGGCGATCCCCAGGTCGAGCACGAGGGGAGCCCGGCCGGTGGGTCCGCCGTGCGCCCGGATCACGTACGGCGGCAGTTGGCCGTCGGGCGCGACGCAGTCGGGGTGGTGCGGCGGGTACACGTGGGCGTGGATCTCCCGGCCGCCCGGACCGGTGAAGGTGCGGGCCTGCGGGTCGGGGTAGTGGGCGGGGTCCACGGCGTCCTTGTGCGGGGCGCCGATCACCCGGGTCCTGCCGGTGCGGGTGTCCAGTTCCACCACCTCGGGGGCGCTGCGGGGCCCGGCGCCGACGGCGACGACCCGCTCGCCGTGCGCCGCGAGCGTGGGCGCGAACTCGGTCCAGGGCCCGGCGGCGTCGACGACCTCGCCCGTCTCGGGGTCGAGTATGCCGAGCGCGGTGGCGCCCCGGCCGTGCACGACGGCGATCAGACCGCTGTCCAGCGGGGTGAACCAGCGCGACCCCGGCTGCCACAGCGGGCCGCCGAACTCCTCCTCGCGCGGGCAGACCGGTTCGCCGTCGCGGTAGAGGTTCCACCAGCCGGTGCGGTCGCTCGTGTGCAGCAGCCGGCCGTCGTGCGTCCAGTCGGCCTGGGCGATGGACTCGTCGGGGCCGCCGGCCACGGTGCGGGCGTGGTGCAGGGTGCCGTCGGGTGCGGCCTCGGCGAGACGCAGTTCGGTGCCGTCCCACGGCATGCGCGGGTGGTCCCAGGCCAGCCAGGCGACGTGCCGCCCGTCGGGTGACAGTCGCGGACCGGTGACGAACCGGTGCCGGTCGTCGGTGAGTTCACGGACGGCGCCGCGGTCCTCGGCGGCCGAGCCGTCCAGCGGTACGGCGGCCAGGACGCGGCGCACCTCGCTCGGTCCGTCGCCGGTGAACTCCTCCAGGACGCACCACACCTCGCCGCGGTCCGGCAGCAGCGTCGGCTCGGCCCAGCGCAGCCCCTGCCCCACCGGGGAGAGCGGGGTCAGCGGACGCGGCTCACCGCCGGGTTCACAGCGGTAGAGGCGCTGGTCGGCGAAGTTCACGAAGACCACGAGAGGGTCGTCGTCCCGGACGAACCCGGCCCAGGGCCGTCCGCCGTACTCGACGACCCGGCTGCGCACGTTCCACGGCGCTGGCAGCACGGACTCCTCGGTTCCGTCGGAGTGCCGGCGCACCAGGGTGCGCCGGCCGCCCTCGGCGGGCCGGGGCTCGGTCCACCACACCTCGTCCCCGACGAACCCCACGAACTCGGGCTTCCCGTCGTGTGCCGCGGCCGTGGCCGCGTCGATGGGCGAGGGCCACTCGCCGTAGGGCAGGGTCTGCACCGTTTCCCCCATTTCGCTCAGACCGTCCGCAGGAACCGGTCGAGGACGCGGACACCGAAGTGGAGCGCCTCGACCGGGACGCGCTCGTCGACTCCGTGGAAGAGGGCCTGGTAGTCGAAGCCCTCCGGCAGTTTCAGCGGGGCGAACCCGTAACCGGTGATGCCGAGGCGGGAGAACTGCTTGGCGTCCGTGCCGCCGGACATGCAGTACGGCACGGGGTGCCCCTCGGGTGCGAACTCCTGCACGGCGGCCCGCATCCGCGCGAACGTCGTCGAGTCCAGCGGTGCCTCGAGAGCCGGCTCGCGGTGCTCGAACTCCCAGTCCACGTCCGGCCCCGTGAGCCGGTCCAAGGTGGCGCGGAACTCGTCCTCCCCACCGGGCAGGAACCGTCCGTCGATGTGGGCCACGGCCTGTCCGGGGATCACGTTGAGCTTGTAACCGGCGTCCAGCATCGTCGGGTTGCTGCTGTTGCGGAGGGTGTGCTCGACGAGTTTCGCCGCCGGGCCCAGCTTGGTGAGCAGCGTGTCCACGTCGGACAGGTCGGGGTCGACGCCGTACAGGGCGGCGAGTTCGGTGAGTGCCGCACGGACCGTCGGGGTCAGCCGCAGCGGCCACTCGTACTCGCCTATGCGGGTGACCGAGGCGGCGAGGCGGGTCACCGCGTTGTCCCGGTTGACCTTGGAGCCGTGCCCGGCCCGCCCGCGCGCGGTCAGCTTCAGCCAGGCCGTACCGCGCTCCCCCGCCGCGATCGGGTAGAGCTGCCGGCCGGCGCCGTCGTGGACGGTGAAGGCGCCCGATTCGCTGATCCCCTCGGTGCAGCCCTCGAAGAGCGCCGCGTGCCGGTCGGCGAGGAACCCGGAGCCGTCCTCGGCGCTGGCCTCCTCGTCCGCGGTGAACGCGATCACGATGTCGCGCCGGGGCCGCACGCCCTGCCGTGCCCAGGCCCGCACCACGGCGAGGATCATCGCGTCCATGTTCTTCATGTCGACGGCGCCGCGGCCCCAGACCACCCCGTCGCGCACCTCGCCGGAGAACGGGTGCACGCTCCAGTCGGCGGCCTCGGCCGGTACGACGTCGAGGTGGCCGTGGACGAGGAGCGCGTCGGCCGTCGGGTCGGTGCCCGCGAGGCGCGCGACGACGTTGGTCCGGCCGGGGGTGCGCTCCAGCAGCACCGGCTCCAGGCCCGCCCCGGCGAGCCGCTCCGCCGCGTACTCGGCGGCGGGCCGCTCCCGGCAGTCGCCCCCGCCCCTGTTGGTGGTGTCGATCCGGATGAGTTCGGAGGTGAACGTCACGACCTCGTCCAGGGCACGTTCGTCAGCCATACTGCTCCTCCACCGCGGCCGAGGCGATCGTGGTGACCGCCTTGAAGGTGCGGATCCCGTCGTGCATGGTCCCGCTCGTGTACGCCACCTTCCGCTCGCCGGCGCGGATCACGCCCGGCACCACGGTGACGGCCATCGCCAGGTGCTCCGCGTCGAACTCCACCTCGACGGTGAAGGGGCCGGCCGCCACCGGCTCCCGGCGGCCCGCCAGCGCGGCGGCCTCCTTCGCCGCGGCCCGGATGTCGGCGGCCGTCCGGGCGGGCGTGCGGCACACGGCCGCGTACCGCGACACATGGTCCTTGACCGCGACCTTCAGCGCCCCCGGCGCGTAGCCGAGGGCGTCCTCGCAGGCCACGTCGTCGCCGGTGACCAGGACGACCGGCACCCCGTACTCGGCGACCACGGCCGCGTTGAGCAGGCCCTCGCTGGCCCGTTCGCCGTTCAGCCACACTCCGGTGATGGAGTTGGCGAGGTAGGTGTGCGCGAGGACACCCTCCATACCGGCTCCCGCGTGGTAGCCGATGAACGCGATGCCGTCCACGTCGCCGTGCTGCACGCCCTCCACCATGGACAGCGACTTGTGCCGCCCGGTGAGCATCTCGGCCCGCTCGTCGAGCCGCTCCAGGAGCAGGTTGCGCATGCTCCAGTGCGCCTCGTTGATCAGCACCTCGTCGGCGCCGCCGTCGAAGAAGCCTCGCACGGCGGCGTCGACGTCGGAGGTGAACATCGACCGGCAGCGCTCCCACTGCGGTGTGCCCGGCAGCACGTCGGCGGGCCAGGTGACGCCGGTGGCGCCCTCCATGTCCGCGCTGATGAGGATCTTCATGCGCTCACGCTACGTCGTGGTGCCGAAGCGCGGCCAGGCCTGTGGAAAACTCTCACCGGGCCAGACCAATGACGGCCCGCTCGCCTCGCTGAGGGATTCCTGGGTGTGGTGCGCAAGCCGCCGACAGGACGGTTCTCGCGCCCCGCCGCAGACGGGCTCGCAGACCTGGTGGTGCGGCAGGAGTTCACACATGCCGGAGACGGCCGGCGGTGCGCTCCCGCAGAAGCAGCCACGGCTCGGCGGTGGAGTCGTCCGCGGCGCGGGCTGCGTGGCCCTCGAGGAGGGTGCGACAGGCGGCGGCTCCCGCTCGGCCGGTGGCCGTCGGGCGGTCGGAGTCGGTCGGGCGGTCGGAGTCGGTCGGGTCCGCAAGAGATCGGGCCATGGTCTTCCATGCCTTGTCCGCGTTCGGTGCGGTGGACACTGTGCCTCCCCGGAAAACCGGAAAATGGGGTCAGGAAGTCAGGAAGTGACGTGCGTGGACACGCGCGTGGAGCCCCGGCAGGGGCTCACGGCCCGCTCGAAGGCGTGCGGGAGGCTCCGGGCACTGGGGGGAGCGAGCGGGCGCGGATCTCGTGGAACGCGATGCGCGCACTCCGGTGTGCCGGAGGTACGGGTGGTCACCGTCTCCGCGCCGGACAGCGCGGCGTCGGCCCGGCCGTGTCCGGAGTCCGGTGCGAGGTTCTCCCCGCGCATGACACCTCCTCGGCAGCACTGACCCACAGAATAGAACAAACGTTCCCTTGATCGGGTGAGCGACATCTTCGGTCACTCTCCCGATCAGTTCCGGACTCCCGATTTGGGGGCCGGGCGAGGGGGTGATTGGCTTGCCCCGACCCTTTGAGCACCCTGAGAACTCATGTCCTGGAGGAAATCGATGGCGCAGGTCGAGGCCACTACGGAGCGGATCGTCGCGGCGGACGCGGAGACGGTGTTCGACGCCATCGCCGACTACAGCGGCACGCGCGCGAGGCTGCTGCCCGAGCAGTTCAGCGAGTACGAGGTCCGGGAGGGCGGCGACGGGGAGGGCAGCCTCGTCCACTGGAAGCTCCAGGCCACCAGCAAGCGCGTCCGCGACTGCCTCCTGGAGGTCACCGAGCCGAGCGACGGCGAACTGGTCGAGAAGGACCGCAACTCCTCCATGGTCACCGTCTGGCGCGTCACCCCGGCCGGCGAGGGCAGGTCCCGGGTCGTCGTGACCACCACGTGGACGGGTGCGGGCGGCATCGGCGGCTTCTTCGAGAGGACCTTCGCACCCAAGGGGCTCGGGCGCATCTACGACGCGCTGCTCGCCAGGCTGGCCGCCGAGGTCGAGAAGTAGCCGCCGCTTCAAGAAGCCGGCCACGAGGGGAGGTTGGCCCCCGGGCCGCTCTCCTCACCGGTTCGGGTGATCTCCGCACCGACCTTCCGCATGCCGTAACTCGTCGCGCTTGCTCGTAGTTGTCGCTTTTACGCGGGAATTGTGTGGCAGCGCGACGAGGGGAGCGGCACGTGGGCGGTACCGGCGGGATCACTCTGACGCAGGACGAACCGGTCGCGGCGGCGATCCCGTCGGCCGAGCGCCCGCCTCCGGAACGGACCCACGGGCCGGGTCCGGAGCCGGCCTTGGGGTACGACGCGGAGTACGGTCCGGAGTACGCCGCGCAGTACGACGCGCAGTACGGCCCGGATGACGACGCGGAACCCGGTGCGGAGCCCGATCAGGGGCCGGTGGGCCCGGCGTTGAGCCGGCGCAGGGTGCGGCTGGTGTTCTTCGCGCTGATGCTGGCGCTGCTGCTCGCCGCCCTCGAGCAGATGATCGTCGCCACCGCCCTGCCGAAGATCGTCGGCGAACTGCACGGCCTGGACCGGATGTCCTGGGCGATCACCGCCTATCTGCTCACCGCCACCATCGGACTGCCGATCTACGGCAAACTCGGCGACCTGTTCGGCCGCAAGGGCGTCTTCCAGTTCGCGATCGTCGTCTTCGTCGTCGGCTCCGCGCTCGCGGGCCGGGCACAGACCATGGACCAGCTGATCGCCTACCGCGCGGTGCAGGGCGTCGGCGCGGGCGGGCTGATGATCGGCGTCCAGACGATCATCGCGGACATCGTGCCCGCACGGGAACGCGGCCGGTTCATGGGCCTGATCGGTGCCGCCTTCGGCCTCGCCTCGGTCGCCGGGCCGCTGCTCGGCGGCTACTTCACCGACCATCTCTCATGGCGCTGGTGTTTCTACTTCAACGTGCCCTTCGGCGTCCTGACCCTGATCGTCGTCGCCCTGGTGCTGAAGCTCCCCAAGCCCTCCGCCAGGCCCCGGCTGGACGTCCTCGGCGCGCTGCTGCTGGCCACGGCCTCCACCTGCCTGGTGCTGCTGACCAGTTGGGGCGGGAGCGAGTACGCCTGGGACTCACGCGTCGTCCTCGGTCTCGGCGCGGGCGGCGCGGCGGCCACCGTGCTCTTCCTCGTCGTCGAGCGCTTCGCCGCCGAACCCCTCATCCCGCTCCGGCTGTTCAGGGATTCCGTCTTCAACGTCACCGCCCTGGTCGGGCTGGTGATCGGCGTCGCCCTGTTCGGCGCGGCCAGCTACCTGCCGACGTACCTGCAGATGGTCGACGGGGCCACGGCCACCGAGTCGGGCCTGCTGATGCTGCCCATGATGGCCGGCATCGTCGGCGCCTCCATCGTCTCGGGGCAGCTCATCAGCCGGACCGGCCGCTACCGGAGCCACCCCCTGCTCGGCGCCGTCCTCTCGATCGCCGGCATGTGGCTGCTGTCCCGTCTCGAACCCGACACTCCCCGGCTGCACTACAGCATCTGGATGGCCGTCCTCGGCGCCGGCATCGGCATGGTGATGCCCGTCCTGGTCCTCGCCGTGCAGAACTCCGTGCGCCCCGGCGACCTCGGCACCGCCACCAGCGCCAACAACTACTTCCGGCAGATCGGCGGCAGCGTCGGCGCCGCGGTCTTCGGCACCCTCTTCGCCGGCCGGCTCACCGACGCGCTCGCCGAGCGGCTCCCGGCGGGGGAGGGCGCGGGGCTGCCCGACGCCGAGTCGATCACCCCGCAGCTCGTGCACGCGCTGCCGCCCGCACTGCGCGACCTCTACATCCAGGCCTACGCCGACGCCATGCCGCGCATCTTCCTCTACCTGGTGCCGGTGCTCGTCCTCGGTCTGTTCATCACCTTCTTCCTCAAGGAGAAACCCCTGGTGTCCCACTACGCCCCCACCGCCGGCCCGACAGCGGAAACGCCGCACACGGCGGCCCCCGTGCCGCCGGCCAGGTCGCCGCACGCCGCGGGCATCGCCGTCTGCGGCACCGTCCAGCATCCGGACGGAACCGTGGTACCGCGCGCCGCGCTCACCCTCATCGACGTCGCCGGGCAGCAGATCGGGCGGGGCGCGAGCGGTGCCGACGGGCGGTACGCGCTGGCCACCCCCGGCCCGGGATCGTACGTCCTGATCGCCGCCGCGGGCGGGCACCAGCCGCAGGCGGTCTCGGTGACCGTCGGCGAGCGGCCCGTCGAACTGGACGTCGTCCTCGGGGGCGCGGGCCGCCTCGCCGGCTGTGTGCTCACCGCCGACGGCTCGCCCGTACGGGACGCCATCGTGACCCTGACCAACGTCCACGGCGAGGTCGTCGCCACCACCCGCAGCGGCCGGGAGGGCGGCTACGAGATCACCGAGCTGGTGGCCGGTGAGTACACCCTCGCCGCGAGCGCGCCCGCGTTCCGCCCGGCCGCACTCCCCGTCACCGTCCAGGCCGCCCGGGAGACCCGTCAGGACGTCGAACTGGCCGGCGGCGCCGTGCTGCGCGGCACCGTGCGGGCCGGCGGCGGGCGGGCCGTGGAGGACGCGCGCGTGACCCTGCTGGACGCGGCGGGCAACGTGGTCGACACCCTCACCACCGGACCGGACGGAACCTTCCGGTTCGTCGACCTGTCGTCCGGCGAGTACACCGTCATCGCCGCCGGCTACCCGCCGGTCGCGACCGTGCTCCAGGTCGCCGGGGGCGGCCGCACCGAACGGGACCTGCAACTGGGCCACGAGGACTGAGAAGACCGAGAGGACCGAGAGGAGTGCTCACGGGCTGGACCCGGATGCCAACCCGGTGGGCAATTCCCGTATTGCCTCACATCGCCACCAGCCGTGGCCGTACGGTGGTGACGACGGTACAGATCTTGGGAGCCGTGGGGAGAGAGGGCCTGGGCCATGGACCGTGGCACCAAGCGGGACGCACCGGTCGACCAGGGAGGCCAGGACGGCGAGTCGGCCGAGGCCCTCGGCGCCGGCCGCATCCCGCTGGCCGTCGTCGTGGTGGACCGCGACGGGCTCGTCTCGCACTGGGGCGCGGGAGCGCGGCGCCTGTTCGGGCTCGCCAAGGATGACGCCCTCGGCCGCTCCGCCGCCGATCTGCTGCCCGTCTCCGGGGCCCTCCCCGACGGCGGCGAGGGGGAGGGCGGGCCGGGCGCCCGGCCCGGTTCACCCGGCTCGTACGGTTCGTACGCAGCCTCCGACGGTCCCGGCCCTGGCCTCGAGTCCTCCCTCGACCAGGGCCTCTCCTATCCGGCCGCGGGCCGTGCCCGCCTCGCCGCCACCGCCGACGTGCCCCGGTCCGGCCGGGTCGACGTGCTGTGGTGGGCCTACCCGCTGATAGGCCCCGGGCGTGAACGGCTGCTGGTGCTCGCCGCCGACGCGGAGGCGCTGCACGGCGAGGAGACGGAGGTGTTCCAGCGGATCGCCCCCGGATTCGCCCTGCACACCGACTTCCCCGGCTCCGCGGACCTGGCCCGCCGGCTCTCCGAGATCCTGCCCAGCATGAGCGTCGAGGAGAGCGCCCGCATCGTCACCCAGGTCCTCGAACTGGGCTATCCCGTACTTGAGTTCAGCCAGAACGACCGGGTGCCCGTCACCCCCGACTGGGGGGTGCCCCGGCGCGCCGAGCGTACGGCGCGCCGGGAGCGGGCGGCACGGGCCCGCGCGGCCGGCGAGCCGATGCCCGAGGAACTGCGGGGCGAGGTCGAGGACCTCGAGTACGCCGCCGTCCGCGAGCACCTGGAGTTCCTCAACGAGGTCAGCTCCCGGATCGGCACCTCCCTCGACCTGTCGCGGACCGTCGTCGAGGTCAGCAAGGCCGTCGTGCCCCGCTTCACCGACGTCGCCGGCACCTATCTGCGGGAACAGGTCGTCGCCGGCGAGGGGTTCGACGAGGGCGTGCCCGACACCACCACCCTGTGGCACCGGGTCGCCCTCGAGCACACCGACGAACCCGGCCGCTGGGACGACGTCGTGCCCGTCGGCGAGGCCATGCCCTTTCCGGCCCACACGCCGTTCTTCCGGTGCATGACCACGGGCGAGCCCGTCCTCGTGCCGCGCATCACCGAGGAGATGGGCCACGCCATCGCCTCGCAGTTCGAGAAGCGCGACATCCGCCCGCTGATCACCGGCCGCTCCATGCTGGTCGTGCCGCTGAAGGCACGCAACGCCGTGCTCGGCTTCATGATCCTGCTGCGCCACCCGAAGCGGCGGGACTTCAACGACATGGACCGGGTCACCGGCGCCGAACTCGCCGCCCGCGCGGGCCTGGTGCTCGACAACGCGCGCATGTACACGTACCAGGAGAACGTCGCCGAGACGCTGCAGGAGAGCATGCTCCCGCACATCCCGCCGCGCATGGCGGGCTGCGACATCGCCACCCGCTACCTGCCGGGCACCCTGCTCGGCCGGGTCGGCGGCGACTGGTTCGACTCGGCGAAACTGCCCGGCGCCCGCACCGCGTTCGTCGTCGGCGACGTCATGGGTCACGGCCTGAACTCGGCTGCCATGATGGGCCAGTTGCGTACGGCCGTGCAGACCATGGCGGCGCTGGACCTGCCGCCCGCGCAGTTGCTGCGCAATCTCGACGACCTCGCGCAGCGGCTCGGCGACACCTACCTGGCGACCTGCCTGTACGCCGTCTACGACCCCATCGCGAGCGAGCTCCACCTCGCCAACGCCGGGCACCTCCCGCCGGTCCTGGTCCGTGCGGCGGACGGCCGCAGCGAACTGCTCGACCTGCCCACCGGCGCCCCGATCGGCGTCGGCGGAGTGCCCTTCGAGGCGGTACGCGTGCGGGTGGAGCCCGGCGACCGGCTGGTGATGTGCACGGACGGGCTGGTCGAGGTGCGCGGCGAGGACATCGGTGCCGGCCTCGCCACGCTGTGCGCGTCCGCCGCCCACCCGGCCGCGTCCATGGACGCGGCCTGCGACACCATCATCCGCTCCCTCGCGGCGACGTTCTCACAAGCGGGGCGCGGCGGCCGCAAGGACGACGTGGCCCTGCTGATGGCACGTCTGAGCGGCATCGAGCCCGACCACGTCGCCGAGTGGCGGCTCGTCCCCGACCCGTCGGAGGTCGCCCGGGCCCGCGCCATGGTCCGCGAGCAGCTGCACGCGTGGGGTGTGGGCAAGCCGGCCGGCCATGCCGAGCTGATGGTCAGCGAACTCGTCACCAACGCCGTACGGCACGCCCACGCCCGGCCCGTCGCCCTCCGCCTCGTCCACGGCGACACCCTGCTGTGCGAGGTCGAGGACGACGACCACGAACTGCCGACGCTGCTCGACGCCGAGCCGACGGACGAAGCCGGGCGCGGCCTGCGGGTGGTCAGCACGCTCGCGCGGGAGTGGGGCACCAGCCGGACCACCTCCGGCAAGACCGTGTGGTTCGAACTGGCCCTGCCGCGCCGATGACCCTGCCGCGCCGGTGACCCTGCCGCGCCGCCGAGCCGACGCGAACGAGGCGTGAAGGAATGCGCCGTGTGCCGGTCCGCGCGCCGCCCCACCCGCGCGGAGCTGCCCCACCGCGTCCGGCCCACCGGGGCGGCCGAGCCGCCGCTCCCCGGATCCCCCGGGCCCGGCCCGCCCCAACTCTCCCTCCTTCGGACGCGTTCGAGGGCATCGGGCAACCCGATCGGGTCACGTGTCGCGAGAACGCGTTCATCCGGGGGCGCATTCCGGGACGATGCCGCGTGGACCGTGAGTCCCGCGGTTCACCGACCCCCCGCCCTGGGAGGCCCCATGAGGAAACGCGCAGCAGTGCTGTGCAGTGCCGCCGCCGTCGTGGCCGGGAGCCTGACGGCCCTGCCCGCCGAAGCGGCCGCGCCGAGCGGCGCCGACGCGTTCCGCGCGGCGAAGCCGGTGTGGAAGGAGTGCGGCACCGAGAGCCATCCGACGCTGCAGTGCGCGTCCGTCGAAGTGCCGCTCGACCACGCCCGTCCCGACGGACGGAGGATCACGCTCGCGCTGTCCCGCGTGCCGCACACCGCGAAGACGTACCAG
Source organism: Streptomyces cathayae (assembly GCF_029760955.1). Taxonomy (GTDB): domain Bacteria; phylum Actinomycetota; class Actinomycetes; order Streptomycetales; family Streptomycetaceae; genus Streptomyces; species Streptomyces cathayae. The sequence continues at coordinate 1,177,420 of NZ_CP121682.1, forward strand.
GGGCCTCTCCTGGTGAACCCGGGCGGCCCCGGCGGCAGCGGGCTGACGCTCGCCGGGTTCGTCGCGGCCTCGCTGCCGAAGGAGGTGGCCGCCCAGTACGACGTGATCGGCTTCGACCCGCGCGGTGTGGGTGCGAGCAAGCCCGCGCTGGACTGCGCGCCGGGCCACTTCGGCCCGGTGCGGCCGAACCCGGTGCCGAGCACACCCATGGTGGAGCGGGCCAACCTCGAGCGCGTGAAGTCGTTCGCCGACGCCTGCGGCAAGAAGTACGCGGATCTGCTGCCGCACGTGAACACGGTCAGCTCGGCCCGCGACATGGACGTGATCCGGCAGGCGCTGGGCGCGCAGCAGATCAATTACCTCGGCTACTCCTACGGCACCTATCTGGGCGCCGTGTACGCCAAGCTGTTCCCGGAGCGGGTGCGGCGCCTGGTCCTGGACTCGATCGTCGACCCCACCGAGGTGTGGTACGACTCCAACCTGAGCCAGGACCGCGCCTTCGACGAGCGCCACCACGCCCTCATGGCCTGGATCGCCGAGCACGACGCCACCTACGGGCTCGGCACCGACGCGAAGAAGATCGAGGCCAGGTGGTACGCGATGCGCGCGGCCCTGGCCGAGGAACCCGCCGACGGCAAGGTGGGCGTCGCCGAGCTGGAGGACACCTTCCTCCCGGGCGGCTACTACAACGGCTACTGGCCCTACCTGGCGGAGGCGTTCGCGGCGTATGCGAACGACGGCGACGCCGAGCCGCTGATCCGGACGTACGAGGCCTTCGGCGCGGTCGACGCCGCCGGCGACAACGGCTACAGCGTCTACACGGCGGTCGAGTGCCGGGACGCGTCCTGGCCGCGGGACTGGCGGCAGTGGCGCAAGGACAACCGGGAGGTGCACGAGGAGGCGCCGTTCATGACCTGGAACAACGCCTGGTACAACGCACCGTGCGCGTTCTGGCCGGCCCCGTCGCTGCGGCCGGTGGACATCGCCAACGGGAAGCTGCCGCCGACGCTGCTGTTCCAGGCCACCGGCGACGCGGCCACTCCGTACCGGGGCGGTGTGACGGTCCACCGGCTGCTCGCCCGCTCCAGCCTGGTGGTCGAGGAGCACGGCGGCAACCACGGCGTCACGCTGAGCGGCAACGCCTGCCTCGACGGGCATCTGGCGGCGTACCTGACCGACGGGACCGTGCCACGCGGTCCCGGGCAGGCCGACGCGGTGTGCGACGCCCTGCCCGATCCGACGCCTCGGACGTCGAAGGCGACGCCGGGCACGGCACGCGGTTCGACCCTGCACGGCCTGCTCGGCTTCCGCCGCTGAGCGGCTGAGCGGCTGAGCGATTGAGCCGCTGAGCCGCTGACGGGCCGACCGGCCGAGGGGCGCCGGCGTCGGCGTCGGCGTCCCTCGGCCGGCCCCGCTACCTCTGGCCGGGGATGTGCGGTCCGGATGCCCGGCGTTGCCGGGGGATCCGGGCCAGGGCGTGGACCGCCGCCTCGGCCAGCGCCGGGTGGGCGAGGGCCTCGTTCAGGACGGGTTCGGCGCGGGCGTCGCCGAGTTCGCCCAGCCCGTCCACACACGCGAGGGCGACCCGGCGGTACGGGTCGTGGGGGCGCAGCCGGCGCCGCAGGGTGGTGATCAGGGCGGGCACCGCTTCCGGGGCGCGCAGTTCGACCAGCAGGCGTACCGGGTGCAGGGCGTAGGCGACACGGAGTTCGTTGGTGGCGAGCGCGGCGGCGGCGCGGGCGGTGCGCGGATCGCCGAGCCGGGCCAGCGCGTACGCGGCGGCGGCGCAGCGCGGGGGGTCGCGGTGGTTGAGGAGGAGCACCAGGGACTCGAAGGCCCGCCGGTCCCCCGCCGACCCCAGCCGGAAGGCGGCCAGTTCCCTGGCCCACAGCGGCTGCCCGGGTTCGGTGAGCACGGCGGCCAGGGCGTCGGGGTCCTCGACCGCCAGGAGCCGGTCGAGGTCCGCCGAGCCGGACGCCTCGGCCCGTAAGCGCTCCGTGAGCGAACGCAACTCTTCGTCCATGCACCAGAGGTTAGGGGTCGGGGAGGCCGGTCGGGACGTACATCACAAACACCGGGGGCTGGCGCGCTCGTTACCCGCAAGTTAAGCTCAGAGGAGCGAGTGACCCACTCGTGTTCTGCTTCTCGTTTCTCCTCACGGTGGTCTGGTGACGCAACCACGGTGAGTGCAGTCGGTTCGGTACTCGTGTACCGCAGTACGGCTCGGCCCCGGGACAGGGCCGGTCGGACCGCCGTCTCCGGGCGTGTACGCGCCCGCCGCGACGGCACCGGGCGTGTGCGCTCGCAGCCCGGCATCACCCGCACTCCGCACGCACCCCGGTGCGCCCTCGGCGCATCCGGGCGCGGTTTCCGTCGTCACCCTCATTCCTGGAGTCCCTCGATGGCCACTCCCCTGTCCCCCCAGTCCGGCGCTCCCGCGTCCCCGTTCAGGACCGTCGCCGTCGTCGGCCTCGGCACCATGGGCACCGGCATCGCCGAGGTCCTGGCCAAGGCCGGTCGCACGGTCGTCGGCGTCGACATCAGTGCGGCCCAGGCCGCACGGTGCGTCGCCACCCTGGAGTCCTCGACCGCCCGCGCCGTGGAGCGCGGACGGCTCAGCGCGCAGCAGCGCACGGACCTCCTCGCCCGCGTGACCACCTCGACCGACCTCACCACGGCGGCCGACGCCGATCTGGTGATCGAGGTGGTGCCGGAGTCGTACGGGATCAAGCAGCAGATCTTCCGTGAACTCGACGCCGTCGTGCGGCCGGAGACGATTCTGGCGACCGGCACCAACGCCCTGTCGGTCACCCGCCTCGCCGCCGAATCGGCTCGCCCCGAGCGCGTGTTGGGCCTGCACTTCTTCAACCCCGCCCCGGCGATGAAGCTGGTGGAGGTCGTCTCCTCGGTGCTGACCGCGCCGGAGGCGGTCACCGCGGTCACCGATCTCGCCCTGGACCTGGGCAAGGAGCCCGTCGCGGTGGGCGACCGGCCCGGATTCGTCGCCGACGGGCTGCTGTTCGGCTACCTCAACCAGGCCGCCACGATGTACGAGGCGCACTACGCCTCCCGCGAGGACATCGACGCGGCGATGCGGCTGGGCTGCGGTCTGCCCATGGGTCCGCTGGCGCTGCTCGACCTGATCGGCGTGGACACCGCGCGTACGGTCCTGGAGGCCATGTACGCGGAGTCCCACGACCGGTTGCACGCGCCGGCCCCGATCCTCAAGCAGTTGAGCGAGGCGGGGCTGACGGGCCGTAAGGCCGGGCGTGGTTTCTACACGTACGAGGAGCCGGGCAGTGCCGTCGTCGTGCGGGACGCGCTGACCCCCCTGGCGGGCGGTTCCCCCGTCGCGGCCCGGCCGGTCCGCTCGGTGGGGGTGGCGGGCTCGGGCACCATGGCCTCCGGTATCGCCGAGGTGTTCGCGAAGGCCGGCTACGAGGTGGTCCTGGCCGCCCGCAGCGACGAGAAGGCACAGGGCGCCAAGGCGCGTGTCGGCACGTCCCTGGCGCGCTCCGTCGACAAGGGGCGGATGACCGCCGAGGTCGCCGCCCAGGCCCTCGAGCGCATCCGGCCGACGAGCACCTATGACGACTTCGCCGACGTGGACCTGGCGGTCGAGGCGGTCGCCGAGGAACTGGAGGTCAAGCAGCAGCTGTTCGCCGCGCTGGACAAGGTCTGCAAGCCGGGCGCGGTGCTCGCCACCACCACCTCGTCCCTGCCCGTGATCGCCTGCGCCCGGGCCACCTCGCGTCCGCAGGACGTGATCGGCATGCACTTCTTCAACCCGGCACCGGCCATGAAGCTGGTCGAGGTGGTCCGCACGGTGCTGACCGCCGACGACGTCCACGCGACGGTGCACGAGGTCTGCCGGACGATCCGCAAGCACGCCGTGGACTGCGGCGACCGGGCCGGGTTCATCGTCAACGCGCTGCTGTTCCCGTATCTCAACAACGCGGTCAAGATGGTGCAGGAGCACTACGCCTCCCTCGACGACATCGACGCCGCGATGAAGCTGGGCGGCGGCTACCCGATGGGCCCCTTCGAGCTGCTGGACGTCGTCGGGCTGGACGTCTCGCTCGCGATCGAGAAGGTCCTGCACCGCGAGTTCCGCGACCCGGGGCTCGCCCCGGCGCCGCTGCTGGAGCACCTGGTGGCCGCGGGCTGCCTCGGCCGCAAGACCGGCCGTGGCTTCCGCGAATATGTCAAGCGCTGAGCAGCACCACCTGGACGACTGGTTCCGCGGCGCCGCCCAGTGGGGCGGGCTGCTGGACCCCGGCCGGTTCGCGCAGCCCACGGGCCGCACGGCTTCCCCGCCCCCGGAGGGCGGGGAAGCCGCAGGTCCCGCGCGCCGGGCCGCGCCCATGCAGTACGTTCGGGGCATGTCCCAGCCCGCCAAGTCCGCCCGTACACCAGCCACGACCGAGCCGCCGGAGCGTTCCGCAGGCAGTCGCGCAGCCGCCCAGCGGCTCAAGATGCGCCGGGAACTGGCGGCCGCCGCGATGGAGCTGTTCGCGACCAAGGGGTACGAGGCCACCACCGTCGACGAGATCGCGGCCGCGGCCGGGGTCGCCCGCCGCACCTTCTTCCGGCACTTCCGCTCCAAGGAAGAGGCGATCTTCCCGGATCACGACGACACCCTGGTGCGCGCCGAGGCGGTGCTCAACGCCGCGCCGGCGCACGAGCATCCGCTCGACACGGTGTGCCGCGGCATCAAGGAGGTCATGCGGATGTACGCGGCGCGGCCGGAGATCTCCGTCGCCCGCTACCGGTTGACGCGCGAGGTGCCCACGCTGCGCGAGGCGGAGATCGCCTCGGTGGCCCGTTACGAGCGTCTCTTCACCCGTTATCTGCTCGGCCACTTCGACGAGCACGCGAACGACGAGGACACCGGCGACGAGCCGCTGCTGGCGGAGGTCGCGGCGTCCGCCGTGGTCACCGCGCACAACCATGTGCTCCGGCGCTGGCTCAGGGCGGACGGCCAGGGCGATGTGGAGGCGGAGCTCGACCACGCCTTCTCGATCGTCCGCAGGACCTTCGGGAGCGGGATCATGGCGGGCCGCCGCGCCGCGCCGCCGAAGCCGCCCGCCGCGTCGGTGTCCGACCGGGGCGAGGTGCTGGTGACGGTCGCCCGCACCGACGCCCCGCTCGACGAGGTGATGCGGACCATCGAGCAGGCCCTGAAGGAGCGCTGAAAGAGCCGGGAGAACGCCGAGGGGCACCCGGCGCCCACTGAGCACCTCTCACCGCTGTGACGACGGCCACCCCCACGGGGTGGCCGTTTTGCCATGTCAGAGCCCCTTTTGGCGCCCTCTCCGCACACCATTCGATCGATCATCGCTCATTTGTCACGTAAAGATTTCATCTGAGACCGATTACTGGCACCCAGTGCCTTGCGCCCTGTCACGCCGTGCCATACGTTGAAGGAGTCCGGGCGGCCGGCGCGCAGCGACCATTCGTGCGCCGGCTGTCCCAGCAAGCCTCTCCCAGGCCTGCCCGCCCGGATGCCTGCGTCACAGGCACCTCCCGCGCCACAAAGCGCTGCCGAAGCACCACCCCCGCCGAACCGACGGCATCCCCTCCACCCCTCAGCAGCACCGACGTAACCCTCAGCGCCCCTCCCTCATCAGGGCCGCTCACCGCCGGAGGCAACACCGTGACCGTCAAGGACATCCTGGCCGCGATCCAGTCGCCCGACTCCACGTCGGAGGACTTCGCCGCCCTGCCGCTGCCCGAGTCGTACCGTGCGATCACCGTGCACAAGGACGAGACGGAGATGTTCTCCGGCCTCGCCACCCGCGACAAGGACCCCCGCAAGTCGATCCACCTCGACGACGTGCCCGTGCCCGAACTCGGCCCGGGCGAAGCCCTGGTGGCCGTCATGGCCTCCTCGGTCAACTACAACTCGGTGTGGACCTCGATCTTCGAGCCGATGTCGACGTTCGGCTTCCTGGAGCGCTACGGCAAGGTCAGCGAGCTCACCAGGCGCCACGACCTGCCGTACCACGTCATCGGCTCCGACCTCGCGGGCGTCGTCCTGCGCACCGGCCCCGGCGTCAACGCCTGGCGGCCCGGCGACGAGGTCGTCGCGCACTGCCTCTCCGTCGAGCTGGAGTCCTCCGACGGGCACAACGACACGATGCTCGACCCCGAGCAGCGCATCTGGGGCTTCGAGACCAACTTCGGCGGCCTCGCCGAGATCGCCCTGGTCAAGTCCAACCAGCTGATGCCCAAGCCGGGCCACCTCAGCTGGGAGGAGGCCGCCGCCCCGGGCCTGGTCAACTCCACCGCCTACCGCCAGCTGGTCTCCCGCAACGGCGCCCAGATGAAGCAGGGCGACAACGTGCTGATCTGGGGCGCCAGCGGCGGCCTGGGCTCGTACGCCACCCAGTTCGCGCTGGCCGGCGGCGCCACCCCGATCTGCGTCGTCTCCAGCGAGCAGAAGGCCGAGATCTGCCGGAGGATGGGCGCCGAACTGATCATCGACCGCAGCGCCGAGGACTACAGGTTCTGGTCGGACGAGCACACCCAGAACCCGCGCGAGTGGAAGCGCCTCGGCAAGCGCATCCGCGAACTCACCGGCGGCGAGGACGTGGACATCGTCTTCGAGCACCCGGGCCGCGAGACCTTCGGCGCCTCGGTGTACGTCACGCGCAAGGGCGGCACCATCGTCACCTGCGCCTCGACCTCCGGCTACGACCACCAGTACGACAACCGCTACCTGTGGATGTCCCTGAAGAGGATCATCGGCTCCCACTTCGCCAACTACCGCGAGGCCTGGGAGGCCAACCGCCTCATCGCCAAGGGCAGGATCCACCCGACGCTCTCCAAGGTGTACTCCCTCGAGGACACCGGCCAGGCCGCGTACGACGTGCACCGCAACATGCACCAGGGCAAGGTCGGCGTGCTGTGCCTGGCCCCCGAGGAGGGGCTGGGCGTGCGCGACGAGGAGATGCGCGCGCGGCACGTCGACGCCATCAACCGCTTCCGGAACATCTGAGGGCCGTCGGATGACAGAGCGTCAGAACGCGCCGCAGGCGCGAAGGGAACGGGACCGGCCGTGGCTCATGCGCACGTACGCCGGTCACTCCACGGCCGAGGCGTCCAACGAGCTGTACCGGCGCAACCTCGCCAAGGGGCAGACGGGCCTGTCGGTCGCCTTCGACCTGCCGACCCAGACCGGGTACGACTCCGACCACGTCCTCGCCCGCGGCGAGGTCGGCCGGGTCGGCGTGCCGGTCGCGCACCTCGGTGACATGCGCCGGCTGTTCCAGGACATCCCCCTGGAGCAGATGAACACCTCGATGACGATCAACGCCACGGCCATGTGGCTGCTGGCGCTCTACCAGGTCGTCGCGGAGGAGCAGGGCGCGGACGTCACCAAGCTCCAGGGCACGACCCAGAACGACATCGTCAAGGAGTACCTGTCCCGGGGGACGCACGTCTTCCCGCCGGGGCCCTCGCTCCGTCTGACGACGGACATGATCGCGTACACGGTCTCCCACATGCCCAAGTGGAACCCGATCAACATCTGCAGCTACCACCTGCAGGAGGCGGGCGCCACGCCGGTGCAGGAGATCGCGTACGCGATGTCCACCGCGATCGCCGTGCTGGACGCGGTGCGCGACAGCGGCCAGGTGCCGCAGGAGCGCATGGGCGACGTCGTCGGCCGCATCTCCTTCTTCGTGAACGCGGGCGTCCGCTTCGTCGAGGAGATGTGCAAGATGCGCGCCTTCGGCCGGATCTGGGACCGCATCACCCGTGAGCGGTACGGCATCGAGAACCCCAAGCACCGCCGCTTCCGCTACGGCGTCCAGGTCAACTCCCTGGGCCTGACCGAGGCGCAGCCGGAGAACAACGTCCAGCGGATCGTGCTGGAGATGCTGGCGGTCACCCTCTCCAAGGACGCCCGCGCGCGTGCCGTGCAGCTGCCGGCCTGGAACGAGGCGCTGGGCCTGCCCCGGCCCTGGGACCAGCAGTGGTCGCTGCGCATCCAGCAGGTGCTGGCGCACGAGAGCGACCTGCTGGAGTACGAGGACATCTTCGAGGGCTCGAAGGTGATCGAGGCGAAGGTCGACGAGCTGGTCGAGTCGTCGTTCGCGGAGATCGAGCGCATCCAGGAGATGGGCGGCGCGATGGCCGCCGTCGAGTCCGGCTACCTGAAGTCGCAGCTGGTCGCCTCGCACGCCGAGCGCCGGGCCCGGATCGAGTCGGGCCAGGAGAAGATCATCGGCGTCAACGCCTTCGAGGGCACCGAGCCGAACCCGCTGACCGCCGACCTGGACACCGCGATCCAGACCGTCGACCCGGCGGTGGAGGCGCGCGTCGTCGCCGCGCTGCGGAACTGGCGCGACACCCGCTACCAGCCGCCTTTCAACCACCCGCGCCCCTGCAAGGCGCTGGAGAGGCTGAAGGAGGCCGCGCGCGGCACCGAGAACCTCATGGAGGCCACCCTGGAGTGCGCCCGGGCCGGCGCCACGACCGGCGAGTGGGCCGGGGCCCTGCGCGAGGTGTTCGGCGAGTTCCGCGCGCCGACCGGCGTCTCGTCGGCGCCGGTCGCGGTCGCCGCCGAGGAGGGCTCGGCCCTGTCCGAGGTGCGCCGCAAGGTGGACCTGACGGCCAGGGACCTGGGCGTCGGCAAGCTGCGGTTCCTGGTCGGCAAGCCCGGCCTGGACGGCCACTCCAACGGCGCCGAGCAGATCGCCGTGCGGGCCCGCGACGCCGGGTTCGAGGTGGTCTACCAGGGCATCCGGCTCACCCCGGAGCAGATCGTGGACGCCGCCCTCGCCGAGGACGTGCACGCGGTGGGCCTGTCCATCCTGTCCGGCTCGCACGCCCAGCTCGTCCCGGACGTGCTGGAACGCCTCCATGTGGCCGGTGCCACAGATATACCGGTGATCGCCGGTGGCATCATCCCGAACGGTGACGCCGAAGAACTGCGGGCCGCGGGAGTCGCCGCGGTCTTCACCCCGAAGGACTTCGACATCACCGGCATCATCGGCCGGATCGTCGACGAGATCCGGAACGCGAACAAGCTCGACCCCCTGGAGGTCCCCGCATGACGACCGTCAACCGGCTCCGCCCCCGGCGCTCCTGCCTGGCCGTACCCGGCTCGAACCCGCGCTTCCTGGAGAAGGCCCAGGGCCTCCCCGCCGACCAGGTCTTCCTGGACCTGGAGGACGCCTGCGCGCCGCTGGCCAAGCCCGAGGCGCGGCACACCATCGTCAAGTTCCTCAACGAGGGCGACTGGACCGGCAAGACCCGCGTCGTGCGCGTCAACGACTGGACCACCGAGTGGACGTACCGGGACGTCGTGACGGTCGTCGAGGGCGCCGGCCAGAACCTCGACTGCATCATGCTGCCGAAGGTCCAGGACGCCCAGCAGATCGTCGCGCTCGACCTGCTCCTCACCCAGATCGAGAAGACGATGGGCTTCGAGGTCGGCAAGATCGGCATCGAGGCGCAGATCGAGAACGCGCAGGGCCTGAACAACGTCAACGAGATCGCGCAGGCCTCCCCGCGCGTCGAGACGATCATCTTCGGCCCGGCCGACTTCATGGCGTCCATCAACATGAAGTCGCTGGTCGTGGGCGAGCAGCCGCCCGGCTACCCGGCGGACGCCTACCACTACATCCTGATGAAGATCCTGATGGCCGCCCGCGCCAACAACCTGCAGGCGATCGACGGCCCCTACCTGCAGATCCGCAACGTGGACGGCTACCGCGAGGTCGCGCAGCGCGCCGCCGCCCTCGGCTTCGACGGCAAGTGGGTGCTGCACCCGGGGCAGGTCGAGGCCTCGAACGAGATCTTCTCGCCCTCCCAGGAGGACTACGACCACGCCGAGCTGATCCTGGACGCGTACGACTACTGCACCTCCGAGGCGGGCGGCAAGAAGGGCTCCGCGATGCTCGGCGACGAGATGATCGACGAGGCCAGCCGCAAGATGGCCCTGGTCATCTCCGGCAAGGGACGCGCGGCCGGCATGCAGCGCACCAGCACGTTCGAGATCCCGGAGGCGTGACGGCCATGCAGTTCGGACGCACCTACGAGGAGTTCCAGGTCGGCGCGGTGTACAAGCACTGGCCGGGCAAGACGGTCACCGAGTACGACGACCACCTGTTCTGCCTGCTCACCATGAACCACCACCCGCTCCACATGGACGCCAACTACGCCGAGAAGACGACGGACTTCGGCAAGAACGTGGTGGTCGGCAACTACATCTACTCGCTGCTGCTCGGCATGTCCGTCCCGGACGTCTCCGGCAAGGCGATCGCCAACCTGGAGATCGAGTCGCTCCGGCACGTGGCGCCGACCTTCCACGGCGACACGCTCTACGGCGAGACGACCGTGCTCGACAAGTGGCCGTCGAAGTCGAAGAACGACCGCGGCATCGTCCACGTCGAGACCAAGGGCTACAAGCAGGACGGCACCCTCGTCTGCGTCTTCCGCCGCAAGGTGATGGTGCCGACCGAGACGTACATCAAGGAGCGCGGCGGCGAGCAGCCGGGCCGCCCGGAACTCAAGCAGCAGGAGAAGTAGGCCATGGCCCGTCTCGCCCAGACCGCCGGTCTGACCGACGTTCAGCAGGAGATCCTCTCCACCGTCCGCGACTTCGTGGACAAGGAGATCATCCCGGTCGCCACCGAGCTGGAGCACCGCGACGAGTACCCGCAGCAGATCGTCGACGGCCTGAAGGAACTCGGCCTGTTCGGCCTGATGATTCCCGAGGAGTACGGGGGTCTGGGCGAGTCGCTGCTCACCTACGCGCTGTGCGTGGAGGAGATCGCCCGCGGCTGGATGTCGGTGTCCGGCATCATCAACACGCACTTCATCGTGGCGTACATGCTCAAGCAGCACGGCACGCAGGAGCAGAAGGACCACTTCCTGCCCCGCATGGCGGCCGGCGACATCCGCGGCGCCTTCTCCATGTCGGAGCCGGCCCTGGGCTCGGACGTGTCGGCGATCACCTCGAAGGCGGTCAAGGACGATGGGGGCCCCTCCCGCTCGAGCGGAGCCGAGAGTGGGGGAGCGTACGTCCTGAACGGCCAGAAGATGTGGCTGACCAACGGCGGTACGTCGTCCCTGGTGGCCGTTCTGGTCCGCAGTGACGAAGGACACCCCGAGGGAACGGCGCCCCACAAGTCGATGACGACCTTCCTGGTGGAGAAGGAGCCCGGCTTCGGCGAGGTCCGCCCCGGTCTCACCATCCCCGGCAAGATCGACAAGATGGGCTACAAGGGGGTCGACACCACCGAGCTCATCATGGACGGCCTGCGGATTCCGGCGGACCGGGTGCTCGGCGGGGTCACCGGCCGCGGTTTTTACCAAATGATGGACGGCGTGGAGGTCGGCCGCGTCAATGTGGCGGCGCGTGGCTGCGGCGTCGCCCAGCGTGCCTTCGAACTCGGTGTCCGGTACGCCCAGCAGCGTCACACTTTCGGCAAGCAGATCGCCCACCATCAGGCCATTCAGTTCAAGCTCGCGGAGATGGCCACCAAGGTGGAGGCCGCGCATGCGATGATGGTGAACGCCGCACGCAAAAAGGACTCCGGCGAACGAAACGACCTGGAAGCGGGGATGGCCAAGTACCTCGCGTCCGAGTACTGCAAGGAGGTCGTCGAGGACGCCTTCCGGATCCACGGCGGGTACGGCTTCTCCAAGGAGTACGAGATCGAGCGCCTCTACCGGGAGGCCCCGATGCTGCTGATCGGAGAGGGCACCGCCGAGATCCAGAAGATGATCATCGGTCGCAGACTGCTCGAAGAGTACCGGTTCCAGGGCTGAATGTCCGGATACGGGGCGTTTTCTCGGAATAGTGGATCACGCCCCGTCAGCACCCCCCGGCCTTCGACTCGACTGCCTGGCTTACCCAGTTGTCACCCGGAGCCGCTACGATCGCCGGAAAGCCGCCGTCCCCCGTCAGTGCGCGGCACTATCCGCTACGAAGGTCATCCATGCCCCACAGCAAAACCTCTGCATCTCGCGACAGCCTCGCCGGTGTACGCCTCGCGCGCGGAGCGTCGCCGTGGCTTCTGCCGACCGTCGCCACCGCAGCCGTCAGCCTGGTCCGTGCCCGCCGCTCGGGTGCCGCCAAGGCCGTAGCCGTTCCCGCCACCGCTCTCGCGGCGGGGATGCTGTGGTTCTTCCGCGACCCCGAGCGCGAGATCGCCCGGGGCCGGGTCATCTCGCCCGCCGACGGTGTGGTGCAGAGCATCATGCCGTGGAAGGACGGCCGGACCCGTGTCGCGATCTTCATGAGCCCGCTCAACGTCCACGTCAACCGGGCGCCGCTGGCCGGCACGGTGACGTCGGTCGAGCACGTTCCCGGTGGCTTCGTTCCCGCCTTCAACAAGGAGAGCGAGAACAACGAGCGCGTGGTCTGGCACTTCGACACCGAGCTCGGTGACATCGAGATGATCCAGATCGCCGGCGCGGTGGCCCGCCGTATCGTCCCCTACCTCCCTGAGGGCACCAAGGTCGAGCAGGGCGAGCGGATCGGCCTCATCCGGTTCGGCTCCCGGGTGGATCTCTACCTGCCCGAGGGCGTCGAGATCGACGTCGAGGTGGGGCAGAAGACCGTGGCAGGGGTGACTCGAATTGACCGTGATTGATCCTGAGACACAGGCCGGCTGGGTGCCCGACGTCGACGAGGAGGACGACGAGGAGGAGATGCCTCTCTCGCTCCGCCTGTCGATAGCGGACACCCTCACCCTCGGCAACGCCACCTGCGGCTTCATGGCCGTGTACTTCACCACCACCGGCATCCTGATCCCGCACCTCACGGGCAGCCAGGAGTCCGGCATGGCCCGCCACAGCGCGGCCACCGCCGTGATCCTGATGCTGTGCGCGGCCGTCTTCGACCTGTTCGACGGTCTGGTGGCCCGGAAGCTGCGCTCCTCCCCGATGGGCGCGGAACTGGACAACCTCTCGGACCTGATCAGCTTCGGTCTGGCACCGGCGTACTTCGTCCTGGTGTACGGCATGGTCGCGGACGACGCGCACCAGAGAGTGGCCGCGGTCGGCGCGATCGTGGTGCTGCTGGCGGTGGTGCTGAGGCTGGCGAGGTTCTCCTGCGTCACGGTCAAGGACGGCACCTTCCAGGGCATGCCGTCGCCGTTCGGCGCGCTGACCGTCGTCTCGATCGTGCTGCTGGAGCTGCCGTTCGTGGCGACGGTACTGGCGATCCTGGGCACCGCCTGGCTGATGGTGAGCCGGGTCGAGTACCCGAAGCCGCGGGGCCCCCTCGCGGTGGCGATGCTGGCCTGGATCGTGCTGAGCATGGGGATGCTGACGGCCTGGGCCTTCGACGCCCCCAGCGGCCAGCTGCTGCTGCAGACGGGGTGCGCGCTGCAGGTGGTGATGGGCGCGGTGATCCCGTTGTTCGCCACGGCCCGCCGGGTGAACAACTTCCGTGGCAACCGCCGCGAGGCGCGGGCCGCGCAGTCGTGACGGCACCGCGAAGGGCCCCGAACCGTTCCCCGGTTCGGGGCCCTTCGCTTTTCGGCGCGGCCGGGCGGCCTCAGCTCAGGAAGTCCCGGGCGATCCGCTCCGCGGTCCGTTCCAGGATCGGCCCCGCCTGCGCGATGCACGTCGCCACGTCCGGCTCGAGATCCGTCAGCGCGTACGCCCGTCGGATCCCCGCCCGCCCCAGCACCTCCGGCGGCAGGGTGAGCCGCCCGCACACCGCGACGACCTCCTTGCCGGCGGCGCGTGCCGCGGCGGCGACCCCCGCCGGGGCCTTGCCGTGCAGGGTCTGCTCGTCCAGCGAGCCCTCACCGGTGATCACCAGGTCGGCCCGCTCCAGCGCGGGCGCGAAACCGAGGACGTCCAGCATCACCTCGATACCGGGCCGGAACCCGGCCCCGAGGAGCAGCGCGCCGAACCCGATGCCGCCGGCCGCGCCCGCGCCCGCCGAACCGGCGAGTTCCGCGGCGGTCTTCACCCCGGCCGACTCCTCCAGCACCCGCACGAAGTGCCCGAGCGCCGCGTCCAGCCGCTCCACGTCCTGCGGCGAGGCACCCTTCTGCGGCCCGTAGACCGCCGGGGCGCCCTTCGGCCCGGTCAGCGGGTTGTCGACGTCGCTGGCGAGCACGAACCCGACCCGGCCCAGACGCGGGTCCAGGCCCGACAGATCGGCCGAGGCCAGCTCGGCGAGGCCGCCGCCGCCCGGCGCCACCGGCTCACCGCCGGCCTTCAGGAAGCGGGCGCCCAGCGCGGCCAGCATGCCGGCACCGCCGTCCGTGGTGGCGCTGCCGCCGACCCCGAACACCAGGGTGCGCGCGCCCGCGTCCAGCGCGGCCCGCAGCAGCTCGCCGGACCCGTACGTGGACGCCGTCAGCGGTGCGAGCACGCCGTCCGGAAGCCGCTGGAGCCCGCTGGCCTCCGCCATCTCCACCACGGCGGTGTCGCCGCGCAGCGCGAACACCGCCGTCACCTCGTCGCCGACGGGGCCGGTGACCCGTACCTCCCGCCGGTCGAAGCCGGCCGCGATCGCCGCCGCCACCGTGCCGTCACCGCCGTCGGCCACGGGCAGCGCCTCGACCTCGAGGCCGGGCACCACCCGGCGCAGCCCGGCCGTCACCCGCTCGGCGACCTGCACGGCCGTCAGCGACCCCTTGAACTTGTCCGCGGCGACGAGCACCCGCCGCGCTGGCTGTGCCGGCTGTGCCGATCGAGTACCGCTCACTGCAGCGTCCGCCACTTTCGCAATCCCCTTGCTCTCCGAATCCCGTACACGGGTCGGGGCCGGTCGCGCGCCCCTGCGACCCTAACCGGCGGGCACCCGCGGCGTCGCCCCCCGGACCGGCGGACACCCGGCCGGGAGGGCACGGTCGGGAAGCCCAGCCGGGAAGCCCAGCCGGGAAGCGCAGTCGGGGCCGGAATCGGGTACACCGGACCCATGACCGCTGTGGAGACGGAACCGGAGCTCGCCGACCGCGTCCTCGGGGGCTGGCTGGGCCGGATCGCGGGCAACATGCTGGGCAAGCCGGTCGAGCAGGGCGAGGTGTGGACCCGTGAGCGCATCGACCGCTACCTGCGCCGGGCGGCGGCCCTCCCCCTCGACGACTACCTGCCCGGGCCGCTCACCGAGGGCGACCGCCGTGACCTGCGCCCCGAGTGGCGGTCCTGCGTCCGCGGCCGCGTCCACGGCAGCTGCCGGGACGACGACGTCGACTACGCGATCCTCGGCCTGCACCTGCTGGAGACCCACGGCTTCGGCTTCAGCACCGAGCAGGTGGGCGACCTGTGGCTGTCGCGGCTGCCGTACCTGCAGACGTTCACCGCGGAACGCGCGGCGTACCGGAACCTCGCGAACGGCCGCAGGCCGCCGCTGACGGCCACCTACGACAACCCGTACCAGGAGTGGATCGGCGCCCTGATCCGCGCCGACATCCACGGCTGGACGTCCCCCGGCGCGCCGCGCCGCGCGGCCTCGCTGGCCCGCCGGGACGCGGTGCTGTCGCACACCGGCAACGGGGTCTACGGCGCGATGTGGGCGGCGGCGCTGATCTCGGCGGCGTTCACGGCGCCCACGGTGCGCCGCGCCGTGGACGAGGCGCTGGCGGTGATCCCGGCGGGCTGCCGCCTGGCCCGCACCGTGCGCAGGGTGTGCGCCCTGCACGACACCGGGCTGGCCTGGGAGGAGACGCTCGCCACCGTCGAGGAGGAGACGGCGGGCCTCGGCTGGATCCACACCGTCCCGAACGCCGCCGTCCTCACCGCCGGCCTGCTGTACGGCGACGGCGACTTCACCCGCACCATCGCCCTGACCGTCCGCGGCGGCCTGGACACCGACTCCAACGGGGCGACGGCGGGCTCGGTGGCCGGCGTCCGGTGCGGTGCGCCGGCCGTCCCGGAGCAGTGGAAGGACCCGCTCCGGGACACGGTGCGCAGCGCGGTCCTCGGCTTCGACGGGGCGCGCATCAGCGAGCTGGCGGAGCGCACCCTGCGGCTGGCCCGGACGGCGGCCTGATCCCGGCTCCGAAAGAGCGGGACACGGGCGGTGCGGCCGGCGGCTCCCGTGTCCCATGCGGCTCGTGCGGCTCGTGCGCCCCGGCGCGTGCGCCGTCCGGTGCCGGTGCCGGGACCGGGGTGTGCTGCCGTGCGCCCGGGTCGGGCCGCTCCGTCGCCACGGTGGCGTCCCCCGGCGCCATTACCCTGCCGGTATGACCACCACGCAGGACGCTCAGGACTTCGCCGCCTACCTCGCCTCGCTCCCCCGGATCTTCGCCGGCGCGGCCGCCCTCTTCCGGGACGGTGAGGGCCGGGTGCTGCTCGTCGAGCCGAACTACCGGGAGGGGTGGACACTGCCCGGCGGCACGATCGAGTCGGACGACGGGGAGACCCCCCGGCAGGGCGCGCGGCGCGAGACGGCCGAGGAGATCGGGCTCGACCGGCCGCTCGGGCGGCTGCTCGCGGTGGACTGGGTGCAGTGGCCCGGACAGCCCCCGATGGCGGCGTACCTGTACGACGGCGGGGTGCTCGACGCGGACGACCTCGCGGCGATCCGGTTGCAGGAGGAGGAGCTGCTCTCCTGGCGGCTCGTGCCGCGCGAGGAACTGGCCGAGTATCTCCAGGGTGCCCTGGGGCGCCGAGTGTCGGCCGCCCTGGACGTCCTCGCCGACGGCTCGGGCACGGCGGAGCTGGAGAACGGGCACCGGATGAACTGACCTGTGCCCGCCCGTCGCCCCGCCCGCCGATATCCGCTCGCCGTGACGGACGGCGGCCCCTACCCTCGGCTGCATGAGCAAGCCCCTCGTCGCCCTTCTCAGCGGTGCCGGCGTCAGCACCGACTCCGGGATCCCCGACTACCGAGGCCCGAACGGGCTGTGGCGGCGGGATCCGGAGGCCGAGAAGCTCGTGACGTACGCGTACTACATGGGCGACCCGGACATCCGCCGCCGGTCCTGGCAGATGCGGCGCAAGAACCGCGCGCTCGCGGCCGAGCCGAACGCCGCGCACCGGGCCGTGGCCGAGCTGGAGCGGTCCGGGGTGCCGGTGCGGGTGATCACGCAGAACGTGGACGGGCTGCACCAGCTCGCCGGCATGCCGGCCCGCAAGGTGCTCGAGCTGCACGGCACGGTACGCGGTGTGGTGTGCACTCACTGCCATGCCCGAAGCCCCATGGAGGACGCGCTCGCCCGGGTCGAGGCCGGCGAGGAGGACCCGCCGTGCCTGGTGTGCGGCGGGATCCTCAAGTCGGCGACGGTGATGTTCGGCGAGCGGCTCGACCCCGTGGTGCTCGGCGACGCACTCGCGATCAGCAAGGCCTGCACCGTCTTCATCGCCGTCGGCACCAGCCTCCAGGTCCATCCCGCCGCCGGCCTCGCGGGCGTCGCCGCCGACCACGGCGCCCGGCTCGTCATCGTCAACGCCGAGCCGACGCCCTACGACGACCGCGCCGACGAGATCATCCGGGAGCCGATCGGCACGGCCCTGCCCGCGCTGCTCGGCCGGATCGCGGCCTAGCCCGGATCGCCGCTCAGAACAGGGCCGTCCCCCGCTCGAAGTCCAGCAGACGCTGCTTGCGCGCCAGGCCTCCGCCGTAGCCGGTGAGGCCTCCGCTCGCACCGATGACGCGGTGACAGGGGACGATGATGCCGATCGGGTTGCGGCCGTTGGCGAGGCCGACCGCGCGGGAGGCCTGGGGGTTGCCGAGGGCATCGGCGAGCTGTCCGTAGGAACGGGTCTCGCCGTACGGGATGCGTGTCAGCTGCTCCCAGACGCGGCGCTGGAACGGGGTGCCGTGCAGGCGCAGTTCGAGGGTGAACTCCTTCGACTCGCCCGCGAAGTAGGCCTTCAGCTGTTCCTTCGCCGCGGGGCAGACGGTGTCGTCTCGGTCTCCGAAGGTCTCCTCCCGGGGGCGGTGGCGCTGGTCGGTCATGTAGAGGCCGCACAGGACGCCGTCCTCGGCGACGAGCGTCAGGGGGCCGTAGGGGCTGTCGATCACAGTGTGCTGTTTCATCGGCGGTGACTCTCTGTTGCTCAGGGTTTCCTCGGAGTTTCTTCAGGGTTTCCTCAGGCCGGCAGGAAGTTGATCGGGTGGTCGTCCGTCGCCCACAGGTACTGGACCGCGTACGCCCGCCAGGGCCGCCAGGCCGCCGCGCGTGCGGTGAGCGCGGCCGGGGTGGACGGCAGGCCGAGTTCGCGGGCGGCGCGGCGGATGCCGAGGTCGGTGGGGAGGAAGGCGTCGGGGTCGCCCAGGGCGCGCAGGGCGATGACGTCGGCCGTCCAGGGGCCGAAGCCGGGCAGGGCGAGGAGTTTCTCGCGGGTCTCGGGCCAGTCGCTCCCGACGCCCAGCCGGAGGTCGCCGTCGGCGAGCCGGCGGACCAGGGTGGTGAAGGTGGTCCGGCGGGTGCGGGGCATGGCCAGGGTCTCGGGGTCCAGGTCGGCGAGCGCCTCGGGAGACGGGAAGAGGTGGGTGAGGCCGCCTTCGGGGTCCGGGTCGTCCACCGGTTCGCCGTGCGCGACGACCAGCCGGGCCGCGTGGGTGCGGGCGGCGGCCGTGGAGACCTGCTGGCCGAGCACGGCCCGGAGGGCGAACTCCGCCTCGTCGACCGTACGCGGGACCCGGCGGCCGGGCGCCTTGTCGACCAGCGGGGCGAGCACCGGGTCGGTGCGCAGCCGGTCGTCGACGGCCACCGGGTCGGCGTCCAGGTCGAGCAGCCGGCGGCAGCGGCTGATGGCGACGGTGAGGTCGCGCGGGTCGGTGAGGGTGAGGCGGCAGGCGATGTGGTCGGGCCGCGGGGCCAGGGCCACGACGCCGTGCCCGTACGGCAGCCGCAGCGTGCGCCGGTAGGCGCCGTCCCGCCACTCCTCCACGCCGGGTACGGCGGTCGCGGCGAGGTGGCCGAAGAGGTTGTCGGGGTTGAGCGGGGCGCGGAACGGCAGGCGCAGGGACAGCGCGCCGGGAGTGCCGCCGGGGGCGCTCGTGGGGGTGCCGGGAGTGCGCCGCGGCGCACGGGCACGCAGGTCGCTCGGGGCGAGGGCGAAGACCTCGCGCACCGTGTCGTTGAAGGAGCGGACGGAGGAGAACCCGGCGGCGAAGGCGATCTCCGTCATCGGCAGGGCCGTCGTCTCGATGAGCAGCCGCGCGGTCTGGGCGCGCTGGGCCCGGGCGAGGGCGAGGGGGCCGGCGCCCAGTTCGGCGAGCAGTTGGCGTTCCACCTGCCGGGTGCTGTAGCCGAGCCGGGCGGCGAGGCCGGGCACGCCCTCCCGGTCCACGGTCCCGTCGGCGATCAGCCGCATGGCGCGGGCCACTGCGTCGGCGCGCTGGTTCCACTCCGGGGATCCGGGGCTGGTGTCGGGGCGGCACCGCTTGCAGGCCCGGAACCCCGCCTGCTGGCAGGCCGCCGCGCTCGGCTGGAAGACCATGTTCTCGGGCTTGGGCGGTACCGCCGGACAGCTGGGCCGGCAGTAGATGCCGGTGGTCAGGACGGCGGTGAAGAACCAGCCGTCGAACCGCGCGTCCTTGGACCGGACGGCCCGCACGCAGCGTTCGGTGTCGGTGTGCATCCCCTTCTGCATGGGTCCAGCATCGGGGACGGAGCGGGCGGGGTCTCGCAGGAATCCGTCATGAACCTCGGTCGGTCTCGCCTATGCCGTCCGAGGCGGTGCCGGATGCGTCCACCAGGACCCACCAGGACGGGGACGACCTCGCGGAGGTCGCCCCCGTCTTCCGGGCCCACCGCCGGACCTTCCATGGCCGTCGGACGGGTCAGCCGACCGGTGCCGGCTCCGCCGGTGCCTCCGGCGTCTCCTGCGGGTCGCCGCTGATCGGCAGGACCTCGGTGTCGGAGGCCTTCACGAGGCGCGGTCCCGCCGGTCCGTACACCCCGCGCGGCTCGGGGAACAGGGCGAGGAGGGCCAGGTAGAGCACCGCCGCGAGGACCAGGCCGACCGGCAGCGAGATGTCCATGCCGTCGGCCAGGTTGCCGAGCGGTCCGACGAACTGGCCGGGCAGGTTGGTGAAGAGCAGGGCCACCCCGGCGGAGACCAGCCAGGTGGCCAGGCCGCGCCAGTTCCAGCCGTGGCTGAACCAGTAGCGCCCGCCCGTGCGGCGCTGGTTGAAGACCTGGAGCGCCTCCGGGTCGTACCAGCCCCGGCGGGTGACGTAGCCGAGGGCCATCACGATCATCCACGGCGCGGTGCAGGTGATGATCAGGGTGGCGAAGGTGGAGATCGACTGCGTGAGGTTCAGCCAGAACCGGCCGACGAAGATGAACCCGATGGACAGGACGCCGATGAGGACCGTCGCCTGGACGCGGCTGAAGCGGGTGAAGACGCTGCAGAAGTCCAGTCCGGTGCCGTACAGCGCGGTCGTGCCGGTGGACAGGCCGCCGATCAGCGCGATGAGGCAGAGCGGCAGGAAGTACCAGCCGGGCGCGATCGCGAGCAGGCCGCCGACGTAGTTGGGCGCGGCCGGGTCGAAGTACTTCCCGGCCTGGGTGGCGATGACCGACGCGGTGGCCAGACCGAAGACGAACGGCAGCAGGGTGGCGATCTGGGCCAGGAAGGCGGCGCCCATCACCCGTCGGCGGGGCGTCGCGGCCGGGATGTAGCGGGACCAGTCGCCGAGGAACGCGCCGAAGGAGACCGGGTTGGAGAGCACGATCAGCGCGGAGCCGATGAAGGACGGCCAGAACAGCGGGTCGGCGGTCGAGGCGAAGGCGCCCGCGTAGCCGGGGTCGAAGTCGCCGGCGAAGGCGAAGGCGCCCAGCACGAACAGGGCCGAGGCCGCCACCACGGCGATCTTGTTGACCAGCAGCATGAAGCGGAAGCCGTAGATGCAGACCACGAGCACCAGGCCGGCGAAGACCGCGTACGCCGCGGCGTACGTCAGTGTCGACTCGGGCACCCCCAGCATCCGGTGCGCGCCGCCGACCAGGGCGTCGCCGGAGGACCACACCGAGATCGAGAAGAAGGCGACCGCGGTGAGCAGCGCGAGGAAGGAGCCGACGACTCTCCCGTGCACTCCCAGGTGGGCGGAGGAGGAGACGGAGTTGCTGGTGCCGTTGGCGGGTCCGAAGAGCGCCATCGGCGCGAGCAGCAGGGCGCCCGCGACCAGGCCGAGCACGGTCGCCGCGAGCCCCTGCCAGAAGGAAAGGCCGAACAGGATGGGGAAGGAACCCAGCACACACGTCGCGAAGGTGTTGGCGCCGCCGAAGGCGAGCCGGAACAGGTCGAGCGGACGGGCCGTACGGTCCTCGTCCGGAATCTGCTCGACACCATGAGTCTCGATTTCGGTGACCGAGGTCGCCATGGGCTCTTCACCTGCCGTTCGTACCGGGGGACGGCTCCACAGTCTGAGCCCCTTGCTGACCTGCGACAATGGTGGCAATCACAGAGAGATAGCCTCATATATGTGGCCACCGACAAACTCACCGTCGAGGATCTGCTCTCCTTTCCCGCCCTCCAGCTGTCGGTGAAGGCGGGCCGCAACGGCCTCGGTCGCTCCGTATCGTGGGCGCACGTATGCGAGTTGGACGACCCGACGCCCTGGCTGCTGGGGGCCGAGGTCATCATGACGACGGGGCTCGCGATCCCCCGGAGCGCCGCCGGGCAGCGCCGTTTCCTGGAGCTGCTGGACGACGCCGGGGTCTCCGCGCTGGCCCTGTCGGCACAGCTGCACACACCCCCGCTGCACGACGTGTTCTTCCGGACGGCCGAGGAGCGGGACTTCCCGGTGCTGGAGGTGCCGCTCGCCGTTCCGTTCATCGCGGTGTCCCAGGAGGTCGCCGCCGCCGTGCAGGACGACGCGCGGCACCGGCTGGGCGCACAGCTCCAGGTCTTCGGCTCACTGCGCTGGCTGGTCGCCGAGGACCTCGACACGCCGTCGCTCCTGCGCCGCCTCGAGCGCCTGTCCGGGTACGACGTGTACCTCTGCACCCCGCAGGGCCGCCCGCTGCTGCCCGGGGTGCCCACCCCCGACCCGGGCGTCCTGCCCTCCTCGGTGGACGCCCCGCCGACCGTCCCCGGCGGCTTCGTCCTGCCCGTGCCGGCGCCCGGCGGCCCGGCGGGCTTCCTGGTGGCGTACGAGCGGCAGGGCGCCCAGCCCGCCGGTCTGGCGGTCGTCCAGCACATCGCCACGGTGGCGGCGCTGCAGGTGGCGATGGTGCGCAACGAGCGCGAGACACTGCGCCGCGAGGGCGCCGAGACCCTGGCGGAGCTGCTCCAGGAGGTGCTCGACCCGGCGGCCGCCCGCCGCCGGCTCGCCCGGCACTCCATCGAGGGCGACGCTGCCCTGTTCGTCGTCCGGCACACCCCCGACGAGGCGCTGCTGCACTGCCTCGAGGACCACCCCCACCTGCTGCTCACCCGCGGCGGCGACCGCTATGTGCTCGGTGCCCCGGAGCTGGCCGACGCCGTCGGCGGGCTGCCGGCCGTGGCGGCCGGGATGAGCCGCCCCTTCCGTCCCGGCGCGGCCCTGAAGGTCGCCCAGCGCGAGGCCCTGTGGGCGGTGGCGAAGGCGGTCGAGTCGGGCCGCCCGCTGGTCCGGTACGGCGCCGACGCGACGGGCCGCTGGCTGCCCGAGGATCCCGCGGTGCTGAACGCGCTGGTCGACCACGTGCTCGGCGAGGTGCTGCGCTACGACGCGGCCCACGACTCCCAGCTGCTGGTCTCCGTCCGCACCTGGATGGAGCGCGACCGCCGCACCGAGACCGCCGCGGCGGCGCTGCACATCCACCCGAACACGCTCGCCTACCGCCTGCGCCGCTTCGGCGTCCTCTCCGGCCGCGACCTGTCCTCCACCGGCGCGCTCACGGAGGTGTGGCTCGCCATCCAGGCGGCGGGCGCCCTGGGCCTCACCGACTGACGCCCGCCGCCGCCGGAGGGCCCCGCCGGGTGTCGCGGGCCGGACGGTGCCCTCACGACGGGCCCTGGCCCCTTCCACTGCTTCCGCTGCTTCCACTGTCCGGGGCCGGCCCGGTCACCCGGGTCCGGGCCCACGTCAGGAGCTCGGGGTCGTCCAGGGAGGGCACCCACAGGTCGGCCCCGCCCTCGTCCCCGTCGTCCGGCCGGGGGCCGACGCCGAGCACCCGCAGTCCGGCCCGGCGGGCCGACTCCACACCGGTCAGGGAGTCCTCGACCGCCAGCGCCCGCTCGGGGCGGACCCCGCACAGCCGGACCGCCTCGGCGTAGACGTCGGGCCACGGCTTGGGCCGCACCGCCTCCGCCGCGGGCGCCCCGCCCGGGCCGTCCGCCTCCCGCGGCGCCCCGGACGGAACGACGACGTGCCGGAAGCGCTCCCGCAGTCCGGCCCGGGCGAGGCTCTCCTCGACCACCTCCAGCGGGCAGTTGCTGGCCACCGCCAGGGGCAGCCGGCTGGAGAGCAACCGGACCAGTTCGACGGCTCCCGGCATCGTCACCGGGTCGTCGGCGACGAGGGACAGGAAGTTCGCGAGGAGCGACGCGGTCAGGTCGGCCGTCAGCTCGGGCTTGCGCACCGACTCCGCCATCAGCCGCCCGCAGTCGGCGTAGTGCACGCCCTTGGCCTGCTCCGCGAACCCCGGCGGGGCCTGGAGCCCGAAGTTCCGGAAGGCCAGGCGGCGGGCTTCCTGCCAGTGGCGTTCGCTGTCCATCAGCGTGCCGTCGCAGTCGAAGACGACTGCTTCGGGGGACCAGTCGAGCAGAGGGTGTACCGGAGTGGTCACAGCGGCCTCCTGAGGGGCGGGCGGTCACACGCGGCGTGACCGCGATCCGGGTCTGACGGTGTCTCGTGCCGGGTGCGCCACAGATCGGCGCACGTCAGGGAGCAACCGGAATACGGAATTGCGCGCATTCCTGACGTTCGGCAATAAACGGAAACATCACGACCGTTACGTTATTTCCGCTCCGGAGGGTGCGGCAATGACCGCAAGGAGTTATCGACGGCGAGGGCGGCCGGGGTGTATGACCCCCGGGACGCCGACCGGGCCGGCCGGAAGTACGATCCGCCAACGAGGGCGCACCACAGGGAAGTTGAGGCATATTCGCCGGGCAACCCGCGCCGGCGGCGCCGGACCCCGCAGCCACCGTGCGAGGCCGGAACAGCAGTGGACCGACCCCATTACCACTCGCCCGCGTTCACCCTCGAAAGAAATGCGTAATTACCGCGTGAGTGTGACCCTTACTTGCTCCCGGCGTACGCGGGCGCACTACATTCGTCGTTGTCGGAGAAATTGAGCGAAGGTGGACAGGACGTTGCAGCAACGGGCCAGAGCAACCCGCAGAGCACTCCTGGAAGCAGCCGCCTCCCTCTTCGCCGAACGCGGCTACGCGGGCACCAGCGTCAACGACATAAGCACCCGGTCGGGACGGACCAGCGGTTCGGTCTACTTCCACTACGCCAGCAAGGAGGGCGTCGCCCTCGCCGTGGTCCAGGACCGTTTCGCCACCTGGCCGGACCTCTCCGCACGGTACGCGGACGAGACGGTCCCGCCGCTGGACCGTCTCGTCGCCCTGAGCTACGACATCGCCCACGCCCTCTCCGGAGATCCCGTCACGCGCGCGGGCGCACGGCTGTGGGCCGAACGCGAGACCGTCAACACCGCACTCCCCGACCCCTTCGCCCTGTGGACCGCCGCCGCCACCCGCCTCCTCGCCCAGGCACGCAGCACCGGCCACCTGGCGCCCCACGTCCACCCCGCCCGCACCGCCCGCACCCTGGTCCGCGCCTTCTTCGGCCTCTGCTCCCTGACCGAGGCGCTCGAGGGCGCGGCCACCGTCCCCGACCGCCTCACCGACTGGTGGCACCTGACCCTCCCCTCACTCCAGCCGGCCCCTCTTCCCCCGACAGCCCCGGGCGAGGCGCCGAGGGGTGCGTGAGACTCCGGGGTGCCGTCGCACACTCGGCCCATACGGTCTTGCCGGGGCCCGGGCGGTCGCGCACCCCCCAGTCGACGGCGAGCGCGTCGACGAGAACCAGCCCACGCCCCCCGTCCTCGTCCGCACCGGGGGCCCTGCGCGCCGGCAGGGCGGAGTGGGTGTCGGACACCTCGATCCGGATCAGGTCCTTACCGTTGTCGTGGACGAGACGGAGGGCGAAGTCCCGCCCCGGGACGCGGCCGTGCAGAACCGCGTTCGCGGCGAGTTCCCCGACGACGAGGACGACGGCGTCGTGCGCTTCGGTGCCGTGCGGGAGGCCCCACTCGGTGAGTTGGTGCGCGGCGAGCAGCCGGGCGAGGCGCGCACCGCGCCGGGTGGTGGAGAAGCGCTGCGCGAAGGAGCGCGCCGGAGCCGGCGTTGGGATGTGAGGAGCTTGCATGGGGGCCAGCCTGCTGGTTGCTGACGCCCCGTCGGCAGGTCCGCCCCTGATACAGCTCCCGCTGTACTGGTGCACACGCTGGACTGGACCGCTCGCCGTGCGTGACGATGTGCGTGCCGAGCGTGGCGCAGCGCGCCCGGCACATGGCACGGCACGCGTTCGGGTCCGGCACGGACAACGGGGCCCGGCGGCACAGGGGAAGGCGGCTGCGATGGCGACGGACAACGGCGGCGGGGCGGGCGGGGGCGGGACCTGCGAGCCGGAACTCTCGGACAGCCTCAAGACCTTCGGCGCGGTCCTCAAGGCCCTGCGCGAGGAAGCCCGCCTGACACAGGAGCAGTTCGCACCGCTGGTGCGGTACTCGACCGCGTACATCGCCAAGATCGAGCAGGGGAAGCGGTTCCCGCCCCGGGACCTGCTGGACCGCTCGGAGGAGATCCTGGGCGCGCCCGCGGCACGCGTCCTGGCGGCGGCCGCACGAAGCCTCACCCGCAAGGCGGGACTGGCGTCCTGGTTCCGGCAGTGGGCCGGCATCGAGGAGGAGGCCGTCTCGCTGTACGCGTACGAGTGCGCTGTGGTCCCGGGCCTGCTTCAGCCCGAGCCGTATATCCGCGCCCTCTTCGACCGGCGCCTACCGCCCCTGTCCGAGGAACAGTTCGAGCAGCAGGTCACGGCTCGACTCGAACGCCAGCGCCTCCTGACGGAGCGGCCGAACAGCACGTTCAGCTTCATTGTCGAACAGGCGCTGCTGGACCGCCGCATGGCGGGTGCCGAGGTCACGCACGCACTGCTCAGCAACCTCCTGGATGCGGGCCGCCTCCGGAACGTGGAGATTCAGCTCATGTCTCGGATCCAGGAGGATCACTCCGGCTTCGAGGGCCCTCTCTACCTCGCCGAGACGGCGGAGAACCGGTGGGTGGGCTACGTCGAAGCGCACGACTGCAGCATGCTCGTCACCGACACAAAAGCCGCAAGCGCCATGCTTCAGCGCTATGGCAAGATGCGCTCGCAGGCTCTGAGCCATCAAGCCACCGCGAGCCTGCTGGAGCAGATGCGAGGAGCGCTATGAGCACCACCGAACTTGCTTGGTTCAAGAGCAGCTACAGCGGCGGTGGAGGCGGCAACTGCGTGGAGGTAGCTCTGTGCCCTGAGGCAGTTTTCGTCCGCGACTCGAAGGACGCCCGGAGGCAGCCCCTGGCGGTCTCCTTCGACGCCTGGTCGGCGTTCACGACGCTGGCAGCCGACTCGCGCTTCT
This sequence comes from Streptomyces cathayae, assembly GCF_029760955.1. GTDB lineage: Bacteria > Actinomycetota > Actinomycetes > Streptomycetales > Streptomycetaceae > Streptomyces > Streptomyces cathayae. The sequence goes on from NZ_CP121682.1 coordinate 1,203,921, forward strand.
GAACTTCCGGTGGGGCGGCGCCCCTCACTGCTCCAGTGACGCAGGGACGCTTCGAGCCCCGAGGCCGCGGGCCGGAGACGGGTGCCTTGTCGAAAAGCGTGAGCGGTCAGCGGACATGTGTCACGCGAGCGCTCGAACGAGCGGCATCCGGACAGCAGCGGCCGAAGTGCTCACGTCTTGGGGACGGTGTGTCACCCCCAGGACGGTTCACCCGTGCATGACCAACGGCGGGGACCCTTCACCTGTACGCGCGCAGGCCAGGTGCACATACATACCCCCCTTTGTCCAGGGCCCAACGTCCCTGCCCCCCAGGGCCCTTGGGGCATATGCCCCTGATGCCATACTGACCTGCGTTTTCTCCCGTCGGAAACCGGTGGTTCGGCGTCTGTTCGTTGTCGAGCCACCTTCGCACCCTCGACACGTCGCTCAAGGAGCCCAGCCATGTCCCGACCCTTCTGCCCGCTCCCGGTGAGGGCCTCGCGCCGACCGGACCGGTGGGCTCCCGTTCCGGTCGCCGACCGGGGCCGGATCGGGCCCGGCTCCGTGCGGGTACCCGTCGTCGGACACGAGACGGGAAGGACCCGCTGACCATGAGCGTGGAAAACAGGACGTACCACACACTCCTCGCCCGGCACGACGCGATGCGGCTGCGTCAGCGGTTGCTCTCCCCCGGAAGTGACCCGGGTGCCGACCTCGGTGGCCGTCCCCCGGCCGAAGAGACGTACGACGCGGCCGCGGACCAGCAGATCATCCTGCGTGACCTGGACCTGGTGGCTCCGCTCGACGAGCTGATCGACGACCTGTACCGGGCGCTGTTCGCACGGCACCCCTCACTGCGGTCGCTCTTCCCCGACACGATGGCGTTCCAACAGGCGCATCTGGCACGGGCGTTCTGGTACCTGATCGAGAACCTGCACCGCCCCGAGGAGATCACCGAAACCTTCACCCGGCTCGGCCGCGACCACCGCAAACTCGGCGTGCGCCCTGCGCAGTACACGGCGTTCAAGGACGCGTTGTGCGAAGCGCTGCGGAGCCGTGCCGGCGAGTACTGGAGCCCTGGGCTCGAGCAGGCCTGGATGCGGATGCTGCAGCTCGGTGTCACCGCCATGGTCCGGGGCGCGGAGGCCGCGCTGCACGAACCACCGTGCTGGCGGGCGACGGTGACGTCCCACCAGTTGTACGGGCCGGACCTGGCGGTGCTCCGCCTCCTGCCGCACGAGACCTTCCGGTACCGGGCCGGTCAGTACACCACTCTGGAGTCCGCCCGGCTGCCGCACACCTGGCGTCCGTACTACCTGGCCGACGGGCCCGGCCCGGACGGGGAACTCGAGTTGCACGTCCGGCGCAGCGGCCCCGGCGGGGTCAGCGAGATGCTGGTGCTCCACACCTCACCCGGGGACCAGGTACGGCTCGGGCCGCCGAAGGGCAGTCTGACGCTCGACGCGGAGCCCCTGGACACCCTGCGGTTGGTCGTCCGGGACACCGGCTGGGCCGCGATGAAGGCACTGCTGCAGGAGCTGGACAGCGGTGTGCGGCGGTCCTCCGCACACCGTGTGCGCCGCCGGGTACAGCTCTTCCTCGGCGCCGACTCGCTGTCCGACCTCTACGACCTCGGGTATCCGGCGGGCCTCGAACGACGCCACTCCTGGCTGACCGTGGTCCCGGTGACGGGCGGGGCACCGACCGGGGGGAGGTACGACCGGCTGCTCCACGCGGTGGCCCGGAGCACCCCCCTCACGGAGGGGCGCACCCTGATCGCCGGGCCGCCGGACATGGTCCGTTCGGTGGCGGCCGGGCTCGTCCACGCCGGGCATCCCGCCGACCGCATCGCCCACGACCTGCTGCCGTCCGGTCCGCACGTCCTGCCACGGTCCGCCCGGGGGCACGGGCCGGCCGGGGACCTCACACCTCCGGGGCAGCAGATCCCCGCCTGAACCGGCCACCGCGGCAGGCGGCTGTGAGGGGCAGCCGGCCTGCGCGGCGAACGCCTCGTGGGCCCGGTCGTCGAAGAGGACGAACCGCACTTCCTCGACCGGCGTCCGCGTCGCCCGCACCGCCTCCACGGCGATCCGGGCGGCGTCCTGGACGGGCCGTCCGTAGACGCCCGCGGAGACCGCCGGAAAGGCCACCGTGCGGGCCCCGAGTTCGTCCGCCACCCGCAACGACTCGCGACAGCACGAGGCCGGCAGCTCCGATGATTCAGTTTTCCAACGCAGGCTGCAACACTGACGGTTGGCACGTCGCACGATCTTCACCGTGTGTCCGAGAGCACCCACCTGATCCCGAAAGGCAGCACACCATGCCCCCTTCCGAGACGGCAGCCCTCAGCCCCGCCATCCTCCTGGCGGCCATGCCCTTCGCGACACAGCTGGGCATCGAACTCCACGAGGCCGCCCCCGACCGGACCACAGGCAGTCTGCCCTGGTCCCCGGAGGCCTGCACCGCGGGCGGAATCCTGCACGGCGGAGCCCTGATGGCGCTGGCCGACTCCGTCGGCGCGGTCTGCGCCTACCTCAACCTCCCGCCGGGCGCCGGGACGTCCACGGTCGAGTCCAAGACCAACTTCCTGCGGGGAGTGGCCTCCGGGCGAGTGCACGCCACGGCCCGCCCCCTGCACGTCGGCGGCACCCTCGTCGTCGTGCAGACCGACCTGCGGGACGACAGGGACCGGCTCGTGGGGCAGACCACCCAGACCCAGATCGTGCTCGCCGCGAAGGACGGCGCCACCAACTGACCCCGCCTGCGGGGACGGCACCGGACACCCGCACGCTCGACAGACCGCCTGCCGGCTGCCGCCGGAACGTCAGTGGGTCATTTCACTGGCACAGATCTTGGGGAGCGGTCGCGGAGGGTCACCCGAGTCCATCATCGCCGGAAGCAGTGTTCGTCCGGTGTTTTTGGAGCCGAGTCACCTGTGAGCCGGACGGCGCGTGCCACGATGGGCCCATGAGTGATGAGCGCCGGGGCCTACTTGCTGAGAAGACGCCCTTCCCTGACGACTTCGATGATCGGCTGCATGCCCAGCTCACCTTTCTCGTCGAGGTGGACCATCTCAAGACCATCCTCCGTCAGTCCCCCCTCGCTGCGGCGGACCGCCGAGAGAACGATGCGGAGCACTCGTGGCATCTGGCGATGATGGTGGTGATCCTCGCCGAACACTCCGACCAGCCCATCGACGTAGGGCACACCGTTCAGCTCGTTCTCCTGCACGATCTGGTGGAGATCTACGCCGGTGACACCCCCCTGTACGACAGTGCCGCGGGAAGCGACCAGCACGAACGGGAAGTTGCCGCGGCCGACAGGCTCTTCAGACTGCTGCCAACGGATCAAGCTCAGCGCATGCGGGCGCTCTGGGACGAATTCGAGGAACGTCACACTTCCGAAGCCAAATTCGCCAAAGCGATGGACCGGCTGCAGCCACTTCTCCTCAACTGGATGGCGCGCGGCGGTACATGGCGCACTCCGGGCGTCACCGCCGACGACGTCCGGGCCCGCAAGGCAGTGATCGGGGAGGCATCCGCCTCCCTGTGGAGTGCCGGGCGACGTCTCATCGACGAGGGCGAAACACGCGGCTGGTCGAGACGTGCCACACCCCGGGGGTGACGGGGTATTACCGCAGATGGCCGACCTCGCCGGACCACGCCTTCGCGGCGGCCCTGGACGCGCTGTGCCGCCTGGCGCTGTCGGATCCGCCGCAGGGCGATCGGTGGCAGGTCGTGCCGCACGAGCAGCCTCGGGTGGGACCCGGGCCGAGCTCATGCGTCAGCGCTCTGTGGCGGTCAGCCGGCCTGTGCGGCGAACGCCTCGTAGGCCCGGGCGTCGAAGAGGACGAAGCGGACCTCCTCGACGGACGTGCGAGTTCTGCGCACCGTCTCGACGGCGATGCGCGCCCCGTCGTCCAGGGGCCAGCCGTAGCCACCGGTGGACACGGCCGGGAAGGCGACCGTGCATGCGCCCAACTCGTCGGCCACGCGGAGGGATTCGCGGTAGCACGAGGCCAGCAGCTCCGAGCGGTCCTCCTCGCTGGTGAACACCGGGCCCACCGTGTGGATCACCCAGCGGGCGTTCAGGGCGCCCGCGGTGGTGGCGACGGCCCGGCCGGTGGGCAGGCCGTCGCTGTGGAGGGAGGCGCGCAGGCGGCGGCACTCCTCGAGGATCGCGGGGCCGCCGCGGCGGTGGATCGCGCCGTCGACGCCGCCCCCGCCGAGGAGGGAGGAGTTGGCCGCGTTGACGATGGCGTCGACGTGCTGGCGGGTGATGTCGCCCTGGACGAGGGTGAGGGTGGTGGTCATGACCGGCGCAGCCTCCTCCAGACGGCCTTCGCCGCGTTGTGTCCCGACATGCCGTGCACGCCGGGGCCGGGCGGGGTGGCCGAGGAACAGATGAACACGGCCGGGTGCGGGGTGTTGTACGGGAAGAGGGAGAGCTTGGGGCGCAGCAGGAGCTGGAGGCCGCTGGCCGCGCCGGAGGCGATGTCGCCGCCGACGTAGTTGGCGTTGCGGGCAGCGAGTTGGGGTGGGCCGGCGGTGGCGCGGGCCAGGACGCGGTCACGGAACCCCGGGGCGAAGCGCTCCAGTTGGCGTTCGACGGTGTCGGTGAGGTCGCCGGTCCAGCCGTTGGGGACGTGGCCGTAGGCCCAGAAGGTGTGCCGGCCGGCCGGGGCCCGGGTGGGATCGGCGACGCTGGGCTGGACGGTGATGAGGAACGGCCGCTCGG